>NZ_JANRHK010000019.1:0-65690 GCF_024733815.1 Bacteroides sp. ET336
AAGAAAAATGTGTGTGTAATATAGGCCTTTGATACGTTTAAAAAAAATTCCCTGTCGTTTCAATTAAAACGACAGACGTTTTCTGTGTCCCATAATTCTTGTTTCTTATTTATTTGTAATATCTTTGTAACCGATAACACATTAACTCTATGAATTTAAGAACTGTAATATTTTTTTGTACGCTGATTTTCGGCTATTTCCATTCTTTTTCGGAAACATATAAATATCGTGTGACATTGAGAGATAAGTCTGCAACTGCCTATAGCATTGACCGTCCGCAGGAATTTCTGTCCGAACGTGCTTTGGAACGTAGAAATAGGCAGGGGATAGGTATCGACTCTACAGATTTGCCGGTATGCAAAAACTATATTGACCGTTTGGTGGAACAGGGAGGAAAGTATCTGATGCAGAGTAAGTGGAATAATACTGTGCTTATGCTTACTCAGGATGAAGAAACGGCAGAAAGATTCAGACAAAATCCATTTGTTATGGATGTAAGAAAGGTATGGGTTTCACCCGATACTGTTTTTCCAAGAAATAAGGATCGCAAGAAGGAAATAACAAATAAGTGGAAAAAGACAGACGAATATTATGGAGTGGCTGCCAATCAGATAAAGATTCATCACGGCGACAGTCTTCATAATGCCGGTTTCCGTGGAGAAGGTATGCATATAGCGGTTATAGATGCCGGATATTATAATGTGGACAAAATGAAATTTTTCCGTAAGCTTCATATTTTAGGAACAAAGGATTTTGTTAATCCTGAATCTGATATATATGCCGAGCATAACCATGGCTTGAAAGTACTTTCGTGCATGGCTGTAAATATGCCTAGGGTAATGGTTGGTTCTGCTCCTGAAGCTTCTTACTGGCTTCTCAGAAGTGAGGATAATGATACTGAACAGCCGGCAGAGGAAGATTATTGGGCAGCAGCTGTAGAGTTTGCCGACAGTGTAGGTGCAGATGTTGTGAATACTTCACTTGGATATTATTCTTTTGACAATGTGTCCGACAATTACAGATATCGTGATCTTGACGGACGCACTTCGCTTATGTCGCGTTCTGCCAATATCGCTTCTTCTAAGGGAATGCTTATAGTATGTAGTGCAGGAAATTCAGGTTCATCCAGCTGGAAAAAAATTACACCTCCTGGAGATGCTGAAGGCGTACTGACAATAGGTGCTGTAAATGCAGACGGTGTGAATGCTGATTTTTCTTCAGTTGGTAATACAGCTGACGGACGTATAAAACCAGATGTAATGGCGGTAGGTTTTCATTCTAGTATAGCCGGACCTAATGGAGGAACTTCATATGGTAATGGAACATCCTTCGCTTCGCCGATATTCTGCGGACTTGTTACATGTCTTTGGCAAGCTTGTCCGTGGCTTACTGTAAAGGAACTTATTGATGTGGTTCACCGTTCTTCTGACAGGTATGATTATCCGGACAATATATTCGGTTATGGAATAACGGATATGTGGAAAGCATACAGAATAGGGCAGGAGATGAAAAGCAAGTAGATATGATGGAAAATGAAGCAATGTCTTTATACGAACTGAATTCTTTGGTTCGACGAGGTCTTCATTCTATTCTGCCTGACGAATACTGGATACAGGCGGAGTTGAGCGATGTGCGCTCTAATTATTCCGGGCACTGTTATCTTGAGTTTGTCCAAAAAGATCCTAAAAGCAATGCTTTGATAGCAAAGGCTAGAGGGGTGATTTGGAGTAGTGTTTTCATGCGTTTGCGTCCTTATTTTGAACGAGAAACAGGGCAGGCTTTTGTTTCCGGAATAAAAGTAATGGTGAAGGTTACGGTTGACTTTCACGAATTGTACGGCTTTTCTCTTACTGTTGTTGACATTGATCCTGCATATACTATAGGCGATATGGCGCGCAGGCGAAAGGGAATTCTGAAGCGTCTTGACGAAGAAGGTATCCTGACAATGAACAAGGAGCTTGAAATGCCTGAACCTCTGCAGAGGATAGCTGTCATCTCTTCGGCAACTGCAGCCGGATATGGTGATTTCTGCAACCAGTTGCATTCCAACAAGTTCGGTTTTGTGTTTTATACAAAGCTTTTTCCTGCTATAATGCAGGGAGACAGGGTAGAGGAAACCATAATATCATCTCTGGAAAGAATATATTCTGAAATAGATAATTGGGACGTAGTAGTGATAATCCGTGGTGGAGGGGCAACATCTGATTTGTCCGGTTTCGATACATACGATTTGGCTGCTCATTGTGCACAGTTCCCACTACCTATTATAACAGGTATAGGGCACGAACGCGATGATACTGTGATTGATATGGTTTCGCATACAAGGGTAAAGACGCCTACAGCCGCTGCCGAATACATAATAGGCATGATGTTGCAGACGGCAAGCCGACTTGATGATTTGTCGGAACGCCTCCGTAGTGAGATACCAGTCATCCTGAATTCGGAATCGGAACGTCTGAACAGACTTGTTGCACGTATTCCGTTGGTGGTACAGTCCAGACTGCAAAGGGAAAATATGCGTTGCGAGCGTATGTATTCGCGTCTGGTAATGTCATGGCAGAAACGTTTTCTGGTAGAACAACATCGTTTGGATGTTTATCCTCGTCTGTTGATGTATGTTCGTTCTGTTATGGAAAAAGAAACTCATAAGATTGACCTGATGGAGAGAATTCTTAAATCCGCATCTCCGGAACAACTCTTGAAACGCGGTTATAGTATCACTCTTCTTAATGGAAAGTCTGTGAGGGATGCTTCAAAGATTAAATCCGGTGATGAGGTGGAGACTGTTTTGGCAACAGGTAAATTTAAAAGTATAGTAAAATAAGATATAGTTATGGCTGCAAAGAAAGAAACATATACCGAAGCCATGAAGAAGCTTGAAGCGATAGTGGCAAAAATAGAGAGTGGCGAACTGGATATCGACCAGTTGGGAGAAAATCTTCAGGAGGCTCAGAAACTCATAAAGTTCTGCAAGGATAAGCTTTATAAGGCAGACGAAGAAATAAAGAAAATGCTCGATGACGGACATTCGGATGAGGAATGAAAAATGTAAGCAACATGCCGGTATTTAAGGGTTTTGGTCTAAATATTTATTGTAAAAATTGGAATATGTAAATTAAAATCTTACATTTGCCGTCAATGTTATAATATCAGGAACATAAAAATATTAAATAATAAAGTTATGAAAGAAATTGACTGGTCTAATTTGTCGTTCGGTTACATGAAGACAGATTACAATGTACGTTGCTATTATCGCGACGGCAAGTGGGGTGAATTGGAACTTTGTTCGGAAGAAACATTAAATATCCACATGGCAGCAACATGTTTGCACTATGGTCAGGAAGCATTCGAAGGTTTGAAGGCATATCGTGGAAAAGACGGAAAAATCCGCGTGTTCCGTCCGCAGGCAAATGCAGAACGTCTTCAAAGTACTTGTAACGGTATCCTTATGCCTGAATTCCCTACAGAACTGTTTTGCGAAGCTGTAAAGAAAGTGGTAAAGGCAAACGAACGTTTCATTCCTCCATATGAGAGCGGTGCTTCGCTTTATATACGTCCGTTGCTTATCGGTACAGGTGCCCAGGTAGGCGTACATCCGGCAAGTGAATATCTTTTCGTAGTATTTGTTACTCCTGTAGGCCCTTATTTCAAAGGTGGTTTTGCTACTAATCCTTATGTTATAATCCGTCAGTTTGACCGTGCTGCTCCTCTTGGAACAGGAACATTCAAAGTTGGTGGTAACTATGCTGCCAGCCTTCGTGCAAACAAGATGGCTCATGATGCAGGATATGCAAGCGAATTCTACTTGGATGCAAAAGAAAAGAAATATATCGATGAGTGTGGTGCTGCCAATTTCTTCGGTATTAAAAACAATACATATGTGACTCCTCTTTCTACATCAATCCTTCCTTCTATCACAAACAGAAGCCTTATGCAGCTTGCTGAGGATATGGGACTAAAGGTTGAACGTCGTCCTATAGCTGAAGAAGAACTTGAAACATTCGAGGAAGCTGGAGCATGTGGTACAGCTGCTGTTATCAGCCCTATAGAGCGTATTGATGACCTTGAAAACAATAAATCGTATGTAATAGCCAAGGATGGTAAACCAGGTCCTATAAGCGAAAAATTGTATAACAAGCTTCGTGCTATACAGTATGGTGATGAAGCCGATCCTTATGGATGGGTAATGATTGTCGAATAATTTGAATATTAAGATAATTTGTAACGACCGGATTTGAAAAAGTCCGGTCGTTTTTTTGTATCAGTTTTGCTCATGAAACACCGGTTTATATAAAACAAAATGAGGATATATCGTAATGACATATCCTCATTGTATGCTTTTAATAAAGTAATTATGCTTCAGCGCAAGGAACTACAGAAACAAAGCTCTTGTTTTCACGTCCTTTCTTGAAACATACAGTACCATCTACCAATGCGTAAAGAGTGTGATCACTTCCCATACCTACGTTTTTACCTGGATTGTGAACTGTTCCTCTTTGACGAACAATGATGTTACCAGCCTTACAAGCTGAACCACCGAATATCTTTACGCCTAATCTCTTGCTTTCTGATTCACGACCGTTCTTAGAACTACCTACACCTTTTTTATGTGCCATTTTCTTCTACGTTTTTAATGATTAAGCAATAACTTGTTTGATTGTCAATTCAGTAAACTGCTGACGGTGACCGTTCAGTTTTCTGTAACCTTTTCTTCTCTTCTTGTGGAATACAAGTACTTTGTCACCTTTAACAAGGCTAGATTTTACTTCACATACCACTTTAGCACCTTCTACAGTAGGAGCACCTACAGTTACGTTACCATTGTTGTCAACCAACAAAACTTTGTCAAATTCAACAGTTGCGCCGTTTTCAGCGTTCTGAATGTGGTGTACAAACAGTTTTTTGCCTTCTTCAGCTTTGAACTGCTGACCGTTAATTTCTACAATTACGTACATTTTAAATAAATATTAAACGGGTTTCTTCCGTAAGGTGGACCGGTTCTTGCAGTCACTTTTTTACCTTGTCGGACTAAAATCGGCTGCAAAGATACTCTAAATACTTTATATAAACAATTTTTTCTTGGTTATTTTTGTCCAGTTTTTGAAGATAATTTATTGTTTGTAAGTGATTTCTGTTTTATTAGTAATCGGCTTTGGGCTTTTAATTCAGGTGCAGGGGTATAAAAAAAGATATGCCTATTATCGAAATAGGCATATCTTCGTATATTTTTATGTATTCCGTTTAGATATTAGAAATACAAGTATCTGTTGTCAACAACTTTTGATTTCTGGTAAAGATCATTGATGAACTGAGTTGCGAATCTGTAATACATGTTTGATAATGTAGATTCTTCAGATTTTACATCAAAAGTTTCTTTTCCGTTTTCTTTGCTTAATACTTGTACCATATAAACACCGGCATTACCTTTTACAGGAGCACTTGTTGCGTTAACGGCTGTTTTAGAAGCTACGGCACCTATAACAGGTTCGCTTCCTCTAGTCAATGATATATAAGCAGGTGCAGAGAATGTTACATGTTTTACTGTATCGCTGACAGCGTTCTTTACGGCTTTTGCCTGATCTATTGAAGTGCATGACTTCATGTCTGCCATAATCATTTCTGCCTTTTTGTCACGACGGATTTCAGCACGCAACATGTCTGCTACAGAGTTGATATTACGGTAACCTACTGGGTTAATTCTGTCAAGTGCTGCTACCATGATGTGGTCGTTGTTTCCACATTCGAAAAGAGGAGATACAGCGCCTTCTTTAGCACCGAATATCCAACGTATAACTTCTTTTGTTGATGGTACACCACCTACATAGTGTTCTGCAGATGAAAAATCAGAACGTGGAATAACTGTGTAACCGTATTCTTCTGCATTCTTTTCAAGTTCTTCTATGCTGTTGCTCTGTGCAACGAACTGGCTGAACTTGTTGTATGCTTCATTATATGTATCATTGCTGAATTCTACATTACGTTTGATCACAGCCACTTTGTATTTATCCTGCATGCTTTTCTTGTTCATTACCTGTAGGATGATGTTTGCATGACCGATGTTTAGTTTTGCAATTTCTTTAACAGGCTGGCTTAAAAGTGTCTTAATGAATTCTTCATTTTCAGAGTTAAGCTGAGAACCTTCCCAAGTATTGGCTCTAACCCATGTAGATTCGCCTGTCTGACCATAAACTTTCGCAATTTCTTCGAAGTTTGCTCCACCTTTCAAAGCGTCATATATACTGTCTGTAAGAGTCTTTGTCTTTTCTTCAGTATCGGCATAAACCTGAATCTGGCGGAACTGTATAGAGTCAGGAGCATTAACTTTAGCTATGATCTTGAATGCATTGTATGAATCGTCAGCCTGACTGTAGTATGGGCCGAAAACTTCGTTCATACCAATTGAGTCAAGGCGTGCAACAACATCCGATGGAAGTACTGACTTGTTGACAGGAATATCAGAGTATGATACGCTTGATCCTGTTGAACGGATAAAAGCAGCGTAATCAGCTGTTGTATTGTTAAGCTGTTCGCTATATTCAGTCACTTCGTCCAAAACTGCTTTTCTGTCAGCATCCGAAGGTAATACCTGGATATCTACAAAGCGGATGTCGCGAGTTTCAGCCAGCTGTTTGAACTGTTCCTTTCTTTCATTGTACAAGCTTCTGATTTCATCGTCAGAAATTTTAACCAAAGAGTCGTTTATAGCTGAATATGGAACAGCAGCCATAAGCAGGTCACTCTGTTCAGTACGTGCTTTGAAAGCATCTTCTGCAGAAGTAGGGTTAGCGATAAGTGATTTAGAAATCAGATTCTGGTATTTTTCAGCTAAAGCAGACTGTCTGAGTGTCTTTTCAACAAAGTTCCAGAAATTACCCATAGTCTGATAGTATTCAACATACTGTGAAGGCATCTGGCTTGTGCTCAAGTTTGAATAGTCAACGAGGAACTTCTTCAACATATCCTTATCGAAAGCACCTGTCTGTGGGTTACGGAACGGAGTGTTCATCAACAGAGGGTGTGTACCTTCGTCAATGATAGCCTGGATTTCAGCATCAGTTACTGTAAGTCCCAACTTTTCAGCCTGTTCAGCAATAAGTTTGTTGTTTACGTATGATTGCCATACCTGGTCTTTTACACTTGCCAATTGAGTCTCGTTAAGTGATGCCAAACCATTTGTCAGTTTGATCACTTCAGTGTATTCGTCAACTAGCTTTTGATAATCCTGAGCGGAGATTTTTTCTCCATTAATTTCTCCGATGTCTTGCCTTCCCTGATGTGGCTGGAATATTTTCCAAGCGTCGCCTGCTATGAAAGCGAAGAGGGCAATACCGATAACAATGACCAATAATGGTCCTTTGCTTCTAATAGTTTGTAAAGTTGCCATTTAAATTTATTATTTTTTGTTTATTGTTTTTCTGTAATTAGCGCACGAAGATACGAAAAATGTTTATGAGTTGCTATTTTCTATACAAAAAAATGCTTATTTCTGTATTTTCAGTTTAACCAGCTCTATTTTTGTATTGGTGGCCTTGATAATATTGAACTGGAATTTGTCTATCACTATATTTTCATGAGGCTTTGGAATTCTTTGGTATTCATTTATTATTAGTCCGCCTAATGTCTGATATTCATCGCTTTCCGGAAGACCTATACCAAATTTTTCGTTAATATCTTCTATTTCAAGTCGGCCTGATAAAATGTATTCGTTTTCACTTATAGTTTTGGCTATTGTGTTTTTATTGTCATGCTCATCTTCTATATCGCCAAGAAGTTCCTCTACCAAGTCTTCAAGTGCGATAACGCCCGATGTTCCACCGAATTCATCTACAACAACGGCTAGGGACTTTTTCTGTTGCATGAGCAGTTGCATAAGCTTGTTGGCTCCCATGCTTTCCGGTATTACCGGGATAGATTTGATGTTTTGTTCCCAGTCATCCTGTGTATTGAACATTTCGGAAGAATGGATATAGCCTATTATATTGTCTATATTGTCACGATATACTATTATCTTACTTAATCCACTGTCAACAAATACTCTCATGATTTCTTTTTTAGGAGTACCGGTCTCGACAGCTACTATTTCTGTTCTTGGAATCATACAATCCTTTACTTTAATGCTTGAAAAGTCCAAAGCATTGCGGAAGATCTGTATTTCAGTATCTATTTCCTTTTCGTTGCTGGTATCGTCGTAGCTACTTTCTATAAGATAATCCAAATCAACCTTTGAGAATGCTTTTTCTCTATCTTCTTTCTTTATTTTTTTACCTGTAATTGTCAGTATGGAAGTTGACAGCATGGCAGAGAATTTACTGATAGGGTATAGTACCAGATAACATATATATGTTGGAATACAGAGATATTTCAATGTGAGGTTAGGGTTTATCTTGAATATTGTTTTTGGAAGGAATTCCCCTGTTATAAGTATTATTAATGTTGAAATGATTGTTTGAATGACAACTAGTAGTGCCTCGTTGGTTATTAGTCCTGATAACAGTTTGTTTTCTATTATCTCTGCCATGAGGATACCATATATGACTAAGGCTATGTTGTTGCCAACCAACATAGTAGAGATAAAATTGTTAGGGTTATTATAGAAGACGGTAAGTATCTTTGTGGAGAAATTATTGGATTTTTCCATCTCAAACCTTAACTTATTTGAGGACACGAAAGCTATCTCCATTCCGGAAAAGAATGCAGAAAATGCCATTGTGATTAGTAATTCGATGATAATACCCATTTGTGTTATTTTTAGGCTTATGTGTTTTTGCTTTTATCGGTTATTGGTATTTTGTTTTGTACTTACTGTGTCTGATGGAGCTGTGTCTTCTACTGTAAAAATACCTGTAGGAGTGAATATCTCATATTCGGTCATCTCCTGGTTTGAATCGAAACCATAACCAGTCAGAATTTTGTCTGACTGTTCTATCTTGATAAATCTGTCAGAGTATATACGTTTTTTCGATTGGTCCCAAAATAGCAGTTCTGTGTCAAATTTATCGCCGAGCTGATTTTGTATGTGTACGTTACCTCTTAGTTCCCAGATTTCTTTTTTTTCGTGATAATAGGCTGTGTCGGCTTTTATACTTGCATCAACTCGGAAAAGTGTATCAAACTTTTCAAGGTACAAGCCTTTTTCAAAAGCCCAATATGGTGGGTTTTTCTTACTGAATACCAACCATTCATCTGTTATGATTTTATATCTTATCATACCGGAATCTGATACATACGATACTACACCGGTACTTTGCATGTCGGGTAGGGAATCTTTTTCATCGATAGCTGATGCTAATTTTTTACCCTTTCCGCTACATGACGGGAAAAAAAGAAACATAACAGTTGCCCAAACGGCAACTGTTATGCTTATGAAAAATCTTGTATTAAAAATCTTGTGTCTATATGACATACTTTATTATCTGATAGTTGTTGTTTCGCCAATCCATCCTCCGATTGTAACTGTATGTCCCTTGCTTAAACCAAGGAAGAACAAGTCTTCATCTTTCGGAGTATAAGCAGAATATGTTCTGATAAGTTCGTTGGCTTTATCTGTAACGCTTGGATCAACACTCTTTGCACGCTGCAGTTTGTCTATAACAGCAAAGAATGTACATTTGTTCAATGCAGACTCGTCACTCCAGTTAGGGCTTGAAGCATACATCTGTGCGATAAGGATATATGCATCGCCATAATTGTTGTTGAAAGAGATTGCCTTGTTACAATATTGTTTTGCACGGCTCAACTGCTTTTTGCTGAACAGTATTACAGCTGCATTGTAGCAGTATTCAGCTTTCTTCATAGGATCCTGTTCAAGTTCGATAGCCTGGTCGAAGTAACCGATACTCTTGTCAAGGTCACCTTTCTTGTAATACATATATCCGCAACCTGCTGCTGTAGCTGCAGTCGGTTCAATTGCGTGTGCAGCTTCAGATGCTTCGAAATAAGCTTCTTCTTCTGTACATTTCAATAATTGCATAACTGTAATAACCTGCTTCAAATAGTCAAGGTTAGTTTTGTTCTGTGCAACTTTAGGACCATAGATAGCCTGAAGGTTTTCGCAAGAAGCAGCACCACTGTTTATGAAATATGCATCAACATTATCTTTAGTTGTCTTGAGC
The DNA here is from genome assembly GCF_024733815.1 of Bacteroides sp. ET336. Classification (NCBI taxonomy): domain Bacteria; kingdom Pseudomonadati; phylum Bacteroidota; class Bacteroidia; order Bacteroidales; family Bacteroidaceae; genus Bacteroides; species Bacteroides sp. ET336. The sequence continues at coordinate 10,113 of NZ_JANRHK010000019.1, forward strand.
AATTCTTTCATCTTTTCTTTCTTTTCTGCTTTGTATGCAGCGTCAGCATAACCTGATACAGTCAGATAATCCTGTATGAACTGTTCTTTGTGGTTTTCGTCTGTTTTGAGTTTACGTGAAGACATATCCATCATGTCAAGGAACATGAAATAATCAGATTTCTCTTTTTCCATGTTGATTGCCTGTTTTGCCCAGTCGTATGCTTTGTTCAGATCAAGATTCTTTCCAGAGAAAACAATGTAGTCATGAACTTTCATACCAATGATAGAACCTTCTGTTGATTTGCTTCTAACCAACTTATTAAGTTTATCAAGATATTTGATACGCTGGTCATGTACTGCCATCAATTCATCAAGGTAAGCTTTCTGTTGAGCTGCATCCTTTGTACTTTGTATCAATCCACGAAGGATTTTAGCACCATTGGTGTATGTACCTACCTGTGCAAGAGGAGCTTCAGTGAATACTGCTTTCCAAGGTTTGTATGCATCCTTGAAATTGTCTGTTTTTACATATTCAGTATAAATACTGATGTTCTGAAGGCAGCGGATACTATCTTCTCCGTGTCCAAATCTAGAACCGTCTTCTACTCCTTTTTGAGCAAAAGTCGCTGCAGAACCCAATGTTAAGGCACACAGCATTGTAAACATCTTCATTCTCATCGTATTATTAATTTAATTGTTTATTGTGTCTTTATAATATTCTATCTATGGTTTCAATTAATTGACTCTCCATTTCATAAACCAAGGTTCATTAAGTGTCAATCCTATTTTCAAGACAAATCTGTCTTCCGACATCAAATTGCTTACGCTAGGAGAAAGTTTTATATATTGTCCGGTGATGCTTAGGACTGTCTTGCGTTGGAAAAGTGATAATGGAAAACCAAAACCGGCAGATGCACCGATTTCTTTTGCCCCGTCTGCATAAGAAGTACCATTCGTATTTGTTGGTATTTTCACATACGGTGAATTATAAAATGCTCCTGCTCTATATGATATTCTTTTAAAGAAGTTTTTGCTTATATTATTAGGTGTGTATTCAGCTCCTACTGCTATCTTGTTTCTATTGCAGTACATGCCGGCAGCACTTGACAATTTGGCTTTTGACCATTCTTGAAGAGTGTAATCAGCCGTTACTGTCAATTTATTCTTGTACTGATATGCCAAACCGATTCCATATGAGGATGGAATGCTATATCCGTCATATGCAGTATTTTCTGTTGTCGATGAATAGCTGCTTCCGTCTGTAACTTGTGTTCCTGTAACCTCTGTAGAATTTAAATTATGTCCCAGGCTGTATGTAAGTCCTAGTGTGAGACTGTTATTCTTGTTAAAAGGTTGTGTGTATTGCAATCCTAAATCAAGTTTATAGCTCTTGACTTTCAGGTTTCTGTATGTTATTGTATAGTCACCTCCATTGCTTAATGTTGCTGTGGTGCTATATTCTTGTTTTCCATAAAGATAACCTATATTTGCTCCGATTGACAAGTTATCGATAATTTTGAAACCTAATCCTCCGAAAATAACATTTGTACCACCGTCACCTGTATATGTGTTTGTTACTGATACGGTGTTGCTGTTCGAAGCGTGGCTTGTGGAATTGAAATTATAACCTACTGTCGAAAAAGGAGTAAATCCAATTGCCATTCCTACTCTTGGATGAAGACGGAACTGTATTGCCAGATAGTCGAAGCTGGAGTTTCTTGCATTCGATCTGATGTTGTTTTCCTCGTAATTGCAGCTTTTCATGCTGAAACCTACATCAAACATAAACGACAAAGAATCTACTGAAGTATATGATGCGGGATTTATAGGATTGATATGACGGTTTGACCTGAGTGCATTTCCTACGCCACCCATGGCTGCATTACTGGTAAAGACTTGGTCAGACAAGTCTCCTAACCCGAATCTTGTATATGGAGAGTTAGTGCTGGATTGGGCAAAAGCAAATACTGATGCTGTTGCAAAAATAGCGCTAATAAGTACCTTTTTATTCGACATTATAATTCAATATTCTGTTTAAACCTTTTAAAACTAAAAATCTATCTGCAAAGATGATACTTTTTAATTTTGTATCAAAAGAAAATTTGTCTCCGCCAGTTAAAAAAACTAAAAGGTCGGGGCATTTTTTTTGGAATTGAGCTATATAGCCCTTTATTTCAAATTCAATTCCTTTTATGACTCCTGCCCTGATAGCTGTTTCTGTACTATATCCCAGTTCCGGCATGTCTCCTCCTTTTTCTATTAAAGGAAGCTTGTCACAGCAGGCGCTTAACGATTTGAATCTTGTGTATATTCCGGGTGAGATGTTGCCTCCCCAATATGTGGCATTGGCATCAATAAATTCGTATGTCAGTGCTGTTCCGGCATCTATTACAAGAATGTTTCTGTTTGGCATCAAATAATTAGCGCCTACTACAGCCGCCAGACGGTCCATACCTAAAGTTTCCGGAGTTTTGTAATTGTTTATTATAGGTACAGGCGTTTTATGAGTTAGCTCCAGTATCGGAAAATCTACATTTGATAATTGTCTTTTTATTGTATTGCTTAATGTTATCACAGAAGCAATAATACATTTGTCTATTTTGTATTTATGACAAAGTATTTTAATACAGTCCAGTGAATGGTTTGAACCTCTAAGTATTTCTACCTGTTCGTCACCATCGAAAACTGCCAATTTGGCGACTGTATTTCCTATGTCTATTATTAAATTCACAATCTATATTTTTGTATTGCATGCAAAGTAAAAGAAAAAAAGGATAAGAATTGCAATAAAATAGATGTTTTGTTTCATATTTATAGATAATTAGTCTTATTTTTGTGTCCAAATTTACAAAAGTGCACTTTAAATAAATTATGTTTGTCAATAAAATAAGAATATTTCTATCGCTGTTAATTATATGGGGGAGCATGTTATCTTATGCTCAAAAACGTGACAGCATTCAGTTTAGTTTGCTCACCTGTTCTCCCGGAACTGAAATATATTCTTTATTTGGTCACACTGCAATAAGATACCAGAATTATACTCAAAACAAGGATATTGTATTTAATTATGGGATGTTCAGTTTTTCATCTCCTAATTTTATTTATCGTTTTGTGAAGGGTGAGACTGACTATCAGTTGGGGGTGAACGATTTTAGATCGTTCGAAGCTGAATATATGTTCAGGGGATCTTCTGTTTATCAGCAGATATTGAATTTAACTTATGAAGAGAAGCTCAAGCTGCAAAATCTGCTTTTTACAAACTATCTTCCACAAAATAGGGTATATCGGTATAATTATTTCTATGACAATTGCACCACAAGAGCGCGTGATCAGATAGAAAAGTGCATTGATGGAGATGTTGAATATCCAAATTCAGTTCCCGACAAAACATTTCGAGGCATTATACATGAGTTTACAAAGGGATTCGATTGGGAGGAATTCGGTATAGACCTTTGTCTGGGAGCCGGTGCTGACAAGCCGATAGGTATTCGCCAACAGATGTTTTCTCCTTTTTATATGCGTTCTTTTGCTGAAAGTGCTTTTATTAAAGACGAAAATGGGAACACCAGACCTTTGGTGTTAAAAGAAGAAGTGATTGTGGATGCCGATACTGTAGATGCCGCTGAGAGTTCTTTCTCGTTTAGCCCTATAGCTTGTGCCACTTTTTTCCTTTTTCTGAATGTGGTAATTGCATTTGTTCAGATAGTAAGGAAAAAAATATACTGGTTTTGGGATTTAATTCTTTATTTGTCTCAGGGATTGGCGGGATGTATAATAGCCTTTCTGTTTTTCTTCTCAACACATCCTACTGTGGATTCCAATTGGCTGATTTTATTATTCAACCCGATACCGTTATTTTATTTGCCATTTATGGTTTACAACGATATAAAACGTAAAAAAGACAAGTGGCATGTAATAAATTCTGTGTATTTAACATTATTTATATTGATATTGCCGTTAATACCACAAGAAATTAATTTATCAGTATTACTTTTGGCACTCGGTTTGTTGTTTAATGCAGTGAGCCATCAGATTGTTTATAGAAAATAAAAATGAGAGAGCGATTTATAACATCTTTAATTACTGCTATAGTTATTTCCGGAATCAATGCACAGAATGTTCCGGCTGTTCCTAAATTGGTTATAGGTCTGACTATAGATCAGTTGCGTACAGATTATATAGAAGCCTTTTCTGCCATGTATGGTGAAAGGGGATTTAAGCGTCTTTTCAGGGAAGGACGTGTATATATGAATGGTGAGTATGATTTTATCAAACCTGACCAGTCGTCTTCCGTAGCTTCTATATATACTGGAACTACACCTTATTATAACGGAGTAGTCGGCAATAATTGGATGGACAGAAATTCTTTATGCGTAGTAAAGAGTGTTGATGATAAATCATATATGGGGGTTTATACCTCCGAGAATGTCTCTCCCAAGTATCTTACGGTATCCAATCTGGCTGATGAACTGATGGTTTCCACTCACGGTCAGGCTCATGTCTATTCTATAGCTCCTACAAAAGAAATGGCTATTATGGGGGCTGGACATGCGGCTAAAGGAGCGTTCTGGATTAATGATGAAACCGGTAAGTGGAGCGGAACTACATACTATGGAACTTTCCCTGAATGGGTAACAAACTTTAATGACCGTAATGGTCTGGATTTCAGAATTGACCAGATAACCTGGGGACCATATCTGCCAGTTACTGCATATAAATATATCACAACAGAAACAAAGCAGCTTACATTCAAACATAATTTTACAGATGAGCGTCTGTATAAGTATAAAAAATTCAAGACAAGTCCATACGTAAACGATGAGGTTAATAAACTGGTAGATGTTTTTCTCAATAATACGAATGCAGGATTGGATGACACGCCGGATTTGTTGACGTTGGGTTATTATGCAGGAAATTATGACGGAAAACCGGACAATGAATATGCTATGCAGATTCAGGATATGTATGTCCGTCTTGATAATACTATAGGCGATTTGCTTGATATGCTTGACCGCAAAGTGGGATTGAAAAACACTTTGATATTTATAACTTCAACCGGATATCGCTCGCCGGAGTCGGAGGACTTGCCTGAATACAGAATTCCTACGGGCGAATTCCATCTTAAACGTTGCTCTGCTTTGCTTAATATGTATCTGATGGCTATATATGGTCAAGGCCAGTACGTAGAAACATATTATGGAAATCAGATTTATCTCAATCATAAACTTATAGAAGATAAGAACTTAAATATTACTGAAGTAATGACACGTTCATCTGAATTTATAGTTCAGATGAGTGGAATACGTTCTGCTTATTCTTCTCAGCGCCTTTTGCTCGGTGCTTGGGATCCGAAAATTGAAAAAATCAGAAATTCATTTACCAGAGAATGTTCCGGAGATTTATATATAGAAATATTGCCGGGATGGAAAGTGGTAGATGAATACTCTAATAGTGTAAGGGTAGAACGTGAGGCATATTCTTCAGTTCCGGTATTTTTCTTTGGATATAACATAAAACCTGAAATTTTATATTCACCGGTCAAAGTGTCTGCCGTTGCACCTACTTTGGCACATTTCATGCGTATAAGGGCTCCTAACGCCAGTGTAGTAGCTCCTTTGACAGGAATACGTAAATAAATCTTTGCAATTACCGCATTTTGACGGTTTTTAATTATCTTTGTACGCCGTTGAATTTATTTAACGGCATTAATCAGTAAATAAAAAATAAAATATATAATGGGATTTAATGAATTTATAAGCAAGTTGTTCGGGAACAAGGCTTCTCGTGACATGAAGGAAATTCAGCCATGGGTAGAAAAGATTAAAGCTGCATACCCTGAAATAGAGAAGCTGAGTAATGATGAGTTGCGTGCCAAAACGGAAGAGTTGAAAAAATATATCAAGGATTCTGCCGTAGAGGAAAACAAGAAAATTGAAGAGCTTAAGGCTACAATCGAAACTACAGATATCGAAAAGCGTGAACCTATATTCGCACAGATAGATAAACTGGAGAAAGAAGTTCTTGACAAATACGAAAAAGCACTTAATGATGTGCTTCCTGTAGCTTTCGCTATAGTAAAAGATACAGCAAGACGTTTCACTCAGAACGAAGAGATAGAAGTTACTGCTACTGATTTCGACCGCGAACTGGCAGCAATGGGAAAAGACTTTGTTCGCATTGAAGGTGACAAGGCTATATGGAAAAACCATTGGGTTGCAGGCGGTAACGATATGAAATGGAGCATGATACACTACGATGTACAGCTATTTGGTGGTGTAGTTCTTCATCAGGGTAAGATTGCGGAAATGGCAACAGGTGAAGGTAAGACTCTTGTGGCTACATTGCCTGTATTCCTTAATGCGTTGACGGGTAACGGTGTGCATGTGGTTACAGTCAATGACTACCTTGCAAAACGTGACTCTGAATGGATGGGCCCTCTCTATATGTTCCATGGATTGAGCGTTGACTGTATTGACAAGCATCAGCCGAACTCTGCTGCACGTCGTCGTGCATATATGGCAGATATCACATTCGGTACAAACAACGAATTCGGTTTCGACTATCTGCGTGACAATATGGCAAACAGCCCTAAGGATCTTGTACAGCGCAAACATAACTATGCTATTGTCGATGAGGTTGACTCGGTTTTGATTGACGATGCACGTACACCTCTTATTATATCAGGTCCTGTTCCTAAAGGCGACCAGCAGTTGTTCGAAGTTCTTCGTCCGTTGGTAGAACGTCTGGTAGAGGCTCAGCGTAAACTTGCTACACAATATCTGGCAGACGCAAAACGTCTTATCGCTTCAGACAAGAAGGAAGAGGTGGAAGAAGGATTCCTTTCTTTGTTCCGTAGCCATAAGGCTCTTCCAAAGAACAAACCTCTTATCAAGTTCCTCAGCGAACCGGGTATCAAGGCTGGTATGTTGAAGACAGAGGCCATTTATATGGAAGCAAACAACAAGCGTATGCCTGAGGCTGTAGAACCTCTTTATTTCGTAATAGATGAAAAAATGAAGAGCGCCGACCTTACAGATAAAGGTATCGAACTGATAACAGGTTCATCTCAGGATCCTACATTGTTCGTTCTTCCTGATATAGCCGCACAGCTGTCAGAGCTCGAAAACGAAACATCTTTGACTGATGAGGAAAAACTGGCTAAGAAAGATGAACTTATGACTAACTACGCTATCAAGTCTGAACGAGTTCATACTATCAACCAGTTGCTTAAGGCATATACAATGTTCGAAAAAGATACTGACTATGTGGTAATGGATGGTCAGGTTAAAATCGTTGACGAACAGACTGGACGTATAATGGATGGTCGTCGTTGGAGCGACGGTTTGCATCAGGCTGTCGAAGCCAAGGAAGGTGTAAAGGTAGAAGCAGCTACACAGACATTCGCTACAATCACTCTTCAGAACTATTTCCGTATGTATCACAAATTGTCTGGTATGACAGGTACTGCAGAAACAGAAGCAGGCGAATTCTGGGATATTTATAAACTTGATGTTGTGACTATCCCTACTAACCGTCCTATCGCACGTAAGGATATGAACGACCGTGTTTATAAGACTAAGCGTGAAAAATATAAGGCTGTAATCGAAGAGATTGAAAAGATGGTTGAAATGGGACGTCCTGTATTGGTCGGTACTACATCAGTAGAAATCTCTGAAATGTTGAGCAAGATGCTTACTCTCCGTAAGATTGAACATAACGTACTTAATGCCAAATTACACCAGAAAGAAGCTGATATCGTTGCTAAAGCCGGTTTGGGACGTACCGTTACAATTGCCACAAACATGGCCGGTCGTGGTACCGATATCAAGTTAAGCGATGAAGTAAAAGCAGCCGGAGGTTTGGCTATTATTGGTACTGAACGTCATGAATCTCGTCGTGTTGACCGTCAGTTGCGTGGTCGTGCCGGACGTCAGGGAGACCCGGGTTCTTCTGTATTCTTCGTTTCACTTGAAGACGATTTGATGCGTCTGTTCTCTTCTGACCGTATAGCATCTGTAATGGATAAGTTGGGATTCAAGGAAGGCGAGATGATAGAACACAAGATGATTTCTAATTCTATCGAACGTGCTCAGAAGAAAGTTGAGGAAAACAACTTTGGTATCCGTAAGCGTCTGCTTGAATATGATGACGTGATGAACAAACAGCGTAATGTAGTTTATACTAAGCGTCGCCATGCGTTGATGGGCGAACGTATCGGTATGGATATCGTGAACATGATTTGGGAACGTTGCGCAAATGCTTTGGATATGGCAACATATCATGAGGCAAAAATGGAAATTCTTCAGACACTTGCAATGGAAACTCCATTTACAGAAGAAGATTTCACATCTAAGGATAAGAACGTACTTACTGAAAAGACATTCGATGCTGCTATGGAAATCTTCAAGCGCAAGACAGACCGCATGGCTATGATTGCTAATCCGGTAATCAAACAGGTTTATGAGAACCAGGGACAGATGTATGAAAACATCATGATTCCTATTACTGATGGAAAACGTATGTATAATATTCCTGTAAACCTGAAGGCTGCATACGAATCAGAATCAAAAGAGATTGTGAAGGCTTTCGAAAAGGCTATACTTCTTCATACTATTGATGAGGCTTGGAAAGAAAATCTTCGTGAACTCGATGAACTTAAACATTCTGTACAGAACGCAAGCTACGAACAGAAAGACCCATTGTTGATTTTCAAGCTTGAGTCTGTGAAACTGTTTGACAATATGGTTTCGAAGATCAATAATAATACAATTTCTGTATTGATGCGTGCTCAGATACCGGTTCAGGAACCAGAACAGGTTCGTGAGGCAGCTCCGGAACCAGCTCCAAGAAAACAGCAGTATAAGGAAGAAAAGGTTGACCTCAATGATGCTTCTCAGCAGAGTGCTGCCGGTAAAGATACCAGAGAGGTTAAAAATGAGCCTTATAAAGCAGAAAAAACAGTTGGCAGAAACGATCCATGTCCATGCGGAAGTGGATTGAAATATAAGAACTGTCACGGAAAAGTATAAGAATTTTAATAAAATACACGTTTAAAAGGTCGTCTCTTAACAAAGGGACGGCCTTTATTATTATACCTTTATTACCTTTTAACTTCATAATATTCAGAAATATATTATTTTTGTACAAATAAAAAAATGAAGATATTATGAGAAAATATGCTTTATATATTTTTTTGCTGGTGAGTGTCGTAATTTCATCATGCAGTTCTATCCAGACACTTACTTATGATCAGCTGTCTCCGGCCGAAGTTAATTTCCCGTATCAGATATCTGTAGTTGGCGTCGTCAATAATATGCCGTCTCGTCCTGAACCTAAAAAGAATATTCTGACTTTAGGTCAAATTGAAGGTGAAGGAAAGAATGCTACCGAGGCATTGGCTGGTCTTTTGGCAGACAGTAAATATTTTAATCAGGTTATAATATGCGATTCTGCTCTACGCTCTGATAATTTTTCAACAAGCCTTTCAGTTGATGAAGTTGGCAATCTTTCTTCAATGCTTGGAGTAGATATGATTATTTCATTCGAGAGACTATTGCTAAATGTCGAGAAAAAGGAATTTATTAATCCGGGCTGGGATGCATCGATACCTGTTCTTCAGGCTCAAGTCACTCCTGTGGTGAGATTGTATTTGCCGGGAAGGCAGAATCCTTTGGTCGAACTTAGCGCAACGGATTCATTGTATTTCGATTTGGGATATAGAATTTCTGAAAAAGAGCTTATTCAAGAAGCTACATCTCACGCCGCATCAGTTATATGCAATAAAATAGTTCCTTACTGGCAGACGGTAAACAGGTTATATTTTAATGGTGGAGGAGTAGAAATGCGTGATGCCGGTGTTTATGTAAATGAAGGAAATTGGGAGGCAGCACGAGAATTATGGACTCAAGTTTATAATCGTCAGAAAAAGGGAGATACAAAATTCAAGGCTGCATATAATATAGCGCTTTCGTATGAGATGACAGGCGATATGAATAAAGCCGAAGAATGGTTGAACAAAGCGTCCGATTACGTCAAATCAGGTTCGGACGATGAAATGGTTTTAAAGTATTATATTACCCAGTTTATAAAGAGGAAAGACGAGTTTGGAAAATTGAATATTCAAATGGGACGTTTTAATAACAATTTCTGAGCCGTTTGTTTTGAAACTTTATAATTTTTAGTAATTTTGAGGTAATAAATATTTTATGCCTATGAATGTTAGTGAAAAAACACGTGCAGCTATATCGTCATCTATTAGAGAAGCATTATGCAGATATGTTTCGGGCGATGAGAATACTGTTGTTACAGATATACATTTGCAACCGAAGCAGGATAGTGGAGAACTATTGATATTCAATGACGATGATGAAGAATTGGCCCGTACTATTATAGATGAATGGATAGAATGCGATTCGGAAGATTTTATGACTGAAGTCGAATCTGTCTTACGTTCGGAAATTGTAGCATTGAACGACCAGGGATATTTCGAAAAGTTGTCTTTACTGAAGCCATACTCATTTGTATTGGTAGATGAAGACAAGGAGACTGTCGCTGAGTTGATGTTGATTGATGATGAAGATACCTTGTTGCTTAACGATGAACTTTTGAAAGGGCTTGACGAAGAGCTTGATGCCTTTCTGAAGGATCTTTTGGAAAAATAATTAGGATTTTGTTATTATTCGGGGTAAGGTTACATAAATAGCCTTTCCCCGTTTTTTGTTTTATATTTAATGATGATTTATGGGAGAAAGGATTTTGTTTAGAAGAAACGAACAGTTGCATACCGTGAATCCCAGATGGCGCGGTAATCCTTCCGTTAAAGGTAAATTCTTTAACCGTCAGCACAGATGGCGTCCTGGAATGGGAAGTATTTTGAAATGGAGGTTCTCGCCTAATCCGCAAAGGAAAGAAAAGCGTAGGATAAAGTGGAATCCCAATGTGAGATATCTCCATAGTCTTGATGCGGTAACAGGCAATTCGCTGATATGGCTTGGGCATAATTCTTTTTTTCTTCAGTTAGGCGGAAAACGTTTCATGATTGATCCTGTTTTCGGAAGCATACCTTTTGTGAAGAGAAGGAGTACTTTTCCTGCCGATCCTTCAATATTCAGGAATATAGATTATTTGCTTATTAGTCATGACCATTTCGATCATCTTGACAAACCGAGTGTTGCTCGTCTGGTTTCAGAAAATCCCGGAATGAAGTTATTTTGTGGTATCGGTACCGGACAACTGATAAAAGGATGGTTTCCTGAAATGGAGGTAATCGAAGCCGGATGGTATCAGCAGCATAAGGATGACGGACTTTGTCTGACCTTCCTTCCGGCACAGCACTGGAGCAAAAGAGGAGTGAGCGATGGCGGTGAGCGCCTTTGGGGAGCTTTTATGATACAGGCAGATGGAATAACTATTTATAATAGCGGTGATACGGGATACGCTCACCATTTTAAGGAGTTGTCTGATATTTTCCCACACATTGACTATTGTATGATTGGAATAGGTGCATATAAGCCACGATGGTTTATGAAACCTAATCATATATCTCCATATGATGCCCTTACTGCTTCTGCCGAGATGGGTGCACGAATGACGATACCGATGCATTATGGCACTTTCGACCTTTCAGATGAACCTTTATTTGATCCGCCTCATGTATTTGCGGCCGAGGCCAGAAAAAGGAATATGGATGTTATGATTCCTGAATTGGGTGAAGTGGTTAAATTACATCATATCAGATAGGATCTGTTTTCTTGGAAAACATGAAATCTATATAAACAAAAAAATGAACAGCCTTTCGGACTGTTCATTTTTTGTTTATAGATATATTCGGTTGATTACTTTTTCAAGGCTGCGATGCTTTCTTTCAGTGCTGCAATCTTGGTTTCTGCATCAGCCTGTTTCTTGCGTTCCATTTCAATAACGTTAGCCGGAGCCTTGCTTACAAACTTCTCGTTGCTTAGCTTCTTCATTACGCTCATGAGGAATCCTTCCTGATATTTCAGGTCTGCTTCAAGTTTCTTCAGCTCTTCTTCCACATTGATAAGGTTGCCCAGAGGAACTGCATATTCAGTTGTACCAACCATGAACGAAGCTGCACCTTCTGCCTTTGCATCTACCTGTGCTATTTCAGACAGGTTACACAATTTCTCTATAACGGCGTTGAAGTCTGCAACAGGACTTTCTCCAACCACTTCAAGATTCAGAGCCTCTTTCTGAGCAATGTTCTTCTGAAGTCTGATAGTACGGATGCCACCGATAACTTCTTTTACAGCTTCAAATTTGTTTATGATAGTTTCATCATAAGTCTCTGTCATGTTAAGAGTCTGAGTCATGATGCTTTCACCATCCTTGCGGTCATAGATGTGCTGCCACAACTCTTCAGTGATGAATGGCATGAACGGATGCAGAAGTTTGAGCAGTGTATCGAAGAAACTCAAAGTCTTTTCGTAAGTCACGCTGTCGATAGGCTGTCCGTATGCAGGTTTCACCATTTCAAGATACCAGCTTGAGAATTCGTCCCAGAACAGTTTGTAAACTACCATAAGAGCCTCGCTCAGACGGTATTTGCCGAACAGGTCGTTTACCTCGGCTGTAGTCTTTGCAAGCATTGCCTCAAACCATTCAGTTGCCAGGCGTGCGTATTCAGGCTGTTCGTTGCCTTCTACGTTCCATCCCTTTACCAGACGGAATGCGTTCCATATCTTGTTGTTGAAGTTACGTCCCTGTTCGCATAGAGCGTCGTCAAACAGGATATCGTTTCCTGCAGGAGCTGCAAGCATCATACCCATGCGTACACCGTCGGCACCATATTTATCAATCAGTTCAAGCGGGTCTGGTGAGTTACCGAGTGACTTGGACATCTTACGGCCGATTTTATCGCGCACGATACCTGTGAAATATACATTCTTGAAAGGCATGTCGCCCATATATTCATATCCTGCCATAATCATACGTGCCACCCAGAAGAAAATGATGTCCGGTCCTGTTACAAGGTCGGCAGTAGGGTAGTAGTATTTTATTTCCTCATTGCCCGGATTGTTGATTCCGTCGAACAGAGAGATAGGCCATAGCCATGAAGAGAACCATGTGTCCAGACAGTCCTCGTCCTGACGCAGGTCTTCAATCTTCATGTCCTTATTGCCTGTTTTCTCGATGGCAAGTTTCAAAGCTTCTTCAGCTGTTTCTGCCACTACGAATCCACCCTGAGGCAAGAAGTAAGCGGGAATTCTGTGTCCCCACCACAACTGACGGCTTATACACCAGTCCTTGATGTTCTCCATCCAGTACTTATATGTGTTCTTGTATTTTGCAGGATAGAATTTCAGCTCGTCGTTCATTACAGGAGGCAACGCCATGTCTGCAAAGTGTTTCATCTTGAGGAACCATTGCATTGACAGCTTAGGTTCGATGGCTACGTTTGTACGTTCAGAGAAGCCTACCTTGTTGTTGTAGTCTTCAACCTTTTCAAGCAAGTTTGCTGCTGCAAGGTCTTTGGCGATTTGTTCACGAACGTCGAAACGGTCCATTCCTACATACATTCCGGCAGCCTCGCTGATAGTACCGTTGTCGTTGAAGATGTCGATAGATGGCAGATTATATTTTTCGCCCAGCATGTAGTCGTTTACATCGTGTGCAGGAGTAACCTTCAAGCATCCGGTACCGAATTCGATATCAACATAGTCATCTTCGATAACAGGGATTACTCTGTTCACCAGCGGAACAATCACTTTCTTTCCCTTCAGCCATTCGTTCTTTGGATCGTTAGGATTGATACACATAGCAGTATCACCCATGATTGTTTCAGGACGAGTAGTTGCAACTACGGCATAACGTCCTTCAGCATCTCCTTCAACCTTATATCTCAGGTAGTAGAGCTTGCTGTGTTCCTCTTTATAGATAACTTCTTCGTCAGAAAGTGCTGTCAGGGCTTTAGGATCCCAGTTTACCATACGCACGCCGCGGTAAATCAGTCCCTTGTTGTAAAGATCAACAAAAACCTTTATCACGCTCTTGCTTCTTTCTTCGTCCATAGTGAAGGCTGTGCGGTCCCAGTCGCACGAAGCACCAAGTTTGCGTAGCTGTTTCAGGATTATGCCTCCGTGTTCGTGAGTCCATTCCCATGCATGTTTCAGGAACTCCTCTCTTGTGAGGTCGGTTTTCTTTATTCCCTGCTGAGCCAATTTGTTTACCACCTTAGCTTCTGTAGCGATAGATGCGTGGTCTGTACCCGGAACCCAGCATGCGTTCTTGCCCATCATACGGGCACGACGTACCAGGATGTCCTGTATAGTATTGTTAAGCATGTGTCCCATGTGGAGCACTCCGGTCACGTTTGGTGGCGGGATTACGACGGTATATGGTTCGCGTCCGTCCGGTTTAGAACTGAAAAGTTTGTTGTCCAGCCAATACTGGTACCATTTCCCTTCCACATCTGCGGGATTGTACTTACTTGCTAATTCCATGATTTATATCTAATTATTATTTGTTTTTACGAAATGTATAATCGGTTGCAAAATTAATAAAAGTTGTTCGAAAATTCAATATAATGACCTATAGTCTTTATGACTTATTCCGGACGACGATATTGTTTTCTTTTCCAGAAATTGAATCCGGCATAAATCTTCAGGCTTCCAAAGGAATTTGTCATCGAGAAGTTATCTTTTCTATAGTCGTAGGTGTGTAGTATTAGTGTGGCTCCTACATAGTATTTGCTGTTGTTCCAGGTTATTCCGGCTCTGGTTATGAGGTCGAAGTTTATATCCTTCACCCACTGTGTCCAGTCAGAATTAGGAGTAGTAGGTGTGTCGTTTATTCTCGCTTTTTTATATCCGATGGCAGGAAGTAATGAAATATTAAGAAGACAGTTTTTGGCAAAGACCCAGTTGTAGCCGTATCCGAGGCTTAAATTAAAGTCTGTATATGCAAGCTTGTTGAAGTTTAATGAAGGACGTATCTGATCCTTGATTTCCTGTGGTAGTTTGCTTTGGTCTAAAGTAATGTCATGCTGCGAGAAGGCAAAGCCTGCCATTAGCGATCCGCAGCTTTTCTTTTGGTTTGTTGACTGGCTGTATGCTGCCGGATATGAATATTTTTCGCTGTTGAATATATAGTAGGCATTAAGTCCTTTAATCTTGCTGTTGAAGCCGTTGAAATTTGTGCCTATATATTTTTCGGCATTATCAAAGTTTTTGCAGGTGGTTATTCTGAAATTGCTTCCTGTTTTTCGGTAATACAGATCCACACCGAATTTAGCACTGTAAAGGTTGAAAACCATTTCTGTTCTTGGCTTTTCCCTCTCTTTCTTGAATAAGCTGGCCAGATCGAACGAGTAGCCCAGGAAAATCCATCTCCATCCGAAATAGACTCCAAGCTTTGTGTTTACTTTTGGTGCGAAACCCAGTAATTGATTACCGTTTTCGCCTGTTCCGCTCAAGCGATAATGTTCAAACCATGTACTTTGTTCAAGCATCATGGTCAGGTTGTATTTATTGGGCTGTATATAATTCGTGTCCGTTGCGTTAAACCATTCAACGCTTCTATTGAAAAACTTTTTGAACGGACTTGTTTGATTGTCGTATTTTAAATCAGACAAACAATTCAGCGAATCGCTTATAGCAGTCTGCACACATTCTTTTTCCTCATTCTGTGCTTTCAGTAAACATGGAATGAGGAGGAACAGTATTGTTGCTGAAACTAAAAGAATGCGTGCCGACATTTTATTAAAGTTTATTCAGTATGCGGTCCATAGCCCAGTTGGTAGGAGTGGCGCTGATGCCATCGCAGGTACAGATTGCTTTTCCTTGCAGATGTTCCACTACGGCCTTTATCAGTGGTAGCTGCACATGCGGAGGATTGGGTGGAAGTATTTCTTCGCGTCCTCTTTCCGTATGTAAAGCTATAGGGTCGTAAGTGAACACTGAAAAACATATCATGCCTTTGTCTCCTATTATTTCAATTCTGTCTTCTTTTGCAGATTCATGAGCAACAAAACACCATGAGCCGGAACCGGGGAGACCCGAATCGAATTTAAAGCATGCGCTTATGGTGTCTTCAGCTTCGTATAAACCGCCACGATTGTTCTTGTATCCTTCAGCTTCGAGTATGCATCCGAACATATCTTGCAGCAAGTCCAGCTGATGAGGCGCCAGATCGTAGAAATATCCTCCTCCTGCAATAACTGGCTGCACGCGCCACGGAAGGTTCTTGCTGTTATAGTCCAGGGCTCTTGGAGGTTGTGCAAACCTTATTTGAACATTTATTACGTTTCCTATTTCTCCGGACGTTACAAGTTCCTTCACTTTTTGGAAATACGGCAGATACCGCCTGTAGTAAGCCACAAAACAAGGAATTCCTGTCTCTTTTGATATTCTGTTTATTCTGGCACAATCTTCGTATGATGCCGCCATAGGTTTTTCTATATACACAGGCTTTCCTGCTTTCATTGCCATGATGGCAAATGTGGCATGCGAGGATGGAGGTGTTGCTATATATATGGCATTTACTTCTTCATCACCTATCAGCTCCTGCGCATCAGTGTACCATTTAGGTATGTTGTGTCTTTGAGCGTATGATTTTACTTTTTCTTCATCGCGGCTCATTACGGCAACTACTCTGGATCCTTCCACCATATTGAATGCGGGACCACTTTTCTTTTCTGTCACTTCTCCGCATCCTATGAAACCCCAATTTACCTTATCAAAATTCATCATAACAGACTAATAATTTCGCTTAAAGTATTCGTTATATAAATCTTTGTATTCCTTGGTCTTGATATATCTCTCCAGCCAGCTGTTTATACTGTCAAGCAGTATTGGAGCATTTCTGTTAACTCCCCATGAGTAGAACTGATTAAAGCTTATGTTTGTATTCAGATCAAGATTTTTGAATCTTCTCATGTACATTTTTGCGGTTCTTTCATCGCATACGGCATAATCAATATCTCCTGCCGATACCATTGCTAATAGTTGTTCTGGCCCATAGTCGGTTATTTCTTCTATGTATATCGAATCGCCTATCTCGTCCATCAGATTATTGATTCTCATCAGTGCAGGCGAGTCCTTTATTATATGTATGGTCTTGCCGGCAAGTCCTAGAGGGCTGTCAATGCGATTGTCTTCGTCGTTTCTTTGAATAAGTATCTGTTTCCCGATGGCGAATGGATTTGTAAATAAGATACTGTCTTTCAGTTGTGAGGTAGTTGCAGTTCCCAGTGCAATCATATCGTATCTTCCTTCTATGACACCTTTGATTCTTTTCTCAAAACTCATTTCGGGTGTCATTTCAAGTTTTATGCCTTTTTCTTTTGCAAAAGCACTTAATACTTCATAATCAAACCCGTAGGTCTCTCCCTTGAATATATAATAACTTAGGGCATTGTATTCTGTTACAGCTTTTATGACTCCCGACTCTATAATCCCATGATAATCTCTGGGATAGAACTTTTCCTCAGGATTCTTTCTGGAGAACAATAGTATTATAACAGTCGATACGACTATTATGGATATTATATATTTCAGAATCTTTTTTGCCATATACTCAGCTGATTTTATATAGTTAATCAAAGAAGTTCCATGAGATGCCTATCTTTAGTCCTCTTGGGTTTAACGGATAATGTGGAGCAAAGAAATAACTTCTTTCGCCTGTTCCTTGCACCAGGTTATACATCATCAGGAAAAAGCGAGTACGTTTCAGATGTAAATTAAT
The DNA here is from genome assembly GCF_024733815.1 of Bacteroides sp. ET336. Classification (NCBI taxonomy): domain Bacteria; kingdom Pseudomonadati; phylum Bacteroidota; class Bacteroidia; order Bacteroidales; family Bacteroidaceae; genus Bacteroides; species Bacteroides sp. ET336. The sequence continues at coordinate 27,797 of NZ_JANRHK010000019.1, forward strand.
GTATCCGTTCACCAGTGGATAACCTCCAAGCTTATATTTTGTTTCCGGATTCTGCAGATAGAACTGTCCTATTGCCGGTGCATAGTCAGGTGCATAGTATTGTGTAAAATATCTTACGTCTGCTCCCAATTCCACTGTAAGAACTTTTTTGGCCAGTCCTGCTCTGATGTAGAGATTGTGATAAAGCACAAGATCCGGCAGTGGAAGAACACTGTTGTTACTGCTTTTCTGATACACAATCTCATTGTCAAGATGTAAGATGCCAAATTTGAAATCTTGCCTTAGTTTGGCGCTGAACACCTGTATGCTTCCTGGGTTCTGCCTTACAGTAACATTGTTCTTATACGTCTTTATATTGGCATCGTTGGCATCTGTGTATCCTACTGAGACATTGTCCAGATACGTATAGTTAGTGATGTTTTCCACGCCTGCCTGCAGTTGCGTACGCCAGCGGTCTATACTTAGTCTTCCCTCTATCTTTGTGCGTGTTATCATTGACAGGTCATTGTCCCACCAGTAGTGTTTCGAATGGAAATGTCTGTAATAGAATGCCGGATTCAGGTTCTTTATATATGCGTTTACATCCAGCCTTACAGTGTCGTTGAACAGACGGAAGTTCAAGTCTCCTCTTACTTCTATATTGAATTGTCCTATATCTTCACCCAATATCGCAACTTCACCCAATACATCATAGTGTAAAGTTTTTCCTTGTGCCTTTGTCAATTGTCCGCCCACTGACAATACATTCTCCTTGTAGTCTCTCATATATTGTCCAGGAGTACCTTCTATACTGTCTGTCATTGAGAATCTCCTGTGTTCGAAACTCAAAAAGGCTGTCAGTCCGGCTTTTGCCCATTTGTTGAACCCTTCTCTAAGTGATATTCCAACCGTATTCTTGACAGACATGTATTTTGTCACGTCAGTGGAGTCGGTTCCAAGATAGTGGTTTTCGAAATATTTCCTGTTTTGCTCATCGTTGTATGAGATATACTGTCGTGTGTTCATATCCACCTTTACGGTGTGTATGAAGCTTGTTACCGGAATAAATACTTCTTTTGCTATGGTATCGTTCTCGGTACTTTCATCTTTATAAAATCCCAGATTATATCTGTGTGTCAGGAACGCGTGGTATCCTGTATTCTTGTTCCAGATATCTTCGAGGTTAGTCTGTATTTCATACGATTTATACACTCTTCCACCGTCTGCCATTTCTATAGGTGCTGTCACGTATCGGTCGTCTGCTATACCTCCGTTTTCGGTAACTCTTATGTTGTCGTTTATAAAATTGAAGTGCATTTCGTATTTATCGCCATGATAATATGCAAACAGGTTACCGTTGAACTGTGCTGTTGACTGGTTCATATATTTACCTCTGCCATATATGTAGTCTATGTCGAAACCGAAACCAAGCCTTTTGTTGGCATTAACGGCAAAGTAGGCTTTAAATCTTTCTTCGGCACGTCTTCCTGCTCCGTGTTTGTAATAAGTAAGATTAGTGAACGGAGATTTTGTGTTTGTATATTTGACTTTTCCCGGTGTTACAAGAGCAAAATCATAAGGGTCAGTGAAAAATTCCTGTGTGGTTTCTGCCCTTTCGAAGAAAACATGTGATATGCGTGGCGAGCCAAGATTACCAAGATAAGTATAATGTCCTGTCGGTCCGCCATTGTCGTTTGTGTTTTGAAATCCGAATTGGAGAGTGTCAACCGGTATTGCAGTTTTTGTCCCGAAACGTTCGTCTATGGTCCATGAACTCAAACCTATGGGCACGGTACTTGCATCAACCACGGCAGTTGTGTCTATAGGATTTCCGTTTCTGTCATAACGGTCGCTGCTGAGTCCTGAAGCAGATGAGCCGTATTGGCTTTGCATCATATTTTGTGCGAATGTATTGACGCACACTAATATTAATATAGCTGTAATAAGTATCTTTCTCATATCGTGGCAAAGATAGTGCAAAACGATAGAAGTACAAAGCGAAAACATAGTTTTCGGCTTTTAATTCAGGGGTGAGTCCTATCTTGTCCAAAGATACGATATAAAAACGAAAAAAGGAGGATAATCATTATAGATTACTCCTCCTTTTTGGTATATTATTGAGTTATTATGCTTCTTTTATTATTTCCATACCGATGCGGATAGCTTCTTCGTTCATCGGTATAAGATGATGGTGACGTTCCGGCAGAGTCTTGCGCAAAGCTTTTACTACACTTTCTGTTGATACTACCGGCATCAGTTTCAGCAATCCGCCAAGTACTATCATGTTGAAAGTCTTTGCCATGTTGCGTTCATTAGCTTCGTCCATAGCATCAATGCGATAAACTTTTATATCTTTTCTGGTAGGAGGATTGATAATTCCATATCCGTCGTAGATAAGTATTCCGCCAGGTTTTACCTTACTTTCGAATTTTGCAAGTGATGGCTGGTTCAATATAATGGCGCAGTCATATTTGCTCAATATAGGAGATGAAATTCTTTCATCGCTCACAATGACAGTTACGTTTGCTGTACCACCTCTCTGTTCAGGTCCGTATGCCGGCATCCAGGTCACTTCCTTGTTTTCCATCAATCCGGAGTAAGCAAGAATTTTACCCATGGACAAAACTCCCTGTCCTCCAAATCCGGCTATAATTATTTCATGCTTCATTTTCTTTTTGAATAATAGGGTGATTGAATATTATAAAGTAGTGTCCTTAAGGTCGCCTAGCGGGTAGAACGGGAACATGTTCTCTTCCATCCATTTGTTGGCCTTTTCCGGTGACATTTTCCATCCTGAGTTACAAGTAGATACTATTTCCACCAGGTTGGAGCCTTTTCCCTGCATAGAGTTTTCGAATGCTTTTCTTATGGCTTTCTTTGCCTTGCGGATGGCTGCAACAGTTTGAACAGACTGTCTTGTCACATAGCATGTGCCTTGCAGTGTAGCTGCAATTTCAGTCATTTTAAGCGGATAACCGTGTATTTCAGGGTCACGTCCGTAAGGACAAGTAGCTGTTTTCATTCCCACCAGTGTAGTAGGAGCCATCTGTCCGCCTGTCATACCGTATATAGCGTTATTAATGAAGATGATGGTAATATTTTCACCTCTGTTGAGTGCATGTATAGTTTCTGCTGTACCAATACATGCCAAGTCGCCATCTCCCTGATATGTGAACACCAGTCTGTCCGGCCACAGTCTCTTTATTGCAGTGGCAAGTGCTGGCGCACGTCCGTGAGCGGCTTCCTGACAGTCAATGTCAAGATAGTTATACATGAATACAGCACATCCCACAGGGCTGACACCTATAGCCTTTTCGCTCATTCCCATTTCTTCTATTACTTCGGCAATAAGCTTGTGTACCACACCGTGGCTACATCCCGGGCAGTAGTGCATTGGGTTATCATTAAGCAGTTTCGGCTTCTGGTAAACCAGATTTTCCGGCTTCATTATTTCTTCTTTTGTCATATTATTTTCCTCCGTCATTGTCATAGTAAGAAGCGGAACACGAATTCTATCATCTTCAGGAACAGTGAAGCGCCGCATACATAAAAGAATACGGTTTTGTCATCGCCTAAAGTGAAATATAGGATAATAGATGCCAGTGCTCCAATCATGAACAGAATGTTCAATATGTTTCTTATCTTGTCGTTGTCCATTATTTATTCTTACTGGGGTTATTTAATGAGTTTTTCTTTCAAAGCATCTACCACTTCGTCCGGATCTGGTACGATACCGCCCAAACGGCCGAAGTGATGTACTGGTACGTTGCACTCTACAGCCAGTTTTACATCTTCAATCATTTGTCCGCTGTTGAGTTCTACCACCAATATACCTTTGACTTGTTTTGCTCTTTCTGCAATTTCCGGAGATGGGAACGGCCATAATGTTATAGGACGGAACAGACCTACCTTTATACCTTCCTCGCGTGCATGCTCCATTGCCTTTTGTGCTATACGTGCGCATGAACCGAATGCTACTATCAGGTATTCCGCATCTTCGCATTCTATTTCCTCATAACGTCTTTCGTTGGCTTCTATTTCAGCATATTTGTTCTGCAGATGTAAGTTTCTCTGTTCCATTACGGCAGGGTCAAGTTCCAGAGAAGTGATTACGATAGGTTTGCGTCCTTTGCAGCCTGTAGAAGCCCATGGACACTGTTCGATTATTTCTTCGTCTGTACGTCTTGGGCGTGGTTCAGGCAATACCACCTTTTCCATCATCTGACCTATTACGCCGTCAGCAAGTATCATTGCCGGATTGCGGTATTTGAAAGCCAGGTCAAAACCTAGTTTTACGAAATCTGCCATTTCCTGAACTGATGCCGGTGCAAGTGCTATCAGGCGATAGTCGCCGTGTCCTCCTCCTTTTGTAGTCTGGAAATAGTCCGCCTGACTTGGCTGTATTGTTCCCAGTCCAGGACCTCCACGCATTACGTTTACGATAAGACAAGGCAATTCTGCTCCTGCTATATAAGATATACCTTCCTGTTTAAGGCTGACGCCGGGACTTGATGATGATGTCATTACCATTTTTCCTGTTCCCGCACCACCATATACCATGTTTATTGCGGCAACTTCACTCTCTGCCTGCAAAACCACCATTCCGGTTGTTTCCCATGGCTTCTGTTCAGCCAGTGTCTCAAGCACTTCTGATTGCGGAGTGATAGGGTAACCGAAGTATCCGTCCACGCCGATGCGTATTGCGGCGTGTGCTATGGCTTCGTTACCTTTCATTAGAACTACTTCTTCTGCCATATTTTTCTTTATTTATCGTTTATTCTTAATAGTATGGTTATTCACATTTAGCCCTGTAAACAGTCAGGCAACCGTCAGGACATACGATAGCGCATGATGAACAACCGTTGCAAGTGTCTTCTACCACCTGCTGTACATAATTATATCCTTTTTGATTTACTTTTGGAGTAAGAGCCAATACTTTAAGCGGGCAGGCTACCACACAAAGGTTGCATCCCTTGCATCGCTCGGTGTTTACTACCACCACTCCTTTCATTTTAGCCATAAATATACGTATTTAGTTTTTATTGATTAAACATATCTTTATTATAGAAATTCAGGATATCCATCATCATGGCTCTGGCGTCTTTTGCCGGACTTTCCGGATTGATGTTTATGGCTTCCTGATAATTGTTGAGCGCGCCTTGCCAGTCACCAAGTTTTCTGCATGCATTTCCTTTCAGATAATAAGCTCTGTCGGCATACTCATTATTCTGTTCTATAATCCTGTCCAGGGCTTCCTTGGCTTCGGCTATATGGCCGTCATTAATCATTATTTTTATGTTCTCCAGTATATTATTCATCAAGATACAAAATGTTAAGACGTATGCAAAGATACATTTTATTTAATATCAAAGTCTATTTTTTAAGAATAAATAGTCATCAAATATCCTTTTTTAGTGTGTCTTGTTGTTATTTTATGTATTTCTTTTGTAAGTATTTTTATTTATTATACCTTTGCGAGGTTGAAACAAAAAGAATGAAAAACGGAAATATAACTAACTTTAAGAGTTTAAAATGAACAAAATTATTTCAAAAGAACATTTTTCAGAGAAAGTTTTTAAGCTTGTTATTGAAGCTCCTCTGATTGCAAAATCTCGTAAAGCAGGTCATTTTGTTATCGTGCGTGTTGGCGATAAGGGTGAACGTATGCCTCTTACCATAGCCGAAGCAGATCCTGTGAAAGGTACCATTACATTAGTGGTTCAGAAAGTGGGATTGTCTTCAACTCGTCTTTGTGAGTTGAACGAAGGAGATTATATCACAGACGTAGTAGGACCTCTGGGTAAAGCTACACATATTGAAAACTTTGGTACTGTGGTTTGTGCCGGAGGTGGAGTAGGGGTTGCTCCTATGCTTCCTATCGTTCAGGCTCTGAAGGCTGCCGGAAACAAGGTTATTACAGTACTGGCCGGACGTTCAAAAGAACTTATCATTCTGGAAAACGAGATGCGTGCAAGTTCTGACGAAGTAATTATAATGACTGACGATGGCTCATACGGAAAGAAAGGTCTGGTGACAGAAGGTATCGAAGAAGTGATCAAGCGCGAAAAGGTAGATAAGTGTTTTGCCATCGGTCCTGCCATCATGATGAAGTTCGTTTGTCTGCTCACAAAGAAATACGAAATTCCTACAGATGTATCTTTGAATACTATCATGGTTGACGGTACAGGTATGTGTGGTGCATGCCGTATCACTGTAGGGGGTAAGACTAAGTTCGTTTGTGTGGATGGTCCTGAGTTCGACGGACATCAGGTTGACTTCGATGAGATGTTGAAACGTATGGGGGCATTCAAGGATATTGAAGTGGAGGAAATCCACAAGCTCGATCCTAAACCGGATACATGCGAAGCTGTAAAACCGGCTGACGACCGTTCTGCACAGTGGCGTGAAGAATTGCGTAAGAGTATGAAACCTAAAGAACGTACCCTTATCCCACGTGTACATATGAACGAGCTTGATCCTGAATACCGTTCACACAGCCGTAAGGAAGAAGTTAACCTGGGCTTGAATGAAGAACAGGCTCTGACAGAAGCTAAGCGTTGTCTTGACTGTGCCAATCCTTCATGTATGGAAGGCTGTCCTGTAGGAATCAATATACCGACATTTATAAAAAATATAGAGCGTGGTGAGTTCCTTGAAGCTGCACGCGTATTGAAACAGACTAGTGCACTTCCGGCTGTTTGCGGTCGTGTATGTCCACAGGAAAAACAGTGTGAGTCTAAATGTATCCACCTGAAGATGGGACACGAGGCTGTAGCCATCGGCTATCTTGAACGTTTCGCTGCCGATTATGAACGCGAAAGCGGACAGATTTCTGTACCTGAAATAGCTGAAAAGAAAGGAATCAAAGTAGCGGTTGTTGGTTCAGGTCCTGCAGGTCTTTCATTTGCCGGCGATATGGCAAAGATGGGTTACGATGTAACTGTGTTCGAGGCTTTGCATGAAATTGGTGGCGTGTTGAAATACGGTATTCCTGAATTCCGTCTTCCTAACAAGATTGTTGACGTGGAAATAGACAACCTGTCTAAGATGGGTGTGGAATTCGTTAAGGACTGTATCATCGGTAAGACTGTAAGCGTGGAAGATCTCGAGAAAGAAGGATTCAAAGGTGTCTTTGTTGCATCTGGTGCCGGTCTGCCTAACTTTATGAATATTCCGGGTGAGAACTCTATCAATATCATGTCATCGAATGAGTATCTGACACGTGTCAACCTGATGGATGCTGCAAGCGAAGATTCTGATACTCCTGTCACATTCGGTAAGCGAGTTGCTGTAATCGGTGGTGGTAACACTGCTATGGACTCTGTTCGTACAGCACGCCGTCTTGGTGCAGAAAAGGCAATGATTATCTATCGCCGTTCGGAAGCGGAAATGCCTGCACGTCTTGAAGAAGTTAAGCACGCCAAGGAAGAAGGAGTAGAGTTCCTTACACTGCATAACCCTATTGAATATATTGCCGACGAAAAAGGTCGTGTGAAACAGGTTGTTCTTCAGAAGATGGAACTTGGCGAACCTGACGCTTCAGGTCGTCGCAGTCCTGTTGCCATACCTGGAGCTATCGAAACAATAGATATCGATATGGCTATCGTCAGCGTAGGTGTATCTCCTAATCCTATTGTTCCAAACTCTATTCCTGGCCTGGAACTCGGACGTAAAGGTACAATTGCAGTAAATGACGATATGCAGTCTTCAATTCCTACAATTTACGCAGGTGGTGACATCGTTCGCGGTGGTGCTACAGTTATCCTTGCCATGGGCGACGGTCGTCGTGCTGCTGCTGCAATGGACAAACAGTTGAGCGGAAAATAATTTTAGACAAGAGTTTTAACGGTTACATTCCGTTCTGAAATAATTATGAGGACAGTCTTGGCTATCTGTGATAGTTGAGGCTGTTCTTTTTTTATGGCATAAAAAAACTCGACTGCTGGAATAACAGCCGAGTTCCATATAATATTAAGTTGATATATTAATTATTAGCCGGTAAATCACTTACAGGTATAGATGTTGTTTCCGGTGTTTTTAATTGGATACTACTCCAGTCTTTCCATGTAGGAGATACAATGTATTGCGGTTCCTGCATTTTACCCAACAGAGCTGTAGCTTTTTTCACTTCAGCATTTGTTCTTTCAAACAGTTCCTGCATAGTGATATCGCCCTTTGCGTCTTTTATGGTCTTTAACAGGTAGTAAGTGTAATATCCCTGTTTCTTGTCATGATATACACTGGATGTCTGGTCGCCGCTACTTGATGAGAAACTGATTGTATTACCTTGTGGCATACCTAATTTAGGAACTACACGTACACCCTTTTGTGCTATCAGAGGAGCAGCACTCTTGTAACCACCGCTGAAACATGCGTCAAGGAAAACGTATGCACCTTTTACAGGATATGTGGCCAGTCTTTGATACAGGTCGGCAAGAGAAATACCAAGATGTATATTCTTACCGGTGATATCTACCGGCAGAAGGTATGCCTGTTTTGTCGCTTCATCATTGTTTCCGTGTCCTGAGTAGTAGAAGAATAGTTCTGCTTCAGGGTCTGTACTGGCCATGTTGAGCAACCAGTCGAGCTGTTCGTGCATCATACCTGCAGTGGCGTTTGGTATTACCTTAATTTGTCCTGTAGGGATACCGAATGTCCGGACGCAGTATTCTCTGAATATCATAGCGTCATTTACGGCGTATGGAACATTTATTTCAGCATTGGCTCCTGTCATGCTGTAGTCTTCATTACCGATAATCAAGGCATATCTGTGATTGTTTACAGCTCCTTCAGGAATGTCTTCAAGAAGTTCGCTCTTGAACGACAGTTGGAAATCCTGTACGTTTACTTTTCTGTTGGCTATCTTACCGTTTATCTTTATTGAATTTGCTGCAGTAAGATATTCTCCTACTTTTACTTTATATGCCTCGTTTATATGTGACGATTGTGTTTCTTCTACAGCTGTCAGCATTACGGCAACAGAGTCTTCTGCAAATCTCTTGTTCACAATAAATCCATAATCCAATGTAGCCACATCTCCCGGAGCTATACTGTCTATTATCATTTCCGGCGAATCTGTGGTATATACATTCTTTGGAAGTCTGAAGTTTACTTTTACATTCTTTGCAGTCTTCGTACCGAAGTTTTGTAAAGCGATAGTCAGTTTACCGTTAGAGCCAAGAGTGATTGAAGAACCGTTAGAGGCAAAGAACTGATGGTCGGCAATCTTAAGTCTTGGCATAGCATATTCCTGTGCGTTTACAATAAGTTCCGAAGGGTCCGCATCGAATCCGTTGGCTTCGAAAGCATATATATTGATTTTGGTAAGAACGGTAGGCATCTCTTTCTTTACAAGATATCTGAAAGTGTATTCTTTCGACTTTCCGGCTTCTATATTTCCACCGTCAATTTCTCTCGGACCTTCGAAATATTGGTCGTATCCCTGTTGTTCGGAAAGTCTTAATCTAATACTGTAAGCATCTCCTTTACCTTTGTTTTCTATGGTAAATTTAACTGCGAAGCTTTCTCCTGCATCAATTACTCTGTTATTGTTTCCATCGATAAAGCTGTCAACCCTTATTACTAGTTGTGCCGGATCCAGCGGAACAGGTGTGGATGATGTGTTATCTGTAACATTTTCAACTTTTTTCAGAGCTTCATTATAAGCCATCAGTCGTGGTTCGAATGTAGTAAATGAAGCACCGTCTGCTATTATCTTGTTTAGCACTTCATATTCACTGTTCATATCCATATATTGATATACCCCGGCAAGTCCTTGCATATAGATTTTTGATTCTGGTTTCTGTTTCAGAATCAACAGGAACAGTTTTTGGGCTTCAAGAAGGTATGTGGCAGCCTTTTGTCTTACCAGAGCATATTCAGTATCACTGGCTATGGTTGCTCCGTCGTTTACTATTTTTGTTGCAACATTGAAGTTGGCACGTGCCAGTCCGGTGAGTAGTTCGAAATTGTTAGGAGCAAGGGCATACAGTCTCTTGTATATGTCAAGCGCTTCTATATTGTTTCCCTGCTTTTCCAGTATTCTGGCTTTAATAGGCAGAACCTGCAGGTTGTTTGGATCTACGGCGAGAATTCTGTCAATGGCATTCAGCAGTTTGGGCATATTGTTTGTGGCAATATGTACATTGACAAGGTTGTACAGAAAGTCGAGCGAAACAGGATATTTCTGAATAGCCTTTTCCAGTATTTGTTCCTGTTCTGCATAGTTCTTCTGGCTCATGTAAATCATGTTCAGATATACATAGCAGTCTTTTTCCTGTGTCTGGTCTCCTGTTTCAAGATATAGGTTGAAATATTTTTTTGCTATTTCCAGTTTTTGCAGATTATAAGCCGAAACAGCTGCGAAATATACAATAGAGTTGTATCTGTTGTCCTTTGGTAGTATCTCGCTTCTGAATATAGGCATGTATCTTACGTCGATATAAGCCGAAGCAAAGTCAAAAGCTTTTGATGTTTCCTTCTGCTCATAGTAATACAGTGCGGCATTCAAAAGGAACGGATACATTGAGCGCAGTCTGTTTTTAGTACCGTTTATATAGTTTGAATTGTTGTCTGTTCTGGTAAGTTCGGCAAAATCTCTGTATGACTCCCATAAGTAAGCATACATGCTGTTCATGTTGTTGCCTTTGTCCTTTTCACTTTCAAAAAGAACATATTGCTGATTGGCTTTCTTGTATAAGCTGCCTGCATCTTGGGCGAATGTACATATCGAGCAGGATACCAGCAGTAAGAATGAAAATAGTAATTTAACCATAATATAAAGAATTAAAATAGAAGGACTGTAATGAATATTATCAGCCCTTCTTTAGTATGTCATTTGATATTAATCAATAATTATTTTTTAGCGTTAGGGAAAGCATCCACAATAAGGAACTCGATGTTTATACGTCTGTATTCGCCACCTCTTTCCTTAGCTACTTCAACGTGGTATTCATATTCGTTCTTAGTAGTTTGCAGTGTGTTGATATTGTTCTTTATATAGTCCATAACACCGGCAGCTCTAAGAAGAGCCAACTGTTCGTTTCTTGTGATTCCGCTTTCTTTTGTCACTGTTATGTTATCAAGATTGCCATCTTTGTAATACGGTTCGTCAACGAATTCGCCATATTGTCCTTTATATGCAATTTTGCTTCGTATAGGGCTGGCATCTGCAGAACCTGTAATTATGATTTTCACGTGTTTGCCTTCGCCCAGATAGTTTGCAAATTCGCCTTCAAACGCATTCTTGATAATCTTCATCAATGACATTGCCGCATTTGAGTTTTGTATGTCATATCCGCCTGACGGGAAGTCTTCTTTTGCAGAGAACTCTTTATTTATAACTTCATACTGATAGCCGATTTTGTAGTTCAGGATTTTTTCTCCATCTGCATTTACATCCGGAACTACTTCTGTCTTGACATTAATCTGTGTATTGTCGGTGATAAGTTCGTCCTGTTTGTTTTCAGCTACTACATCTTCCTTGATAGCTTCCAGTTTAGCCTCTTCCTGGCTTGCCTGTTGTATGATTTCCAAAGGTACGAAGTTGCTGTCGTCCTGTATAGCCGACATCTTTTGTCTTCCAAGGTTATCGTAAATATATACCTTGTTAGTAGTTTCGTTTTTAACTTCTACGTATGCCAGCTCGAATTCGTCATTTTCGTTCAGGTAATATACGGCATTCTCGAATTTCAGGTCTTTACTGTCTTTAAAAGAATCCAAGTCTTCCATTGGCACTTCAAGTGCGATAGACGACATTGTATTAAATCCGACATTAAGCATTCCGTTTGTGGTATCATAATTACCTATAAACGGATTTTCCAAGGAGATTCTGTCACCAGCCAGTTTTGTAGCAGCTTCATTTTCGAATATAATCTGCTGTTTGAGGCGTGTTTCGTCGTTCACACGGATGGCATATTCTTCCATTGTTTCACCCTGCATCATTTTCACCCATTCATTCATCTTGGCATCAACTTCGCTGTTTACCAGTTTTCCGTAGAATGGGTTCAATCCGTTGGCATCCCAGAAAGCAATGGATTTTTTTCTTCCGGAAATCAAATATACATCTTTACTCTGATTATCCATGAAGAATTTCAGTTTGGAAATTCCTTTGCCGCTTTCGTCTATTTCATCTTCTATCTTGTTGTTTTTAAGATTGATGATTACGACCTTGCTGTCGTCTTTCACAACTGCTATATATTTTCCGTCCGGATGAAAGTAAGGATTTCTCAATGTTCCTCCTATGCTGTCGAAGGTGTGGCAAACAGTCCATGTTTTTGTATCGAATATTTCCAGACCTTTTTCCTTGGTAGTGACGGCAAATTGAGATGCGTCTTTATTAAAGCTGCTTCCTGTTAATGTTGCGTCGGTCTTGATGTTCTTTCTGAGTTCTTTTGTATTGAAATTCCAGATGTTTATTTCATTGCCGTGAGTTGAAGCTATAAAATAGTTATTGGAACTCATCTCAAGTGAAGTAGCAGGAGAAGGTGTCTTTATATATGCCTGAGGAAGATATTCCTTGGTATCGTAAATGATAATTTCATTTGCAGACGTACCTGCTATGAAATGTCTTGCATTGTCCGAATAGCACATGCTTGTAGTTTCGGCATCTTTATATTCTTTTCTTTTTTCTTTCAGAGTAAACAGCTTTTTGTCTTTTGTATAGAAAGAAAAAATGCGTATTTCTTTACCTTCTCTGGATACAGCTATAGAACTTCCGGTAGGGTTGAATACTATGTTGTTGATTTTGTTGTATGTTATGATAGGATTGTCTCTTAATGCAAGCAATTCGCCGTTTGACAGATATGCAATACAGTATGTTGTATTATCAAACATTTTTATTTCATACTTTGACGGGAATTCCTTTTTATAATCAATTTGAGCGTTTGCTACATTGATGCCTAGAGTAGCGGTAAGCATACAGGCTAATAAACCAGTGCCTTTAAAAGTTAAATCAATTTTCATACTATATTCTTATTTGGTTTTTAATATTTTATCACTGTAGGTTTTGAATTCTTTAGGTTAGGCGGACACCAGCCTACAGGAACATAACTGTTGCATGTAGGTTCGCAATAGGTATATTCATTTTCATCAATGATTAATGTTTCGCCTTCCACCTTTTCATTGAATTTTATTGCTGTTGCAAGGTGTCCCGGATAATATAGCAGTACCGTTTCCAGTCCTAGCAGATCTCTTACGAGTGTAGAGAATAGTGCTGATCTGTCTTCACAGTCGCTGAAAGGGTAGTACAAAGTCTCTTCAGGAAAGAATGGATGATCTTGTCCCCATACAATATCGTCCAATTTATATTCGAAGGCTGTCTGTACGAAACCTATCAGTATATTGGCAGCTTCAATTTCATTCTTCCCGTTTATTTTTTCCTTCAGGACAGGATATAACTGTTCCTTTATGTCATTGCTTAAAGGTGTTGATGCATATACTATCCATTTAGTCATTTCGTCATTATTCGAATGAGATTGCGGATATGATAAATAGAAGTTCATCAGATTGGTGTTGAATTTCAGGTCAACACTTATTGAATCTTTTGTTTTTGATTTTATCAGGTGTGGTTCTGATATTGCCATGTCAAACTTCTGTTCTTTCCTGATGTCCAGACTCATTGAAGTTTCCCCTGGAAAATCCTTTGCGAATATGTACAAACCGTTTTCTTCAGAATCCAATGGATAGAACATCTCGTTCTGTATGTTGAAGTAGCGTTTGCCATAGATAGTATTATTGCTGGCTATCATCATGTAGAGTCTGTTTGATTTTGATCTTCCTATTCTGGTCTTGTATCCGGACTGGTTGAATAGGAATGTCTGCAACACTACAGCTTCGTTTGATTCAGCTCCATAATACTGTCTGCTTAATTCCTTTAAGGTATTGAGATAGGCCCAATCACATAGGTTATGCTTTATTCTCAAAGTCAGACAGTCTCTTATCAGGTTATTGAATGCACTGTCCGACAGATAGTTCCACATGTCAGCCACATCATTCTCTTCCGCCCCCTTAAGATTGTATTTCGACGTTTCCTTGAATCTCACTTTCATGTCTGTGCCATAAGCTGTAAACTTGAAATAAGTTTCGTTTTGCGATATTTCTTTAATAGGGCATATTGGCTTGGGCTGCTTGTCCTCTCTGTCGTTGTTTATTTTTATTATGTCATTATATTTTAAGATCTCTCTCTTCCGGTTTGCCAGTTCGTTTTGGTCCGGAGCATCTGGGGCAGGCATAGGTTTTACATCCTTTTCTCTGTCCTCAATTGATTCTTCAGAATTAAACCAAGCCCATCTGTGTCTCATGAATTCAGAGTATTTCTTGTTTATTTCATTTCTGAATTCTATGTATTCTTCTACTTTCTGTTGCTTGAATTGTTTGTATATTTCCTCCGGAGTCTGATTTTGTGAATTTACGGGTGAAAGATACAGACAACATAATCCTAATATAAGAACGGGCTTTTTCATATCTAAAAATCTAATGTTAAGGTCTGATTTCCATATGTAATATCTTTACACTCATTTTAGGATCCAGTTTTTTGCAATTGGACAGCCATTCTTTGAATTTCATATAGTCCAGCTGTCTTGGCATATATTTCCCGCCTATATTGTCAACTGCTTTTACAAAAGGAGTAGGTGAGAATATTACATATATTTGGTTATGCTCTACTGTTCCGGAACAAGCCAGTGAATACTGATCTACCAGGTTTATCTCTTCTTTTGCCATTTCAGGCGAGAAGAAAACATACTGCTGACCGTGTATAACCTTTTGCTGTCCGTCGCTGTCATTCTGATATGGTAACAGACAGAACGCAGTTGGTGTCTCGTCTATTAGATATGCTGCTACATATCCATCGACGGGTGCCTGAAAAAGAAGGTACATATAGTCGTTGTCATGAAATTCCTTGCTTATGAATCTTTCGCTTGTACCATTTCTTAGGATCATGGCCTTGAAATCGATGGATGAGTTTTTTATCTCCCTGGCCCTGCCACATACATTACATTTCACTACGAGCATATTCTGTTCGTAAGTTATTTCATACTGTGGGTCGCCGTCGTTTTCAATCCATTCTCCTTTTACTTCGCTTCCGCTCAGAGAGAAAAAACGGTTGTCTGTCTTACCATTCTCGTTTGTTATGACTGTTGAATTTGTCTGACTTACTATAGTTCCGAATTCATCTGCCAGTGCCTGTAGTTTGGCTCTGTCCAAAGCTATGTTTTTGGCCTGTTCAAGAGACTGGTTTGATGGAACGTAATAGATATATTCACCGCATACTTTTTTTGTTTTTTGGGCAAAAAAAGTACACGGTATAAATAGCAATATAAATATTGAAAGGAACTTTCTCATTATAAATTACCAGTTAAGCAGTTTGTCAAGGTCTTTACTCAAATCTTCAGCTTCGCTTTCAAGAGATTTTCTTACAGCGTTTTTAGCGACCTGCTTAGCCATTGCACTATTGTATGCGATTCTGATAAGTACTTCTTTGTTCTTGTTGTCCAAAGTACGGAATACTTCCATCACTGTGATGGTTCTTCCTATGCTTTGAGATATAAGGTTCTTGCTTGACATGATACTTTTTGTAACAGTTGCTGCATCTTCTGCGGATAATTGTGAGTTTGCAACCTGATTTTCTACGAGAGCTGTAATTTCAGTCTGAACCTGTGCAGCAAGATTTTGTTTGGCAAGTTCCAATGCCTGCATTTTGGCACCGTCGTAGTTTTCACCTGTACTGATAGCTTCTCCCATGAGGTATTTCTGGTATCCGTTTTCGTCATACTCATATTGCATTAAGTATGATTTGTCAAGTTGTTTGTCAAGTGGAAGTGCTCCTGGAGCTATCTGCCAGCCTTGTTTTTTTAGTCTTTTAGCTTCTTTTCTTGCATCTTTTGAAGCTTTTTCAGTTAATGCCTTTTTTGATAATTTTGCAATTTCCTTTCTTTCTTCCATTATTTCTTTAGCACTTTTTTCTTGTGCAAATGCGAAATTTAATGAAAGGAACATAAGACCGATTAGACAAAAGAATACATTTTTTTTCATAATGGTAGTTTTTAAATGTGTAAAATACATGTAGATAAACTCTTTCGGTCGCAAAAATAATAAAAGATGTCAAAAACGATTTGTCTAAACGTAAAAATATGTAATTTGAAATTTCTTTATGTTTTTTTTTATTTATGGTGTCTGAAAAGTTATTTTTGCTAAAAGTTTTTCCGGAGAAGAACTGAATAAATAGTTGATAAATATATGAGGTAAATATGTATTAAAGTGCTAATTTTGCATCCGTAATTTATCCTGATATAATGAATATAGAAATAAGAAAAGCCGTTACTGCAGATATTGACAGGCTGATGCAGATATTTTCCATAGCCAGAGAGTTTATGAAATCTTCCGGAAATCCAAATCAGTGGATAAACGGTTATCCGCAAGAGGAATTTATCTCTAAGGAAATAGCAGACGGACATTGTTTCGTCTGTATAAATAAGGAAAACGGAAATATAGTTGCCACGTTCTGTCTTATCAAGGGTCCCGATCCTACATACTCCTATATAGAAGATGGTGAGTGGCCTGACAATGAACCGTATTATGTCATACATCGTCTGGCATCGGACGGTAGTGTCAAGGGTATAGCGTCAATGTGTATAGAGTGGAGCTCTTTAATCTCCCCATGTCTGCGTGTTGATACTCATCATGATAACAAGGTAATGCAGCATCTTCTTGAGAAGAATGGTTTTGTGAGGTGCGGAATAATTTATGTTGCAAACGGAACACCGCGGATAGCATATCAGAGGAACACCAATAATAAATAATTCAAGTTTCTCAAGTAATAAAGTATTATCAGTCAACAAGTTGACTTTGAAGGTAAAGCTTAAATGCCAAACTGTATTCTATAATCAACTCACTGACTATTGAACTTTACATACTAAAGTTCACCTTTAGGTGGACTGATACCTTCTTTATTACTTTTATACCATAAGTTTCGCACTTGCGAAACTTTAGTAAATAACGGGTTATGAAGAAAAACAAGTTTCAGATAGAGGTGCCGGGAGGAGCGGACAAGGTTCTGCTTCACACCTGTTGTGCTCCATGTTCTTCAGCAATAATAGAATGTCTGATGCAGCACGGAGTGCGTCCTACCATATATTATTGCAATCCCAACATTTATCCTCTTGAGGAGTATAATATCCGCAAGGATGAATGTACAAGATATGCCAAGTCGTTGGGACTCGATATAATAGATGCAGATTATGATCATCCGCAGTGGCTGGAATGTATAAAAGGTATGGAGAATGAGCCTGAGAGGGGAGGACGCTGCCTTCGCTGTTTCAAAATGCGCCTGCGTGATACGGCACGTTATGCACACGAACACGGGTTTACCGTTATAACCACAACTTTGGCTTCATCACGATGGAAAGGCCTAGAACAGATAAACGAGGCCGGACACTATGCCGTTGAGCCATATCAGGATGTCATTTGGTGGGAACAGAACTGGCGTAAGGGCGGTTTGAGTGAGCGCCGTATTGCCATAATAAAGGAATATAATTTTTATAATCAGCAGTATTGCGGATGTGAATTCAGCATGCGTAAGCCTTCGGATAATAAGGTTTTATGACTGTCTTTCGGGCGTGCGCACGTTTCACTTAAAGCGTGCGTCCATTCGAATCAAAGCGTGCGCACGTTTTACATTAAATGTGCGCACGTTTTTTTTGAGACATAAAACCGGATAAAAAGGACATTTTGTATCTAAATCAAGACATGTTCTTTATTGCTGTTTTTCCTCTTCTTTTATTTCTTTTTTCTCAATCGGTTTGGAATTTTCCTTGTAAGCCGAGAATCCTTTCACTATTACCCTTTCCTTCTTCGTACCTTCGTCTTCTTCGGAAATGGCAGAGCCTAGTTTGTCTATGTTCTCTTTTATCGCGTTTCTAGTGTCAAAGAAACTGTCGAGTATCAGTTTCAGATGTTCTTCGGGCTCCAGAACACTTTCTGTAAAGAATGTATGGCAGTGCGAGTGGATACCGATTTCTTTATCGCCTTCATTCTCGGCCATGAAAACCGTAGTGATGAACGAGCTTATGTTCACTGCATTGATGACTTCTTTCAGATACGGCAGAACAGGATTGTCGGCATTAATTGTTCCCCACCACGGATACCATATCATGACAAAAGGAACTTCATCCTGGAACGACAGGTAGAAATCGTCACCCTGATACATGAAGCCTATATTGCCGTCTTCATTCTTCTCGGGGTTGCATCCCATTTTTTTCAGTGTGGAGACAATAAGTTCCTCTGTAGATATTTTAGGTGTATCGGCAGCGGGAAATCCTTCTTTAAAACTGCTTATTATCTTCTTTTCCCTTCGCCATGAAAGGTAAACTATTATTGCCGGCCATAATGCTAATGCAAGGACTGCCACAAGGATTGTAATATCGGAAATGTTGTTCATAATTTAAGGCTTTAAAACGTTTGTTGTGGTATAAAGATAATAAAAAAGATATAGAATAAAAAGGGAGAATGAAAAAATAACAGCTTAATGATGCGTTATTTTATCTTTATAATGAAAATAAACGGAGATTTTTAGTTAAGTTTGCATCCAGAATATACATATATCATTAATGAAAGAATTTGTAATATCCGAAGCACAGACCGAGAAGGCTGTATTGGTGGGTCTGATAACCCAAAACCAGAACGAAAGAAAGACAAATGAATATCTTGACGAATTGGCATTCCTGGCAGAGACTGCCGGTGCAGAAGTCGTGACACGTTTCACTCAGAAGCTTGATACTCCAAACTCCGTGACATACGTGGGTAAGGGAAAACTTCAGGAGATAAAGGATTATCTTCTGCAGATGAACGAGGACGAGGAAACGGAGATAGGTATGGTGATATTCGATGACGAACTTTCCGCCAAACAGCTCAGAAACATTGAAAACGAACTGAAGGTGAAGATTCTTGACCGTACTTCGCTTATTCTTGATATATTTGCCATGAGGGCACAGACCGCAAACGCCAAGACTCAGGTAGAGTTGGCACAGTATAAATATATGTTGCCAAGACTGCAACGTCTGTGGACACACCTTGAACGTCAGGGTGGTGGTTCCGGAGCCGGAGGTGGTAAAGGTTCTGTGGGACTTCGTGGTCCGGGTGAAACACAGCTGGAAATGGACCGCCGTATCATCCTTAACCGTATGGCGTTGCTCAAACAGAGACTTGCAGAAATAGACACTCAGAAATCTACACAGCGAAAGAACCGCGGACGCATGATACGTGTGGCGCTCGTGGGATATACTAACGTAGGAAAATCAACAATAATGAACCTTCTTGCAAAGAGTGAAGTGTTTGCAGAAAACAAACTGTTTGCTACACTTGACACTACCGTGAGAAAGGTTATCATTGAAAATCTTCCTTTCCTGCTTTCCGATACTGTAGGATTTATCCGTAAGTTGCCTACCGACCTTGTTGAGTCATTCAAATCGACTCTGGACGAGGTGCGCGAGGCAGACCTTCTGGTACACGTGGTAGATATCTCACATCCTGATTTTGAAGAACAGATACAGGTTGTGGAGAAAACCATATCAGATATAGGTGCCGGAGGAAAGCAGAGTATGATAGTATTCAACAAGATTGATGCTTACAGCTATGTGGAAAAAGCAGAGGATGACCTGACTCCGAAGACGAAGGAAAACATTACGCTGGAGGAACTGATGAATACATGGATGGCAAAGATGGACGACAACTGTATCTTTATCTCTGCCAAGGACAAGTCGAACCTGGAGGATTTCAAGAATATGCTGTACAAGAAGGTACGCGAACTGCATGTTCAGAAGTATCCTTATAACGACTTCCTCTATCAGACATACGATTTAGGCGACGAGGCTTAAGTTACAAGTTGACAAGGTCTCCATCCGGAAGGTAGCCTTGTTAACTCGTCAACTTGTTAACTCGTCAACTGAAATAAGAAAGCATACTAATAACTAGAAACTCAATAACTCAAAAACTTAAAATAATATGGCAACACCAGAATTTAAGTATCAGCCAATGTTCGAACACGGACATGACAATACAGAGTATTATCTGCTTACTAAGGACTATGTTTCAGTAAGCGAGTTTGAAGGTAAACCTATCTTGAAGATTGAAAAAGAAGGTTTGACAGCTATGGCTAATGCGGCTTTCCGCGATGTATCTTTTATGCTTCGCCGTTCGCACAACGAACAGGTTGCAAAAATCCTTACTGACCCGGAAGCCAGCGACAACGATAAATACGTAGCTTTGACATTCCTTCGTAACGCTGAAGTTGCAGCCAAGGGAGTACTTCCTTTCTGCCAGGATACAGGTACTGCTATCATCCATGGTGAAAAAGGACAGCAGGTATGGACTGGATACTGCGACGAAGAGGCTTTGTCACTTGGTGTTTACAAGACATATACTGAAGAGAACCTGCGCTATTCACAGAACGCTCCTCTTACAATGTACGAAGAAGTGAATACACGTTGCAACCTGCCTGCTCAGATTGATATCGAAGCTACACAGGGTATGGAATATGAATTCCTCTGCGTGACTAAGGGTGGTGGTTCTGCCAACAAGACTTACCTCTATCAGGAAACTAAGGCTATCCTTAATCCTGCTACTCTTGTTCCTTTCCTTGTAGAAAAGATGAAGACTTTGGGTACAGCAGCTTGTCCTCCATATCACATCGCATTCGTAATCGGTGGTACTTCAGCTGAAAAGAACTTGCTGACAGTGAAACTTGCTTCTACTCGTTTCTACGATAACCTGCCTACTACAGGTAACGAATACGGACGCGCTTTCCGCGACGTGGAACTTGAAAAACAGGTATTGGAAGAAGCTCACCGTATCGGTTTGGGTGCACAGTTCGGTGGTAAATACTATGCACACGATGTACGTATCATCCGTTTGCCACGCCACGGAGCATCTTGCCCTGTAGGTCTTGGCGTTTCTTGCTCAGCTGACCGTAACATCCGTTGTAAGATCAACAAAGACGGTATCTGGATTGAAAAACTTGATTCAAACCCAGGCGAACTGATTCCTGAAGAATTGCGTCAGGCTGGCGAAGGTAACGCAGTGAAGATTGACTTGAACCGTCCTATGCCGGAAATCCTTGCAGAACTTGACAAGTATCCTGTAGCTACACGCCTTTCTTTGAACGGTACTATCATCGTAGGCCGTGATATCGCTCACGCTAAACTGAAAGAACGTCTTGACCGCGGTGAAGACCTTCCACAGTATATCAAGGATCATCCTATCTATTATGCCGGTCCAGCCAAGACTCCGGCAGGTATGGCTTGTGGTTCTATGGGACCTACAACAGCCGGACGTATGGACCCATACGTTGATCTGTTCCAGAGCCACGGAGGCAGCATGATTATGCTTGCTAAAGGTAACCGTAGCCAGGCCGTGACAGACGCTTGTAAGAAGCACGGTGGTTTCTATCTTGGTTCTATCGGTGGTCCTGCAGCTATCCTTGCCCAGAACAACATCAAGAGCATCGAGTGTGTGGAATATCCTGAACTTGGTATGGAAGCTATCTGGAAGATTGAAGTTGAAGATTTCCCAGCATTTATCCTCGTTGATAACAAAGGAAACGATTTCTTCAAGCAGATTAAGCCTCGTTGCGCAGGAAACTGCAAATAATATTTTAGTTGACGAGTTAACAAGTTAACGAGTTGACAAGAATTCGCCGGATTGCAAGTCCGGCGTTTCTTTTATCTAAATTATGAGTTTTTAGGTTTTTAAGTTCTTAAGTTAGTCGATGCTTACAAACTCACAAACTCACAAACTTACAAACTCACAAACTCACAAACTTACAAACTCACAAACTCATGCATATCATTCAATTTATTAAGAACTGGACTTTACCGATAGCTATGGCGATGGGGGTAATACTTTATTTTGTATATGTGAACATACCTTTCCTGGAGCCGACAAAACCGTTTGTGGAACATGCTGTGGCTGTATTGCAGCCTTTGCTTATTTTTCTGATGCTTTTTCTCACATTCTGTAAGGTTGATGTGAGTGAGCTCAAGCCTTGCAGATGGCATGCCGTGTTGCTTCTCATACAAAGCCTTTCGTTCATTCTCATGGCCGGAATTCTGTATATATTCCCTGATATGCACTCCAGAATATTGATTGAGGGAGCTATGTTGTGTCTTATCTGTCCTACGGCTACGGCTGCAGCAGTAGTGACCGGAAAACTGGGAGGCAGTGCTGCACATCTTACATCATATACAATTCTGATAAACCTCGTGACAGCTTTTCTTGTTCCGCTGGTGGTTCCCGTCATACATCCGCAGGAAGGAGTAGGATTCCTTTCTTCATTCCTGATGATTCTTGGAAAGGTATTTCCTCTGTTACTGTGTCCGTTTATTCTGGCAGTCCTTTTGCGTTATCTTTCGCCTAAACTTCATGCGTTTATAGGAAAGTATCACGGATTGTCATTTTATCTATGGGCTGTGGCGCTGACTCTTGCCATTGCCGTAACAGTGAAGAGTATAGTCCATAGTGACGTGTCTATATGGTATCAGGTAGGTTTGGCTTTTATTTCGTGTATAGCCTGTTTCCTTCAATTCTATATAGGGAAGAGAGTAGGCCGCAAATATGACGATACTATTAGTGCCGGGCAGGCGTTGGGACAGAAAAATACAGTATTGGCCATTTGGATGGGATACACTTTCTTTACTCCTGTTACTGCCGTTGCTGCCGGTTTCTACAGTGTATGGCATAATGTATTCAATTCTTATCAGCTTTACCTTAAACGTAAGGAAGAGGAAAAATAAAAACAACGGCTGCACCGGAATTAAATCTGATGCAGCCGTTTACTATAATTGTGTGTTTATCAGCTAATACTTTTATGCCTTACTGTCCATAATACCCATTTGTGGTATTTCCTGTGGAACATAGTCTCCCTGGAAGAATCGGCTGGCACGCAGCAAGTGTCTCCATACACTAACCAATTCCTGTGTTTCCTGCAATATGTTCAGATATACCATTGATGCTTTAAGGCTTCTGTTGTCAGCTTCCTGCATGTGGTTCATCTGATGTTTGCGAAGAGCTGAAATCTTGTTTTTAAGGTCATCACCTTTTTTCAGGATATCATCTGCTTCAGAGTAGTTGTTGGCTATAATGGCATTGCGTGTACGATCCATCAACTCACACAATTCTTCTCTGATAGGCAAGAACTCTGCGACATCATCTTTAGGAACTGGGTTGAAGTTGTTGTCAACATGTTCCTTACATGGTTCACAGATACGCTTCAAGCAGTATAGCATTTCTTCGCAGCTGTTTGTTCCAAGGTGGAACCATGTATTCTTTTCTATTGCTATGGTGATTGGAATACGTCTTAAACCAAGTATTTCCTTGCGACGGCGTTTTTTCAGGAGTTTACGCTGCTCGTCAGTCTCGTTAAGCGATTTTTTCAGTTTCTTCAAATCCTCGTTTATGAAACCGTCTGTCATCTTAATATATGCATCCTTACTGAAATCGATGTAGTGTGTAAGAGTTTCCTGTACGTGTTCGCGGAGCAATGCAAGTGTTTCGTTCTTGTCTTTGCTTGCCATCATACGCTTGAACAGGTCGTCCTGTTTTTCAGCTTTTTCTTTCTTGCTGTACATAATGTTGCTGCGTACAAGGAGGAATACAGCCAAAGCGATGAACGCAACCATACCTACTATGTTGGTGTAGAACATTATTACAGTTACAAGGGCACATGCTGTAAAGGCAACGAATGCAGTGATAAACCATCCGCCAATTACTGAAAGCATACCGGTGATACGATAGACTGCGCTTTCACGTCCCCATGCGCGGTCGGACAATGATGTACCCATAGCCACGATAAATGTAACGTATGTGGTAGAAAGAGGAAGTTTCATTGTTGTACCCATGATGATGAGTAAACCGGAAAGAACAAGGTTCACGGCTGCACGGATAAGGTCGAATGCGGCACCGTTTTCAAGAATTGCTTCATCCTTGTTGAATCGGCTGTTAATCCAGTTTCTTACGTTAGCAGGAATTACTCTCACCAGGAATTCGTTTATGCTTGTTGCACGACGTACGATTGTGCGGGCAAGACCTGATGAACCGAACATCTCGTCACCTTCTTCCTGACGGGCAAGATCGACTGAAGTCTTGATTACGTTTTTAGCTTTTTTCGATGTGGCAAGTGCATACACCATTACGATACCGGAAGCTACAAGGAATATCAGTGGAGTTTTTGCCGACGACATGAGCGATTCCATCATGAAACCATCCACACCTGCACCGTTAGAGTTTGCGACGAAGTCTGTATAAGCTGAATAACCGGCCAAAGGAACACCGATAAAGTTTACAAGGTCGTTACCTGCAAATGCAAGAGCCAGTGAGAATGTACCAAGAAGAACGATGATTTTCAGTACATTGACTTTGCACCAGTGTAGGATTTGCATAAAAATAGTGAAGAATACGAAACATCCAGTCACCAGCACCGCTGTGTTCGCGTCCACCCATGCCATTACTTCAGGAGTAATGAAAGGAGCAGTCTTAAGTCCCTTTATAAGAATAAAGTAAGAAAGAGAAGTTACGGCTATACCTCCGAATATACCAATAGTCCAAGAAAGATTCTTTTTATAGTTGAAGCTGAATATAAGACGTGAAATATACTGTACCACTGTTCCGGCTATGAAGGCTATGGCTACTGAAAGGAAGATACCAAGAATCACAGATAACGCTTTTTCTGTGTTCAGTAAGTCGCCGAGTGTAAGACCGCTTTCATCGGAAATCAGTTTAAGTAATGCAAGTATCAAAGTACCTCCCAATAGTTCGAATACCATTGATACTGTTGTTGATGTAGGAAGTCCCAAAGTGTTGAAAACATCCAGCAGTACCACATCAGTCACCATTACGGCAAGCAGGATACACATTATTTCGTAGAAGCTGAAGTTATTTGGTTGGAATATACCATGGCGGGCTATATCCATCATACCATTACTTAACACAGCTCCTGTAAATACACCTATTGCAGCTACGATAATGATTGTCTTGAATTTTGCAACTTTTGCTCCTACAGCGGAGTTCATGAAATTCACGGCATCGTTACTGACTCCAACCATAAGGTCGAAAACTGCCAGCATAAACAGGAATATTACAATCCCTAAATAAATAGTTTCCATAAAAATAATTAAGCTTTGATTTTTCGGGTGCAAATATCGGTAATTTAATTCTAAATATATGTTACAAATATGTTACAAATTTCCGTGTCGTAAAAAAATACACTATGCAGTGTTCTATATGTTATTTGATTTGATTTATTTATGTTTTCTCTCATTAAAAAAACAATATTTCGTATTTATATACTATGATTATTTGTCTATTTTAGTAAATTTGTAGCCGAATTCTAAAAATACCATAGCAATGTCAGAGTCAAAGAAAATTAAAACCGCTCTTATTTCGGTTTATCACAAAGACGGTTTGGACGCAATAATTGCCAAACTGCATGAAGAAGGTGTACAGTTTCTAAGTACAGGTGGAACACGTCAGTTTATCGAATCATTAGGTTATCCATGTATGGCGGTAGAAGATATTACTACTTATCCGTCTATTTTAGGTGGTAGAGTGAAAACTCTTCATCCGAAAATCTTTGGAGGTATTCTTTGCCGTAGAGAACTGGAAGGTGACCGTAAGCAGGTTGAACAGTATGAAATACCGGAAATAGATTTGGTTATTGTAGATCTTTATCCATTTGAAGCTACAGTTGCATCTGGTGCAAGCGAACAGGAAATTATAGAAAAGATTGATATAGGTGGTATTTCACTTATTCGTGCAGCTGCAAAGAATTTCAATGATGTGGTAATTGTTGCAAGCAAGGAACAGTATCCTACACTTCAGAATATATTGAACGAAAGAGGTGCTGTTACTACACGTGATGAAAGAAAAGCTTTGGCACGTGAGGCTTTTGGAGTTTCTTCTCATTACGATACTGCAATTCATGCTTATTTTGCAGAAAATACTAAGTAATTTTTCAGATTAATTTATATTAAAGGGTTAGCATGTCATGTTTATGATGTGCTAATCCTTATGCCGTATTAATAAACAAAGACCTAAAAGATGGGTTTATTCTCTTTTACACAAGAAATAGCGATGGACCTTGGCACAGCCAATACCATCATTATAAGTAATAATAAGATTGTTGTTGACGAACCTTCAGTGGTGGCTCTCGACAGACGTACCGAGAAGATGATCGCGGTGGGTGAACGTGCAAAACTGATGTACGAAAAGGAGAATCCTAATATCCGTACAGTACGTCCGTTGCGCGACGGTGTGATTGCCGACTTTAATGCCTGCGAACAGATGATGCGCGGTCTGATTAAGAAGGTTAACCCGGGAAAAAGACTTTTCAC
Organism: Bacteroides sp. ET336; assembly: GCF_024733815.1. NCBI lineage: Bacteria > Pseudomonadati > Bacteroidota > Bacteroidia > Bacteroidales > Bacteroidaceae > Bacteroides > Bacteroides sp. ET336. The sequence goes on from NZ_JANRHK010000019.1 coordinate 54,154, forward strand.
TCCTTCTCTGAGAATGGTTATCGGTGTTCCTTCTGGTTCTACTGAAGTGGAATTGCGTGCCGTACGCGACAGTGCAGAACATGCCGGCGGACGTGATGTATATTTGCTTTTCGAACCTATGGCTGCTGCTATTGGTATAGGTCTTGATGTTGAGGCTCCTGAAGGTAACATGATTGTTGACATAGGTGGTGGTTCAACAGAAATTGCCGTGATTTCATTGGGAGGTATCGTGTCAAACAACTCAATCCGTATCGCAGGAGACGATCTTACTGCTGATATTCAGGAATATATGAGCCGCCAGCACAACGTAAAAGTCAGTGAACGTATGGCTGAGCGTATTAAGATACACGTAGGTGCAGCTTTGACTGATCTTGGTGATGAGGCTCCGGAAGATTATATCGTCCGTGGTCCTAATCGTATCACAGCTCTTCCTATGGAGGTGCCTGTTTGTTATCAGGAAATAGCTCACTGTCTTGAAAAGAGTATCGCCAAGATTGAAACTGCTATATTGAGCGCTCTTGAAAATACTCCTCCTGAATTGTATGCTGATATCGTAAACAACGGTATTTATCTTGCAGGAGGCGGTGCTTTGCTTAGAGGATTGTCAAAGCGTCTTACTGATAAAATAAATATTCAGTTCCATGTAGCAGAAGATCCGTTGCTTAGTGTAGCAAAGGGTACGGGAATAGCTCTTAAAAATGTAGATCGCTTCTCATTCCTGATGCGCTGATAGTTTCTGTTTTGGCTTTTATGAATGCTTAAATAATATTCTGTGCGTAATATACTGGAATTCTTAATAAAATATTCTCATTGGACTTTGTTTATATTGCTCCAACTGTTGGCTGCAATTTTACTGTTCAGGTTCAATAGTTTTCAAGGGAGTGTATGGTTTACCTCTGCGTCCGAAGTGACGGCTTCTGTCACTAAGGTCGCTGCTGAGGTGACACGTTATTTCGGTCTTGAAAAGATGAACCGTAATCTTACTGAACGTAATGTTCAGCTTATGCAGGAATTGGAATATTATAAGAAACTGGTAGGTGAGGCTAATGATGGCAAGGATAGTTTGATAGTTATCCAAGGTATGCAGGAGGTTATAAGGACAGATTCGTCTGTGGTTGTAATAAAGCAACCGCCTACGATGATGGATCAGTCGTTTGTGGTTTGTCCTGCAAGAGTGGTAAACGTCAGTGTCAGACGCCTTGACAATTACTTGGCTATCGACAAGGGGGAATCCAGTGGGGTGCGTACCGGAATGGGGGTTATCAGTGGAATGGGAGTTGTAGGTATTGTATGCCGTACGTCAAAGAACTATTCTCTGGTACTGCCTGTTATAAATTCGGGAAGCAGCATCAGTTGTAAGATCGCGCGTACAGATTATTTCGGCTTCTTGAAATGGGAGGGAGGGGACCCTCTTATGGCTTTTATGACAGATGTTCCCCGACATGCTGAATACGAAATAGGTGATACTGTGGTGACAAGTGGTCATAGCACTGTCTTTATTGAAGGAATACCTGTCGGTACAGTGACTTCGAAAGATGAAAGTGATGACGAAATGTCATTGACTTTAGGAATACGTCTGTTTACGGATTTTGGCAGACTTAATGATGTGTATGTTATGGCTCTGCCCCCGCGTGAAGAATTATCGGAACTGGAAAAAGATATAAAATACTGAATATGACTGCTGCATGGGTAGATAAGATAAAATGGTTTGTCATCCTTGTTTTGATACAGGGAGTGATAATAAGTCAGGTACAGGTGTCTCGTTATGCTGTACCTTTACTTTATGTAGTGTTTATTCTGAAACTTCCATCTGATACCGGAAGAAAATCTTTATTGTTTTATTCGTTTCTTATAGGATTGTGTGTCGATATGTTCGGCAATACTCCGGGACTCAATGCTACAGCCTCGTTATGGCTTGCAATGGCTAGACCGTCATTGCTCAGATGGCAGACTTCGCGTGACAGTTCGGATTCGTTTGTTCCCGGAATAAAGTCTATGCGTTTGGCTCCTTATTTAAGATATGTATTTCCTTCTGTGTTGTTGCACTCTGCCGTATTGAATGTTGTGGATGCTTTTTCTGTAGCCAAAATATCGGATATAGTTATCGCAACATTGGCTGATACGGCTGTTACTGTGGCATTGATAATGATAATTGAATTAGTAGGGAGGAAAAAATAGTGAAACGGGATTACCAACTGGAGAAAAGGAAATATACTATCGGAGGTGTAGTTACTCTTATTGTCCTTGTTTTCATTATACGCTTGTTCACTCTTCAGATAATGAGTGACGACTATAAACGCAATGCTGACAGTAATGCTCTTCTGCAGCGTGTGAAATATCCTCCACGTGGCTTGATTTACGACAGACAGGGACGTTTGCTGGTCTTTAACCAGCCTGCCTATGACATTACTGTGGTAATGAAGGAGGTTGAGAAGTTTGACACTTTGGAGCTTGCCACATCATTGGGAGTTTCCAAGGATTTCCTTGTAAAGCGTTTTAAGGATATCAGAGACAGGCGTTTGAATCCGGGATATTCAAGATACACCCATCAGGTGTTGCTTACACAGCTTTCTTCCGAGGATTGTGCGGTTTTTCGTGAGAAGCTGTTTAACTTCCCTGGTTTTTATATTCAGGCCAGAACTGTAAGGCAGTATGGATATGATTGCGGCGCGCATATACTTGGCGATATAGCCGAAGTTTCGAAAGGTGAGATAGAAGATGATCCTTATTACAAGCGTGGTGATTTTATCGGAAAGTTAGGAGTAGAACGCTCGTATGAAACCCAGTTGAGGGGAGAAAAGGGTGTGGAGATTTTGCTTCGTGATGCCCATGGAAGAATACAGGGTAATTACATGAATGGCAGTTTTGACAAAGCTCCTGTGGCAGGAAAAAATCTCAAGTTAAGTCTGGATATAGAGTTGCAGGCTCTTGGCGAAAGGCTTTTGGAGGGAAAGATAGGAAGTATAGTAGCTATCGAACCATCCACCGGAGAAGTGCTGTGTCTGGTTTCATCTCCATCGTATAATCCGCATCTTATGGCAGGAAGGTTTAGAGGAGAAAACCATTTGAAATTGTCTAAAGATCCTTGGAAACCGTTGCTCAACCGTGCCATTATGGGAACATATCCTCCGGGTTCTACATTCAAGACTTCGCAGGCATTGACATTCCTCCAGGAAGGAATTATAAACACTGAAACACAGTATCCTTGTTCGCATGGTTTCAATTTCAGAGGTCTGCATGTGGGATGTCACTCACACGGTTCGCCTTTATCGGTAATACCTGCCTTGGCAACATCTTGTAATGCGTATTTCTGTTGGGGATTATATTATATGATAGGTGCCCGCAGTAAGTATGGTTCCGTACAGAATGCCATGAATACATGGCGTGACTATATGGTATCAATGGGTTTTGGATATCCTCTCGGTATAGACTTGCCTGGCGAAATGCGAGGTATGATTCCTAATGCCGCATTCTACGACAAGGCTTATCGCGGATCTTGGAACGGATTGACTATCATAAGTATTTCCATAGGACAGGGCGAGGTGACACTTACGCCGCTTCAAATAGCAAATCTTGGAGCTACTATTGCAAACAGAGGATATTATATAACTCCACACGTGGTAAAGGAAATTGATGGAGAGTCGCTTGATAAAAAATATACGGATAAACATTTTACAAAAGTTGAGCGTTCGCATTATGATGAAGTGGTGCAAGGCATGCGTGCCGCTGTTTTGGGAGGTACTTGTAGAGGTGCGAATCTGCCTGATATAGAAGTTTGCGGAAAGACCGGTACAGCTCAGAATAAGGGTAGAGACCATTCAGCATTTATGGGATTTGCCCCTATGAATAATCCTAAGATAGCGATAGCCGTATATGTGGAAAATGGCGGTTTTGGAGCTGTTTACGGCGTACCAATCGGGAAACTTATGATGGAGCAGTATCTGAAAGGTGAGCTTTCTCCACAAAGTCAGCTGCAGGCTGATGAAATTCAGAAACGAAGAATTAATTATGGCATACAGGAAAGATAGTATATTTAAGAACGTTGACTGGTGGACTGTATTTTTGTATCTTCTGCTGGTGATATGCGGATGGTTCAGTATTTGCGGAGCCAGTTATGATTATGGCGATCCTAACTTTTTCGACTTCGGGCTGCGTTCAGGAAAGCAGCTTGTCTGGATAGCTTGTTCGTTGGGACTGGCATCTGCCATATTGGCTTTGGATCATAGATTCTTCGATACTTATGCCTATTTAATTTTCGGTATATTGCTTTTGTTGCTTTTTGCCACTATTTTTAATCCGAATGAGATAAAGGGATCAAAATCTTGGATTGTATTGGGGCCTGTGAGCATTCAGCCTGCCGAGTTCGCCAAGTTCGGTACAGCGTTGGCACTAGCAAAGTTCATGGGAGAATATACATATTCATTGTCAAACAGAAGGCATCTTATGGTTACTCTTGCCATAATCCTGCTGCCTATGTTCCTCATAATAATGCAGAAAGAAACCGGTTCAGCATTGGTCTATCTATCTTTCTTTCTGATGTTGTATCGTGAAGGTATGCCTGGCGCGATATTGTTTACAGGTGTTTGTGCCGTTGTGTATTTTATAGTCGGAATAAGGTTTTCGGTGTTGCCAATGGCTGATGGAGTTACACCATGGGGAGAGTTTGCCGTTCTTGCTCTTATAATAATTCTTACGTCAGGACTGATATGGGTATATTGTAAGGCTGGCAGAAAATTATCTTACATTATCTTAGTAGTGGGTTTATCTGCCATAGTTTTGGGAATATTGTTCTCTTTTTATGTCATTCCTTTCAATCTGGTATATATGCTCTTAGGTATGATGGTAGTCCTTTTTGTGACTCTCATTGTGACTTTTTTGCGCGAGAGAATATATAGTTATCTTTACATCTCATTCTTTGTGATCGGGTCGGTAGCCTTTTTGTTTTCTATTGACTATGTGTTTGCCAATGTTCTGGAACCTCATCAGAAGGTAAGAATAGAGGTCTTGCTTGGAATGAAGGATGACCCTTCGGGAGCGGGTTATAATGTAAACCAGAGTAAGATTGCTATCGGTTCGGGAGGAATTCTGGGAAAGGGATTTTTAAATGGAACACAGACAAAATTAAAATATGTGCCAGAACAGGATACAGACTTTATATTCTGTACGGTGGGAGAGGAGCAAGGCTTTATTGGCTCGTCTGCCGTACTGATTTTGTATCTGATATTGATTTTGCGTTTGATGGTTCTGGCTGAACGGCAACCTACACGTTTTGCAAGGGTTTACGGATACAGTGTGATGAGTATTTTCTTTTTCCATCTGTTTATAAATGTAGGTATGGTGTTGGGGCTTACTCCTGTCATAGGTATTCCTTTGCCGTTCTTCAGTTATGGCGGTTCTTCTCTTTGGGGATTTACTATCCTGTTGTTTGTGTTTTTGCGTATAGATGCTTCAAGATACGGTAATACAAATGTGTAATCCTGTTATTGATATATCTTGATACCTACATCAGTTATGTTTTCAATGCTGGCATCTTTCATTATATGCCATATTTTTATTATTGAATCCTGACCTTGTTTATGGTAAATGTCAGGTCCTTGGGTTTCATATTGGTAGTATCCGCTTGCGGTTCCGTTGCTGTTCCAGTTTCCACGTTTGTTGGCTAGTTCCAGGTGTACGGTATCGGTTTTGCTGTTTTCATTGTTTCCTATTGAAATCCACAGGTCTTTGTATTTGTAGGTAACTGTATGTCTGACTCCTATTTTCGTTTTATACACACCGGTTTCCATACTGTCAGGCATAGCGAAAAAAAATGTATCTGCCTTCATCCATTTGTTTTCGATGGGAATATAATGGTGATAAACAGTTCCGGTTGTGCATGAGATGATTATGCAGCACATTGTCATCGCGATTGCATAATATATTTTCTTATTCATCTTTTTCTATCAGACTATGGTAATTGGGGACTTCTTTATGTAAATATAAAACACACAGGCTGTATCAGCCTGCGTGTCTATATCATTTGCTTTAATATTATTTAGGCAAATTCTTTTCGTTTACCTTAACTTCCGGCTGGCGTGGCACATTTGTTTTTGGGGCTTGTTCGCCAGGGTTGTTAGGGTTCTGCTGACGTTTGTTAGGGTTGTTTCCCTTGTGTCTGTTTTTCTGGTTCTTACCCTTATTTTCTATTTGTTTAGGTTGTTCTGCCGCTTCCTTGGGTTTGGGCTGTTCCTGCTGCGGCTTCTGCTGCTGTGGTTTTACAGCTTTATTATTATCTTGTTTTATTGTATTAGGCTGTTCTGTTGTTGCCTGTTGTGGTGTCTGGTTGTTCTTGTTTTTCTTCTTTTTGTTTTTTGACGTTTTGTTCTTGTCAAATCTTGTAAGGCTCTCTTGTTCCAGAAGATCTTTTGTCTTGCGGTCTTCTTTGGCTACCTCACTGCTGTCAAGCTTTTCAGGTTTTTCTCCTCTCTTATTCATATTTATAACCTCGAAAGCTCTTCGTGCACTTATGGTGCATTCGTTTGCAAGGAAACTCTTGTCTGTACTGTATGTAATGTTTCCTGACAAAATATCGGCTTTGAAATAATAATATGTCGAGTCTGATGTCTCGAGCTCGATTTCCTTGCTTGGCAGTCGTTTCTGACATTCCACATAAGCGTCAACTTCGTAGTTAAGGCAACATTTGAGTTTGGCACACTGTCCGGCAAGCTTTTGCGGGTTTAATGAAATGTCCTGATAGCGTGCGGCACTTGTTGATACTGAGATAAAGCTTGTCATCCATGTGGCGCAACATAATTCTCTTCCGCAAGGACCTATACCGCCTATTCTTCCGGCCTCCTGACGTGCACCGATCTGTTTCATTTCTATACGCACCTTGAAAGCTTCGGCCAGCACTTTAATAAGCTGTCTGAAATCGACTCTTTCGTCGGCTATATAATAGAAAATAGCTTTGTTTCCATCGCCCTGATATTCCACATCGCCTATTTTCATTTTCAAACCAAGATCTTCTGCTATCTTTCTTGAGCGTATCATTGTCTGGTGTTCACGGGATTTTGCCTCTTCGTATTTTTCCATGTCCACCGGTTTTGCCTTGCGATATACTCTTTTTATTTCAGCGTCAGGGCGTATGTTCGCTTTTTTCATCTGTAGCGGAACCAGACGGCCTGTCAATGTTACGGTACCTATATCATGTCCAGGACTTGCTTCTACAGCTACGATGTCGCCTTTTGCAAGTGGCAGTTTGTTGCTGTTCTTGTAATATCCTTTGCGCGTATTTTTAAACTGAACCTCCACCATGTCCTGTTCGTCGGAATTGCCGGGGATGTCAGCCATCCAGTCGTATGTATTCAGCTTGTTGTCCTGACGTCCGCATCCGCTACACGCCAGACAGCCGCTACCGTTTTTAAGTTTATATTCGTTATTCATGATTATTATTATATTTAGTTCGGAGCATATTTATATGTCCGTAATTCGTTATCTGTTTTTTATCAATACTATCATTCTTACAGCCAGATCGAAGAACACCATTTTGGGATTTACGTTTTGTTCTATATGGACTATTGCTTCTTCTATCAGTTCTTCTATACCATTTACGTTTCTTTCATTAATGAATGGTGCAAACCTTACTGCGAATGCGGCTTCTTCATGGTTCATATAGTTCAAGTCAGGTTTCTTGAAATTTGCCATGAAGTTTTCTCTGTTCATTCTGGCTGCATATCTCAGGAATATTTTATGTCTTTCCCTTCCTCGCGAAGCCATTTGCTCGCTCCAGTCTTTTAGTGATCTTATGTCTCTTCTCCACGCTTGTCTCATCAGTGTGGTAAAACTGTCGAAACAAGCTTTTTCCTCGTCGCTGAGACTTATGTTCTGCATGGCTTGGAGTACACTTCCTTCTGATAGTCTTGCAATATCGTTCGCATCGGCCTCGGTAAGTCCTAATTTAGAAATCAGATATTGTGCCAATATATCCTGTGCGATAGGAACAAGATTTATTCTTTGTGTTCTTCCGGCCAGTGTAGGCAATACATTTTCCGGTTCCTCGCTCACCATTATGAAAAGTGTTTTCTCTGGTGGCTCTTCTACCAATTTCAGCAGTTTGTTCGCACATTCCGCATTCATCTTTTCCGGTAGCCATATAATTGCTACCTTATATCCTCCCATTGCGGATTTTAATGACAGCTTTCTTTGGATTTCGTTGCTCTCTGAAGTGTAAATAAGAGGCTGTTTGTTTGGATCTCCCATATCTGAACACCAGTCTGCAAGTGTGAAATATGGCGAACGTTTTAATCTTTGTCGCCATTCCGAAATCCAGTCATCGGATACGATGGACGATCCTTCTTTTTTTCTGATAACCGGGAATACATAATGTATGTCAGGATGTTCCAGCTTTTCGGCCATTCTGCATGACATACATTCTCCGCAAGAATTATCCGATGTCGGGTTCGTACAGCATACATATTTGGCTAGTGCCATGGCGAAAGCCAGTTTCCCGCATCCCAATGGTCCGCACACCATAATGGCGTGTGGCAGTCGTCCCGCATGTATTGTCTGTGTTACCATGCGGACAGCTTCCTCTTGACCTATCACTGCGTCAAAACCTTCCGTTTTTTTAGTATATATGCTGTTCATTTTTAGTTTATCAGTATATTTCTTTTGCTATTTTTGCTATTGAATCCACAGCGCCTACCGAGTAGAAATGTATGCTAGGCACTCCGTGTTCCATGAGTTCCTTACATTGTTTTATTGTCCATTCACATCCCAGTGCTGCTACGTCCTGATCCGATTTACATTTTCTGACTTCTGCAGCAAGTTCTTCAGGCAAGTCTATTTTGAATGTTCTCGGGAGTACGTTTAATTGTGTAAGTTTCTTCAGAGGTTTTATTCCCGGAATTATCGGAACATTTATTCCTGCATTTCTTGCTTTTTCTACAAAGTCGAAATATTTGTTGTTGTCAAAGAACATCTGTGTCACGGCATATTGTGCCCCAGCTTCAACTTTCTTTTGTAGCCAGTACAGGTCTCTTTCCGCATTAGGCGATTCCTCATGCTTTTCAGGATAGCATGCCACACCATAACAGAACTGTGGTGGAAGTTTGTCCATTTCTGTTCCGTCGAAGAATATTCCCTGATTGTATTTGTTAATTTGCAGTTGCAGGTCTATGGCATGAGCGTGTCCGCCGTTTTCCGGTGTAAAGCTCTTTTGATGAGGTGCTTTGTCGCCTCTCAGGACAAGGAGGTCTGTTATACCCAGGAATTGAAGGTCGATAAGTGTATATTCTGTTTCCTCAGGAGTATATCCGCTGCATAACATATGCGGAACTACAGTCACTCCGTATTTTGCCTTTATGGCAGCAGCCACTGCAACCGTACCCGGACGTCTTCTTGTCAGTTTCCTGCAGAACATCCCATTAGGTTCAGGCATATACACATATTCGCTGCGATGTGTAGTAATGTTGATATACTTGGGGTTATATGGCAACAAAGTCTCTATGTCAGACAGCAGTCTGTCGATGCCCGTACCTTTGAGTGGTGGAAGAATTTCGAACGAGAAAGCTGTACTTTTTTCAGCATTAATCAGGTCTATTACGCTCATTTTTTTCTTATATTTGTATGTATTGTTTACAATGGAGACAAATTTATGAAAAAAAACGGACATAACCTTAATCAATGTTCTAATTTTGATAATATCCTTTCTATATAATAATGATTACCGCTTAAATTACAGGCGTTAACAGGTGGGCAAACCATCCTACAAAATTTCTCCACGCGCCTCTTTTCCTGTAATATTCTTTTGTCATGATTTCACTTTTTGTCTTGTCGTTCTTGTATATCTCGTCCAGTTCCCATGTGGTTTGCAGGTCGAAAATGAAAGCGTTTATTTCGTAGTCGTATTTCAGGCTTCTGCTGTTCAGGTTAGTACTTCCAACCGTGCAGAATCTGTCATCAACAGTCATTACTTTAGTATGGTGAAATCCGCCCTTATAAAGGTATATATGTGCTCCTGCCTTTCTGAATTTGTTGGCATAATAGAAACCCCCGTCAGGCGTAAATGAGATATCACATTTTTCTGAGAGCATTATTTCTACTCTTATCCCTCTTTTTAATGCTCTGTATATTGCTTTCCTTACACTTCTAGTCGGTGTAAAATATGGTGTGACTATGCGGATGTGATGTTCTGCCGCATCCATTGCTTCGATATAAGCCCTTCTTACTGCGTCGGGCGATTTGTGTGGAACTCTTTGTACTATAGCGACTTGTTTTCCCAGCTGTTCGGGTGTGTATGTGCTGTCTTCTCCATATGGAAAGTATGTATCTCCACCTATATTCTGTTTGGTCTCCTTGTTCCATACATATAGAAAAGCCTTTTGCAGTCCGCTTACAGCAGGACCTTCCAGGCACAAGTGCATATCCCTCCATGCTCCTATTTCCGGAAGTCCGTTTATGTAATAGTCGGCGATGTTCATTCCGCCGGTATAACCTGTCTTGCCGTCTATTATTACTATTTTCTGATGATCTCTACTGAATGCATGGTTGATGTAAGGAAATTTCATCGGGTCAAATCTTATGATTTCTATACCTCTGTCATTCAACATCTTAAGATGTTCCTTACGTAGTGGCCTGTTGTTTGACAGGTTGCCGAAATCGTCAAACATAGCCCTTACTTTTACTCCTTCCTGAGCTTTTTCTGCCAGGAGTGTGAATATTTCTTTTGCAATAGAGTCGCTTCGGAAATTGAAATATTCCAGGTGTATGTGTTTTTTTGCGTGTCTGATAGCTTCAAACAGACTCTCGAATTTAATTCTTCCATTTGGTAATAATTCTATTTCGTTATTGTTGTAAATTGGGATGTTTCTCCCGTGTAGATATCTTGCAAAAATAGAATCGGATGGAATATATTCGTCATGTTCTTCTTCATTCTCGCAAGATTGACAATAAGCATTATTGTTGGATATACAACAGATAATAATTAAAATGAGAATATTAAAATATCTGGATGCCATATTAAATCAATCTAAAAAATGCACAAAAGTAAGTATTATGTATTATATAACAAAACAGTAAAGTCTGTTCACTTGTTTTTTGACTAAAAAATATTACATATGAGCATATTTTTTCTTGTTGGTATTATTCAATATTATCCTTTTTTGTCCCACATAAAAAACGTGCGCACATTTTACCTGAAACGTGCGCACGTTTAGGATTGAATGGGCGCACGCTTAAAGTGGAATGTGCGCACGCTTTGAAAGTTACATTATGAGGATATAGAGACCTTGTTTTATATGTCTGTATTTATAGTCCTCTTTTTTGTTATGAAGTCTGTCGTTTTTGTATTTCCAATAGGGTGATATCAATATTTTCATTTGTTGCAAAGTTTAGAAACCTTGCCAACTATGAATTTGAACCTGAAAAATTCCAATATTAATATATAAATATGTATATAAAACTCACCAATTAATATAGCTTTTAAAGCCGATTAATTATTTCTTACGTCTTTTGTTTTGATTTACAGTATATTACGCCAAAAGTGATATTTTTTTTGA
>NZ_JANRHK010000002.1:0-334424 GCF_024733815.1 Bacteroides sp. ET336
GGAACAGCCTGTTCTTCGGAAGTGTGAAAGGAATACAGAACTCCGCAATCTATAATACCTTTATAGAAACATGCAAACAGGCAGGAGTCTCCTTCAGGGATTACTTCTGCAGGCTGCTCAGAGAATTAAAAAAGGGAAGAACGGATTACGAAAACCTGCTTCCCATGACAATATGCAAATAATAATCGTTAAATTTGTGGACTCTTTTTTAGACGGGCGCTTGCTGGCGTCCGTCTAAAAGGGGACAGTATGCTCGGCATGAGTATTAGCTAACGGGTGCAAGTCCCTAATGAGCCCTAATAGCGGGAATCATACAGCCAATAGCAAGGGTGTCCATCGTGAGGTGGAATCTGAAAGAAGCTGGCGGCAAACATCTGGTCTGACGAACAGAAACTTCATATAAGGCATAAAAACCGTGGGCAAGGTTGCTGTCCAAACCAAAGCCCTATAGCTATTCGGAACGGTTAATGTAGATGAAGCAGACATAAGATGGAAAGTTAATACCCTTATCCGAGGAGGTCTCACGGACATACAGATTAGTTTTTTTTTTTTACGAAATGTATGGAGTAAAGCTTGCCGTGAGAAGTCAGCAGATGTCATAGTAGCAAACGTGTCGATAAGTTTGTGAAGGACTGAACCTAATAATTAAACGATAGTAATAGAAACATACCTAATGAAAGAACGAATGCAGAAAACATTATCCGAAGTTAATGACTGCCCTCAAAGAGATAGGTCGGAAACCGAATGGTATGAGGGAGTGCAGACTTTCATGTGGATATGTGAAGACAACATCGTGGAAGTACCATTCGACAAGGAACACCTTTTCGAGCAAATCCTGAATCCTTCCAATCTTAATCGAGCCTATAAGGCAGTGATTGGAAACAAGGGCTGTGGCGGTATCGACAATATGTCATGTGAACAATTGTTTTCATGGCTACTAGCCAACAAAAATGCGCTCATCCGTTCCTTGATGGACGGTTCTTACCGTCCGAACCCCGTCAAAAGGGTAGAAATCCCCAAGGACAATGGCAAGATGCGTCTATTAGGAATCCCCACGGTGGTAGACCGCTTGGTGCAACAAGCCATTAACCAAGTTCTTAGCCCTATCTATGAGCGTCAATTCTCCAGGAGAAGTTACGGCTTCCGTCCGAGGAGAGGCTGTCATGACGCGGTAAGAGGAGCTCAAGAGATAATCAATACAGGCTACACATACGTAGTAGACCTTGACCTCGAGTGCTTCTTTGATACCGTGAATCACAGCAAACTCATAGAAATCCTCAGCCGTACTATTAAAGACGGCAGAGTTGTCAGTCTAATACACAAGTACCTCCGAAGCGGTGTAATGAACAAAGGTTTGTTTGAAACGAGCGAGGAAGGAACTCCCCAAGGAGGACCACTAAGTCCATTGTTAAGTAATATTATGCTCAATGAACTGGACAAGGAACTCGAACGCAGAGGACTTCCTTTTGTGCGCTATGCCGATGACTCAATGATATTCTGCAAATCCAAAAGGGCGGCAAGAAGAGTCAGGGAGTCCATAACCCGATTTATAGAGGGAACTCTATATCTCAAAGTCAACAAGGAAAAGACTGTAGTGTCATATGTCCAAGGAGTGAAGTATCTCGGGTATTCCTTTTATGTAACGAAAGGCAAATGTCGTCTCACAGTGCATCCGAAATCCAAATCTAAGATTAAATCAAGACTTAAAGAACTGACGAATCGTAGCAACGGATGGGGATACATGAAGAGGAAACAGAAACTGAAAGAATACATACATGGATGGATTGGATACTATCATCTTGCCGAAATGAAACGTTTTCTTCTTGACACAGATGAGTGGTTAAGACGGAGAATACGTATGTGTATATGGAAAGCTTGGAAGAAACCCAAGACCAAGGTGGCAAACCTCATTAAATGTGGTATAGAAAAATACAATGCACGGAAATGGGGTAATACTCGCAAAGGTTATTGGCGTATCGCTGATAGCCCTATATTGAAAGTGGCGATAAATAATGATAGCCTGCGAAAGGCAGGATATCCTACCTTAATGGACTCGTATCTCGAATGGCGCCCAAAATAGGAACCGCCGTATGCCGAACGGCAAGTACGGTGGTGGTGTGCTATGTAGAGTTTTTCTTAAACTCAAAACTGACAATTAGATGGAAGCAGTCCTTCCACTATCGGTAAATAGGTACCGGTAGTAAACCGGCAAGTGCTGCTTTATCTGAAAAGATATTGTAGTGAACGACTTGTTAAAAGGCTATAAAAAAAAAAATAGTCAGGTAGGCGGACAAAAGATGAACGGAAGTGAACCGCTGATGAAGCATCGAAATGTACGTTAGACTACATCAGAACTTGGTTTTCACCACAAACCTTGGATAAGAATAAGAGATACCTATACTGCTGCTTATTCGATGTACGGTGTTAAGGCGGCATGATTTGTCTGTAGGCTAATTGTCGGAACATAGGAACCTGCTTCAGAATGTTAAAGGAAAATACACAAGTGAAAGAAGCACAAGGTAGAAATACTGATGTCTGATGCAGGGGCGGATTACCTCGTAGTAGTGAAGAACTCTCTGTAATGGAGACGGAGCGAAGGGGGTAACTTATTCAAGCGAAATTGTATTGTACAACTTAAAATTTCATTAAGGATGACACAAAAGCAAGGAGCAAAACCATTCGATATTGACCGATGGAAACTATATTACGCATACCAGCGTGTGAATCAAAATCGAGGTGGTTCAGGTGTTGACAATGTCACACTTGAGAAATATAACAGTAATTTGAAAAGAAACTTATACAAACTATGGAATCGTATGAGTTCGGGTAGTTATGTTCCTAAACCAGTTAGACTGGTTCAGATACCGAAGCCTGCAGGAGGAACGAGACCATTGGGTATTCCAACAGTGGAAGACAGAATTGCACAGATGCTTGTAGTTGAAATGATAGAACCTGAGATTGAGAAGATATTTCATGAAGATTCCTATGGTTATCGTCCCAACCGTTCTGCTCATGATGCGCTTGGTCGTGCAAGAGAGAGATGTTGGAAATATGCGTGGGTTTTGGATATGGACATCAGCAAATTCTTTGATACGATAGACCATCAGTTATTGATGAAAGCCGTAAGGCTTCATGTAAAAGAAAGATGGATAATATTATATATAGAAAGATGGCTCAAAGTCCCATATCAGAATGCAGACAAAAGTCTGATTGAAAGGACCTGCGGTGTACCCCAAGGTAGTGTTATAGGACCGATTCTGGCAAATCTCTTCCTGCATTATTGTTTTGACAGATGGATGCAGATACATCATCCTGAAATCCCTTTTGAGAGATATGCGGATGATACTGTATGTCATTGTCGGAGCCAACGGGAAGCCGAATCGTTATATGAGGAACTAATAATTAGGTTTAAGTCATGCAAATTAAGCCTGAATGAAGAGAAAACAAAGATAGTATATTGCAAATCAAGCAGGAGAAAAGAAAATCACTCAAATGTTACCTTTGATTTTCTCGGACATACATTTCGACCATGTAAAACCATGCACAAAAGTTCCCGTGAAGCTTTTACAGGTTTCCAACCACGAATCAGTATGAAAGCTACAACGAAAATCAGGGCTACCATGCGTTCATGGAATCTTAAGTCAAAATCACATACTCCGCTGGACTGCATAGCTCATATGGTTAACCCCATACTTCGTGGATGGGTAAATTATTATGGCAAATATGGTGGAAAATCTTTTCAAAAATTACTTGGGTACTTCGATTTATTACTTGCAAGATGGGCAAAAGCGAAATATAAAACTTTCAGACGAAAGCCCATGTACGTAATATTGAAATGGCTTGGGAATGTTGCAGATAGAGATGCCGTTTTCTATCATTGGCAAATAGGTCTCAAACCAGCCAAAGGTACGATAAAGTTATAAGGTTGAATAAGAAGAGCCGTGTGATGGGAGACTATCACGCACGGTTCTGTGAGAGATTTAAGGTGAAACTCCTTTTATCTACTCGACTGAGAGGTCGGTGAACATGAAAATAGGAGATAAACACCTATGATTAATGTTTACCTCCTACTCGATCCCTAAAATTGGAAGTTTACATATGGATATGAAAAAGCTGTTATTTTTATTTATTGCTTTAGTTTGTACTTTTGTAGTTTCTGCCCAAAGTACATCATGTAAACAAAGATTGATTGTGGCTACCGATTTGGGTGGTGCAGATCCTGATGACACACAATCATTGATACATCTTTTGGTTTGTTCGGATGTTGTAGATATTGAGGGAATAATAAGTTCCTCCTCATGGATAGATTGTCCGGACTGGACTGCTGAAATTATAAAAGTGATAGACGGTTATTCAATGGTTTTGCCCATGTTGAGGAAACATTCCGATGGCTTTCCTGATGCTGGCTATCTGAAATCGATAGTGAAACGCGGGCAGTCGGTTTCTAACATGGCAGGTGTAGGCCAAGGAAAAGATTCTCCTGGTTCTGAACTTATTATTTCAGCTGTCGACAAGCAGAGTGATTCCCGACCAGTGTGGCTTTTAGCATGGAGTGGTATGAATACCATAGCTCAGGCAATATGGAAAGTTCATGAAAGTAGAACTTCTGAGGAGTTTAAGAGGTTTGTTGCTAAGATACGTATATTCGATGTGTTGGGACAAGACGATGCCGGGGCATGGATTGCAAAGCATTTTCCTGAAATACAGTATATACGCAATACTCAGGTTTACGGATGTGGTCCGTCTGATGAGTGGATAGCAGAGAATGTGCAGTCAAAAGAACCGTTCGGAGCAACATATCCCGACAGAAAATGGGCAGCTGAGGGAGATACACCTTCTTTCCTTTATGTTTTGGCTAACGGATTAAATGTGCCCGACAGTGTCTCATACGGTGGATGGGGAGGAAGGTTTTCAAAAGAACCTGTTGCAGGTGTAAGAGGTATGGATTTTATAGAAAAATCTGGTAAGAGTGAAGCACAGTATGATACATACTATATGTATGCTAGTGCACCAGAAGGTGTTAATGCTATAAATAAATGGAAGGAACATATTCTGAACGATTTTGCTGCAAGGATGATATGGACAACTACTTCTGAATATTCAGAAGCCAATCATCACCCAATAGTTGTTATAAACAATGATTCTACTTACAATCATATCAATATTGAGGTATCAGCAGGAGAAACATTATTGTTGGATGCATCTTCTTCGTTCGATCCTGATAATGATGATTTGCATTATGAGTGGATGGTGTATAATGAACCAGGAAGCTATAAAAGAACTGTTAGCCTGAATTATGATAATATGGGGAAATGCAAGGTCATTATACCAGATGATGCAAGAGGGAAGAATTTCCATGTTATATTAGTTTTAACTGATGATGGTGTTCCATCTCTTACTGCTTATAGAAGATTTGTCATAGACGTTAAATAAAAGATTTATTAATCCTGCCAGTTGATTGATATTATTGCGATAAGACAATAATGTCATAATTCTAAGTATATTCATACCACATTTCACTTTCACATCCTTCACATATCACTTCAATAACGCATAATAATTATTCTCGTTCTTGCGGTACTTCTTTTCCATTTCGGAATAGTCAGTTAACTGTCCATCACAAAACTTATAACTTGGGAACATTATGGTTTTCATTTAATTTGTAAATGTCTTATAGAATCTCTAAAAGTACGTTGCAAACAGATATAACTCCTTGTTGTTTGACACGTGTCGGACGAATTGCTGACAGCTGTCAAACGAATTGCCTACACGTGTCAGACAATTGTCCGACAGCTGTCAGACGATAAATAATTCTAGAATTTTAGGACCTGACACAAACTGTCTTTAAACAATTGATAATAACGGATATGTATTCCGTGAAAATCAAGGCAATAGTTTCGGGGAGATAAATTAAAAGCCTAAACTTGAGTTATAATGACAGACACGTTGATATAAAGAGAAATTCTGGTATTGTTCATGTATTAATCTTTTGAAACGAAAAAAGGTATAAAGTCATTACTCTATACCTTTTTTAATGATTTATTAGCTAATCAATATTTATTATTGTATGGTTGCATCATTACCGGAAGTAGCATAAAGCCCTATCATAGCACCAGTAAATCCGCCTGCTACGTTTGTCGACAAAATATCTCCCGAAACTGTTTCTCCCAAATTTTTGAATTCATCTTTTCCTGTAGCATAACTGAATGTATAGTTGTTTCCTTCGGCTTCAACCTGCAGCTTGATAGGTGTTGTGTCTTCAACTTTTACACTAGCAATTGTAGTAGAACTACCTTTTGCTGTACGTTGCAAAACCAAATAGTTGTCTTCAGCCTTTTTAGTTACACCGAACACATAGTTGAAACTTTCGCTCTGGTAGCATGTAATACCTGCAAGATCTTTTTCAGTACGAGGAATGTATGAAAGAGTTGTTGTTGCGGTAAAGTTTATATGTTGCTGGCGATAGAACAATGTTGATGTAGGAACTTTAGCTTTTATGTTTGTCTCATAAGGTGTTATGCTGAGCCCTTCTGTAGTAGTAGAAACAAATCCTTCCTTTGCTCCTCTTACTCCAACCCAACGGTAATCAAGTGGGGTTGTTGTAAATGAGTCGCTGAAAGTGAAATTTCCGTTAGGGAAGTAACCGTCTTTTCCTGTCATGTTTTTTACACCTTGAGGCATTTTAAGCTTTGCTTTCAGTGGTTCCAGACCACCTTCAAAAACAGGGAATGTGCCAGTCCAGTCAACTGGGAGTATAAATGTTTCACGTCCTGTATTTACTCTGTTTGTTTCATTTGGACGTATTGCCAGGAATACACCATAGTATTTACCGTCTGGTCCTTCTACTAAATCAGCGTGTCCAGCCCAGTCTACTTTCTCTGGTCTGTCAGCTGGCAAATGTCTTTGAGAAAGTATAGGGTTCTTTGGAGCTGGTTTGAACGGACCTTTAGGACTATCTGCTATAAATATAACTTCGCTATGCCATCCGCCAGTACCACCTTCAGCACACATCAGATAGTATTTGCCGTCTTTTTTATAAAGATGTGGAGCTTCTATCCATATAGGTTTTTTAGAAAGGTCTACTCCACCGTTTACAACAACCTTGTCTGTTTCTGGAATAATCTGGTCTTTTTCTGTATCATATTCCCAAACCTTTATTACTCTGTGACCTTCGTATAAGGCTTTTTCTGGTGCATCGTTATGTACTATGTATGCTTTTCCGTTATCGTCAAAGAAGATATCAGGGTCTATACCTTCAAAGTCAAGCTTTATTGGGTCGCTCCATCCTTTCATAGGGTCTTTTGTCTTGACAACCATGTTTCCGATATTTCCGGCAAATTGTGTGGTAATCATGTAGAAGGTATCATTGTTTGGATTGTATCTTATGGTCGGGGCGTATATACCTGCGCTTATTCCTGTATCTTCTACCTTAAGCTGTGAAGGACGGTCCAAGACGTGACCTATCTGTTTCCAGTTTACAAGATCTTTTGAATGGAAGATAGGTACACCGGGATTGATGGCGAATGAAGAACATACCAGATAATAATCGTCTCCCTTACGGCAGATACTTGGGTCAGGGTAACATCCTTGCAAGATAGGACTGTAGAATTCATCTTCACTCAAAGGATTATTGGTGTATACGTCGTCGTTTCCTGTATAAATGAAATCTTTGAAAACAGGAGTTCCCGGTTCCGGTTTGAATCCGCTTTCTGCACACGAAGTTGCTATAACTCCCAATGCGCCTAATGCTAATAATTTGATTTGATTTTTCATGATTAAATTAATTGAAATTTTACGTGTGTTTAATGATATAGTTGTGTAATCTTTACAATCGCAAAGATACTATAATGCTTTATAAATAAGTGTCACAGATGTTTCATAAGTTTTGTTGTGTGTTACTACATATAATTTTTTTATGCTTTACTCTATAGGGGGTATTGTCTTGATTTTTAGGTTTTTATATTAGGACGTGTAATATTGGCGCTATATATTTGTACTCTATGGAAATACTTTTCCCCACTGATGTAACGTATGTTATTATATTTGTAACATAAAAATTTGAATTTCGATTCATATGGTAATATTTTTGCATTATAAAAACATGGAACTATGGAAAAAAAAATTATTTTTATTTTTCTCTTTATTATACCCTTGCAGCTGTTTTCGCGCAGTAAGGTAGTAAGTGATAGTATTTTCAGTAATATTCTGAAAACTTCCAGAAATTACTCTGTTTATTTACCACCATCTTATCAGGATGATAAGAAATATCCAGTGCTTTATTTGTTTCATGGAATGTCGCAAACAGACCGTGACTGGCTGTGGCGAGGACATTTACAGGAAGTGGCCGACAGACTAATATACTCAGGTGAGGCAGATGAAATGGTTATTATTATGCCGGATGCCGGTGGTGATATATATAAGGGTTTTTGGAACGGGTATTTTAACATGCCGGGATGGAAATATGAAAGTTTCTTCTTTGAGGAACTGCTTCCTTATGTTGAGAAAAAATATAATGTTATAAGTGACAAGTCGCACAGGGCGGTAGCTGGCTTGTCAATGGGGGGAGGTGGGGCTACAGCTTACGGGCTGTGGTATCCTGATAAATTTTCATCGGTATATGCAATGAGTGCCCTTATGGATATACCTGAGTTTGGGGCGGCAAAATATGATAATCCTGATGATAAACTTGCAATATTGACACGGGCTGTTAAAGAACGTAGCTGTGTGAAATTTGTAGAAAATGCAAATGATCAGACTAAAGCAGAATTAAGAACTGTTGAATGGTTCATTGATTGTGGCGATGATGATTTTTTGTTGGATAGAAATATTGAGTTTTTCCATGCAATGAGGAATTCCGGTATTGGATGTCAGTTTAGGGTGAGAGATGGCGGACATGATTGGGAATATTGGCATTCGGCTTTGTATATGTGTTTACAGTTCGTATCAGATGGTTTTAAAGATTAAGATTTGTGTCTTATGAGATTTTTTTTAGTATTTGTTTTAATATCTCTTGTAAATGGAATAGGAGCTGAAAATCTCAGACTATGGTATTCTAATCCTGCAAAAAATTGGTGGGAAGCACTTCCCGTGGGTAATTCCCATATAGGGGCGATGGTTTATGGTGGTATTGACCATGAAGAGATTCAGTTGAATGAAGAAACATTCTGGTCTGGTTCACCTTATAACAATGATAAATCTGGTGCCAGTCGGTATTTGGGTGATGTAAGGGAACTGATATTTCAAGGGAGGAATGCTGAAGCACGGAAATTACTTGATGAGAATTTTTTTACAGGTAACCATGGGATGCGTTATCTTACGTTAGGCAGTCTGTTAATTGATTTTTCCGGTGTAGATAACGTAAAGAATTATTACAGGGAGTTGAATCTGGATGATGCGACAGCTGTAACCGGGTTTACTGTTGATGGGATAAAATATAAACGTACCGTCTTTTCATCGTTTTCAGGTAATGTAGTTGTGATAGACATTCATTCAGATAGCAATAAAATACATGATTTTGAATTGAAGTATACATGTCCGTTGGCTTTCGCTGTTGATAATGTGGGCAAAGACTTGATAGTGAAATGTAGTGGTGTGGAACATGAAGGTGTAAAGCCTGCTTTGGATGCTGTTGTTGGTATCCGCGTGATAACAGATGGAAAAAGCACTTCCGAAAAAGGAAAAATTCGTGTCAGTGATGCGTCACGCGCCACTGTATACGTATCAGCTGCTACTAACTTTGTAAATTATAAAGATGTAAGTGGTGATGCCATGAATAAGGTGATTGCTTTTCTTGATGAATCATCTTCGAAGGAATATGCTACATTGTTAAGTGAACATGTGGATAAATATAAAGAACAGTTTGACAGGGTAACATTCACACTTCCTGCTTCTGCACAGGCTGTGAAGGAAACAGATGTGAGAATAACTGAGTTTGGAAAGAAGGATGATCCTACACTACCTGTTCTGTTATTCCAATATGGACGATATTTGTTGATTTCTTCATCACAGCCGGGCAGTCAACCGGCAAATTTACAGGGTATATGGAATAAAGAAGTATATGCTCCATGGGATAGCAAATATACAATCAATATAAATGCCGAAATGAACTATTGGCCTGCAGAAGTTACAAATCTGGCAGAGACTCATTATCCTCTTTTTGAGATGATAAAGGATTTGTCTGAAACAGGTCGTAAAACAGCCAAAACTTTATACGGAGCAAATGGATGGGTGGCTCATCATAATACGGATATTTGGAGAATTGCAGGACCTGTAGATTTTGCGGATGCAGGAGTTTGGCCTAATGGAGGTGCCTGGCTTACACAGCATTTATGGCAACATTATTTATTTACAGGTGATAAAGATTTTTTACGCGATTATTACCCTGTAATGAAAGGGGCTGCCGATTTCCTATTGTCTTTCCTCGTTAAACACCCTGATTATGGATGGATGGTAACAGTTCCGTCTGTATCGCCCGAACATGGTCCTGGCGGAGTGTCTATAACTGCCGGTTGTACAATGGATAATCAGATAGCTTTTGATGTGTTGGAAAATACAAGACAAGCTGCTGAGATATTGGGAGAGAGTGGTGATTATATTGATTCTCTGAAAAATATGGCCGCAATGTTGCCACCTATGAAAATAGGCAGATATAATCAGTTGCAGGAATGGCTGGAAGATGTTGATGACCCGAATGACAAACATAGGCATATTTCTCATTTGTATGGATTATATCCAAGTAACCAGATTTCTCCATATGCTGATCCTTTTTTATTCCAGTCAGCAAAAAACACTCTATTACAAAGAGGTGACATGGCTACTGGATGGAGTATAGGATGGAAAATAAATTTTTGGGCAAGAATGCTTGACGGTAATCATGCTTATCGTATCATAAAAAATATGCTTAATATATTGCCTAACGATAATGTTGTCAAGGATTATCCTGAAGGACGTACATACCCGAACATGTTTGATGCACATCCTCCATTCCAGATTGACGGTAACTTCGGATTTACTGCCGGTATAGCGGAAATGTTGTTGCAAAGTCATGATGGAGCTGTTCATATATTGCCTGCATTGCCGGATGAATGGCAGGAAGGTAAGGTGACAGGATTGGTTGCACGGGGAGGATTTGAGATAGATATGGAATGGAAGCAGGGCAATGTAGAAAAAATTGTCGTGCATTCACGAATAGGAGGAACCATACGATTAAGAAGTTATGTTCCGCTTGAAGGCAAAGGATTGAAAAAAGCGAAAGGTGAATGCCCTAACAGTCTTTATGCGCGCGCCGATGTACGGAAACCTGTCATTTCTGAAGAACTTACATCTCCTGAAAAGCCTGAACTTAGGAATGTATATGAATATGATTTGAAAACAGTTGCAGGCAAAGATTATGTTATAACGAATAAATAATTTAAACAGTATAAATCCATGAAAAAACATTTTTTATTCTCTTTTATTTTGGCTCTGGGATGTATGTGTGGTGGTGAATCGGCGGCACAGTCGAGTGATAATGGCAATGGAACTTTCACAAATCCTGTATTATGGGCCGACGTGCCAGATCCGGACGTAATCCGTGTTGGTGACGATTATTATATGGTAAGCACTACTATGCATCTTATGCCTGGTGCGCCGATAATGCATTCCAAGGATTTGGTGAACTGGAAAATAATTAATTATCTGTATGACAAGCTTGATGATAAGACTTCTTATAATCTGGAAGGTGGTACAGTATATGGAAGAGGACAGTGGGCTACATCTTTAAGATATAGAGATGGAAAGTATTATGCCTATTTTTCTCCAAACGACACCCCTTATAAGGGATATGTATATACTACAGATAATCCTGCAGGGGAATGGACTTTGTTGGCGCGTACCCCGCATTTTCATGATGCTTCGTTGTTTTTCGATGATGATGGCAGGGTATATGTATTCTACGGAACAGGACAGTTACGTGAGTTGAAACCGGATCTGACAGGTGTTCTGGAAGGTGGACTTGATACAAAAGTATTCGAACGCGACAGTGAAGAGAACGGACTTCTTGAAGGTAGTAGAGTTATAAAACACGATGGAAAATATTATCTGATAATGATTTCATGGCCTGTGGGAGGCAAGCGACGTCAGGTTTGTTATAGAGCCGACAACATAGCCGGACCATATGAAAAACGTGTGATACTTGAGGATGCTCTTGGAGGATTTCCATATGTGGCACAAGGTACCATAGTAGACGATGGTAAGGGTAATTGGTACGGAGTTATTTTCCAGGATAGAGGTGGTGTGGGCCGTGTGCTTACGGTGATGCCTTGCCGTTGGGTTGACGGATGGCCTATGCTCGGAGATGAAAACGGTCGTGTGCCGGAAGTAATGAAAAAGCCTGTACAGGGATATCAATCAGAAGGACTGGTGGTTAGTGACAGCTTTAATGACGGTAGTCTTAAACTGAACTGGCAATGGAATCATAATCCTGTGGATTCTTGTTGGAGTCTGAAAGAAAGACCAGGTTACCTCAGACTGAAGACTGCCAGGGTTGTGGATAATTTATTCCTTGCTCCTAACACTCTGACCCAGCGTATGGAAGGTCCGCGCTGTGAAGCCGTCGTTTCTTTTGATATCTCGGCTATGAAGGATGGCGATGTGGCAGGATTCAGCGCATTCAATGGTGATGCTGGAATTCTTGCTTTGTCATGTGAAGGTGATAAAAAATATCTTAATATGAAATCGGAAGTTGTTAGTCTGAGTGATGAGAAGAAAGAGGTGACCGGTATTGACAGAAAAGTAATGGAGAAGGTTGAACTTGAATCAGATTGTGTGTTTTTGCGTATCGATGGTGATTTCCGATTGAATAAAGATATAGCTTCTTTCTATTATAGCTATGACAATAAGAATTGGAAAAAGATAGGTAGTGATTTCAGGATGGTATTCGACTACAGACGATTCTTTATGGGTACTAAATATGCCATATTCAATTATGCTACCAAGTCTCAGGGAGGATATGTGGATGTAGACTTCTTTGATTATAAGCGAATAAGATAATCGCATTAGTAATGATAACAGTTTTATATATAATTTTTAATAGGTAGGCATCATACATAATATTGTAAATTTTAAAATATTGAGGATTATGAGAAAACATTTGTTTTTTTGTTGTCTCATTTGTATGGGAATGTGTGTAAGTGCAGCAGAAAGAAAAATATCAAGTCCGGACGGAAGATTAGTAGTGATGGTTTCGGACACTGACGGTAAGGCCACATATAGTGTGACATACGATGATGAGTTGTTCATAGCATCATCTCCTCTTGGTATGAAGACAAATATTGGAGATTTCACATCAGGGCTGTCAATAGGTGAAGATGTAAAAGTTTCTCTAATAGAGAACGAGTATAATCTGCCTAATATAAAGAAAAGTAGTGTTAAATATAGTGCAGGTAAGGCTATTGTACCGTTTATGAAGGATGGTAAGACGGCGTTTGACGTGGAATTCAGTGTCTCAAACAATGATGTGGCTTTTCGTTATACGGTTTATCCTAAGGGAAATACACTTTGTTGCGTGATAGAAGATGAGGCTACAGGGTTTACAATGCCTGATGGAACTACAACTTTCCTTTGCCCTCAGAGTGGTCCGATGGGTGGTTTTGCCAGAACTTCTCCAAGTTATGAAACTCCATATACACTGGATGCTGCTACAGGAAGCAACGGATGGGGCGAAGGATATACTTTCCCGTGTCTGTTCCGTAATTCCGATAAAGGATGGATTCTTGTTTCAGAAACTGGGGTTGACAGTTATTATTGTGCATCACACTTGATGGGAGGTAACGGTAATACGTATAAAATAGGATTTCCTAATCCGGGAGAATTCAATGGCAACGGAACTTCAGTACCGGGAATGGCTCTTCCTGGAAAGACACCTTGGAGAACTATTACTGTAGGACGTACTTTGGCACCAATAGTTGAAACTACTGTACCTTTTGACGTTGTAGAGCCTTTGTATGAAGCTTCAAAGGACTATACTGCAGAGTATGGTTGCGGTACATGGAGTTGGATTATTGCCGGTGATGGCAGTATGACTTACAATGACCAGAAACGATATATTGATTTTTGTGCCGACATGGGATACCGTACAGTACTAGTTGATGCATTATGGGATACACAGGTGGGATATGACAAGGTGGAAGAACTGGCACGTTATGCGAAATCAAAGAATGTAGGTCTCTATCTTTGGTATAACTCAAATGGTTATTGGAATGATGCACCCCAGGGACCTCGTGGAAAGATGGATAATACCATTAAACGCAGAAAAGAAATGCAGTGGATGCAGAAGGTTGGCATAAAGGGTATTAAGGTGGATTTCGTTGGAAGTGACAAACAAATGGCAATGAAACTATATGAAGATATACTTGCTGATGCTAATGATTATGGATTACTGGTTATCTTTCATGGTTGTACGATTCCAAGAGGATGGGAGAGAATGTATCCGAACTATGCAGCCAGTGAGGCTGTTCTTGCAAGTGAGAATATGAATTTCTCACAGGGAAGCTGCGATGCAGAGGCATTCAATGCATGTATTCATCCGTTTGTGCGCAACACTATAGGTAGCATGGACTTCGGTGGCAGTACGTTAAACAAATTTTATAATGCAGCCAACGAACCTAGAGGCAGCCGCAGGGTTACTTCTGATGTTTTTGCACTGGCTACTGCAGTTCTTTTTCAGAGTCCTGTACAGCATTTTGCAATGGCACCGAATAATCTGACAGATGCACCGGTATGGGCTGTGGACTTCATGAAGAAGGTTCCTACAACTTGGGATGATGTCAAGTTCATAAATGGATATCCCGGTAAATATATAATAATGGCACGCAAGCATGGTGACAAATGGATTGTTTCAGGAGTAAATGCACAGGACGAGACTTTAAAATTGAATCTGGACCTTTCTTCTTTCTTCAATGCCGGCGAAACAGTAACATTATACTCTGATGATGCTAAACTTAATGGTAAAGCTTCGGAGATAAAAATAAATAAAAAACAAGAACTTAAGATTTCCATTCCAAAGAATGGGGGATTGGTAATAACTAAAAAATGATGATTATGAAAGACATGAAAAATATATTTACTTTGGCTGCACTAACATTGGTATCTGGAGCAGCTGCACAGAATCCAGTAGTACAAACATGGTTTACAACCGATCCGGCACCACTTGTGCATAATGATACTTTATATCTGTATACAGGACATGATGAAGATAAAGCAGATTTTTTCTGGATGCAGGAATGGAGGGTTTATTCCACTACAGATATGGTGAACTGGACAGATCATGGTTCTCCGCTAGCTATAGAATCATTCAGTTGGGCTGATGACAGGGCCTGGGCAGCACAATGTATAGAACGTAACGGAAAGTTCTACTGGTATGTGTGTCTGCACTCAAAACTAAGTAATGCTATGGCAATAGGAGTGGCTGTGGGAGATAGTCCTACAGGACCTTTCCGTGATGCTATAGGAAAGCCGCTGTATGATGGTAATTGGGATTTTATAGACCCGACTGTGTTTATTGATGATGATGGTAGAGCATATTTGTATTGGGGAAATCCGAATATTTATTTTGCAGAACTTAATGAGGATATGGTATCGATTAAGGGGGAAGTAAAGAAACTGGAACAGACAGTTGAAAGTTTTGGTGCACCAAATCCTGAAAAGAGAATAAAGGGACAGAAATATAAAGATACATATACAGAAGGACCTTGGTTCTACAAGCGGAATGGTAAATACTATCTGCTCTATGCTGCGGGTGGAGTGCCTGAGCATATAGCATATTCTATGGGTGACAGTCCTGAAGGACCGTGGAAATATATGGGTGAGATTATGCCGCTTCAGGACACAGGGTCCTTTACTAATCATTGTGGTGTAGCCGATTATAAGGGCAATTCGTACTTCTTCTATCACACCGGCAAATTGCCAGGTGGAGGTGGATTCGGACGTTCAGTGGCTATAGAGGAATTCAAATATAATCCGGATGGCACTTTCCCTATAATAAATGCTACCAAAGAAGGAGTAAAACCTGTTTCTACATTTAATCCTTACAGAAGAGTTGAAGCCGAAACAATTGCTTTTTCGGAAGGAGTCAAGTCCGAACCAAATGCAAAGACTGGAGTTTATATTTCTGAAATTCATAATGGTGATTATATAAAGGTAAGAGAAGTGGACTTTGGTAAAAAAGGACCAAAATCTTTCCGCATAACTGCTGCCAGTGCTTTGCGTGGAGGTACAATTGAAGTACGCACAGACAGTATTGCAGGAAATAAGATTGCAGAAGTCAACATTCCTACAACAGGTGGATGGGAAGAATGGAAAACATTTAATAGTGAAGTTAAAACTGCTGTTACCGGAGTGCATGATGTATATTTTGTATTCCGTGGCCGCAAAGGTTGTAAATTATTTAATCTTGATTGGTGGGAGTTCTCTAAATGATGAGCTTTTTATATTAATTAATTATGAAAAATATATTATATAGTGTTTTGTTTTTTGTAGCTGGTATATTGTGGTATGTGGAATGTAAAGCTACAACAATAGAAGAAGGTTCATTCTATACAAAAGTATATAAAAATCTGTTTAAAGAATATTTAGGTATATCAGATAGAGAAACTAACAAGAAAATAAGTGATATATGGAATCATTTTTTTGTTAATCCTACAACCAAAGTTTATTTTGAAGATTCTGATACAACAGCATATATATTGGATACAGGAAATAATGATGTACGTACTGAGGGAATGTCTTATGGTATGATGATAAGTGTGCAGATGGATAGACGTACAGAATTTGACCGTATTTGGAGATGGGTTAAAAAGAATATGCATTATAAATCTGGTAAATGGCAAGGCTATTTTGCATGGCAATGTAATACTGATGGCAGCAAAATAGGAGTGGAACCTAGTTGCGCTACTGATGGAGAAGTATATTTTATTACATCTTTGTTTTTTGCTTCACATAGGTGGGGAAATAATGGAGAGATAAATTATGAAAAGGAGGGACAGCAGATTCTTTATGATATTATGTCAAAAGGAGATAAAGGAGAAATACGTAATATGTTCAATACGGATTCTTTTTTAATAACTTTTGTTCCTAAAGGAGAAATGTGGAACTTTACTGATCCTTCATATAACTTGCCTGCTTTTTTTGAATTATGGGCTTTATGGAGTAATTCAAATAAAGATTTTTGGGCAAAGACTCCTGATGCAGCACGAAAATTATTAGTCAAAGCTTCACATCCTATAACTGGTCTTTTCCCTGATTACTCATGCTTTGATGGTACTCCGCATCAACCCGATTGGAAAGAAGACTATGATGCAAGACGTTATCAGTATGATGCAATACGTTGTGCAATGAATGTGGGGATGGATTACTATATGTTTGGAAAGGATAAGACCAACCAATCTGATATGATGGAACGTTTGTTGAGTTTTTTTGAATCGGATGATTTTAAGCATGGACAGTTTGATTTGAACGGAAATAATCCAACCGGAGAATATTCGTCTGGTATGGCAGGTGCTAATGCTGTTGGCGCTTTTGCTTTGAAAAATAAGGCCTTAGCTAAAAAATATGTCTCTGATTTATGGAAACAGGAGTTCCCAATAGGTAAATATAGATATTATTCAGGTATGGTATATATGTTATCTATGCTTCATGTTTCTGGTAACTTTAGAATATATTGATTTTGTCTTTTCTTATGAGAAACGTGTGTTTTTTATATTTTATATTATTATCAACTTTTGTATGTGGTAATATTAATGCAACCGTAAGTGACAATAATGAATTGTGCTTTTGGAGAGGACATGACAGTATAATAGTCATGCCTTTGGCCGATAATGCTGTTAGAATAGTAAAAAAAGTGGGTGAAGTTTATGAACTTCCTGAAATGGTATATGTTGAAGGTAAGTCTGTACGTTTTAAATCGGTAAAAAGAAATGGTAAAGACATAATAATATTGAAGAAATTGGTAATAGAGGTTTCTGAAAATACAATTACTTTCTTATCACCTGATGGTAGATTGTTGCTGAAAGAAAAAGAACATAATATTTCTCCTTCACAAATTCAGAATGGCAGAACTTATATTTCTATGCAAGGCTTTCATTCTCCCGAAGACGAACATCTTTACGGACTGGGGCAGTTCCAGGACAATAATCTTGATGTGCGCGGACTTACAAGAAGGCTTACACAGGTTAATACACAGATATCAATCCCTTTTATTATGTCGAATAAAGGTTATGGATTGTTGTGGAATAACTATGGGCTGACAGACTTCAATCCGTGTGATGATTATGAAGATATGAAACCTAAAGCAGGAGAAGGACATGCAACTACTGTAAATGTTACTTCTACAACAGGTGGTGTGACAGAGGTCCGTCATAGTAACATCTTTACGGCAGAATTGGACATTAAAGAATCTGGACGCTATTCATTGATGCTTGACGTAGGTAGTAGGATGGCTCGCAAACATAATCTTGTAATAGATGGCAGTACTGTGATTGATATGAATAATTTGTGGTTTCCTCCAACAACATCTGTGATAGTGGAACTCTCGGAAGGACGTCATAAACTTGTTTCAGAACTGACTAAGGAAGATTCACCTAAAGTATATTACAGAAAAGTAGACGATACGACAGTGTTTTGTTCGCCTGTATCAAATGGTATTGATTATACCTTTTTTGCAGGTACACCTGACGAAGTTATAACTTCTTATCGTGAAGTAACGGGTGGCATACCAATGATGCCTTTGTGGGCATTGGGATATATACATTGCCGCGAACGTTTCCATTCACAATCAGAACTACTTGATGTAGCAAATCGTTTTAGAAAAGAATCTTTACCTGTTGACATGATAGTTCAGGATTGGCAGTATTGGGGTAAATACGGATGGAACGCGATGCGTTTCGATGAAGAGTTTTATCCCTCTCCGGCAGAGATGACTGATAGCCTGCATAAAATGGATATGAAATTTATGCTGTCAATATGGTCAAAGATAGATCCCTCTTCATGTTTAGGTGAGGATTTCTCGCAAAAAGGTTATTATATAAACGGTACCCAATGGGTAGATTTTTTCAATAAGAATGCAGCTGATTATTATTGGACCAATATGCGCGATAGTCTTGTTGGCAGATACAATATAGATGCTTTGTGGCTGGATGCTACTGAACCGGAGAATGATGACCTTTTGGATCGTAAGGTTTGTGATGGAAAATATCCGGGAGAGATGTTTAGAAATGCTTATCCGCTGATTGTTAATAAGGCTGTCTATGAAGGATTCCGTCGTGATATTAGCAATAAACGTGCGTTGCTTTTTACAAGAAGTGCTTTCCCCGGTATACAACGTTATGGGGTAGCCACATGGTCGGGTGATGTCGGTAATGATTGGGAAACCCTTAAACGTCAGATTGTAGCTGGGTTAGGTATATCTGTGTGTGGATTACCTTGGTGGACATATGATGCGGGAGGATTTTTCCGCCCTTCTAATCAATATACAGATAAAAGCTATCATGAAAGATTTTTGAGATGGTTGCAGACTTCAGTCTATCTGCCGTTAATGCGAGTGCATGGCTATATGAGCAATACTGAGTTCTGGAATTATGGTGAAGATGTTATGCGAATATCCCGTAATGCTCTTTCGTTACGTTATTCATTGCTCCCTTATATTTATTCTTGTGCTGCGGATGTAACATTCCGTGGTGGAACCATCATGCGTCCTTTGGTGATGGATTTTGCAACGGATACTACTGCACTGTCATTGAAATATCAGTATATGTTCGGTCGTTCATTATTGGTTACTCCTGTTTTAGAACCTGAAATAAATCAAATGTGTGTATATTTGCCTGAAACAGAAGGTGGATGGTATGATTTTCGTGATAATAGTTATGCTAGCAATAATGGGTGGTATGAAACGGGGGGGTCAATAGAGAATATTCCAGCTTTTGTGCGTGCAGGTAGCATTATTCCTTTATCGACTGAACTTACTACCACTTCATCATTGTCAGGGGCAGATTTTGAAATACGTATTTTCAATGACGCTGATGGTGAATTTTGTCTTTATGAAGATAATGGTAATAACTATGATTATGAGTCTGGACTATTTAGTGAGATAAAGATGAAGTGTAACAACAAGAAAAGGGTATTTACCATTTTTGATAAAAGTGGAAAGTTTGGTAATAGAAGAGAGGGGAGAAATATAAAAGTGATCCTTATATCTAAAAATGGAATATCTGAACGCGAAATATTATATGATGGATATAAAACAGTTGTAAAGTTTTAATGTATAAAGAATGAAATCAATACTTGGATATAAAAAAATATTATTCTTTCTCTTTTCTGTCGTGTTGGCGGGGGAAGTTTTTTCTAATGGAAAAATTGTGAATACAAGTATGCCATGTAAACTTCTTGAAGGAATCTCGTCGCGTGAATATTCCATCTATTTGCCGGAATCTTATGGTAAAGAAAAGAATAAAAAATATCCCGTGTGTTATTTGCTTCATGGAGGCAATTGTTCGTGTACGGATTGGGAGACATATGGTAATCTTCGTGTAGTGGCAGATAGTCTGATAAATTGTGGAGAGATGGAGGAAATGATAATTGTATGTCCGGAAGGAAATAAGAACAATATGATTTGGTTTAATGCTCCTCACTGGAAATATGAAGATTTCTTTTTTCTTGAATTTATACCCTATATTGAAAGGAACTATAATGTTGATGGACGTAAAGATAGCCGGTTCATAGCCGGTTATTCAATGGGGGGAGGAGCATCAATAGTGTACGGTCTCTCTCATCCTGATAAATTTTCGTCTGTGTACTCTATGAGCGGATATCTGCGTCGTCAATATTTGGAATTCCTTAAAGATGATCCTTCAGCGGAGTGGAGACAGCAGTTGGTTGAAGACCATAATCCAATACGAACAGTAAATGAAATTTCAGATGGAAGAGTTGATGCATGGAAAGGTGTGGATTGGTTTATTGATTGTGGAGATAAGGATTTTACTTATGAGGCCAACATTGCATTGGTACAGGCATTTCGCGATAAAAAAGTGAATTATCAATTGAGAATATATGGAGGTGGGCATGACTGGAACTACTGGCGACCATCTCTTGTTAGGGCTTTAAAACATATGTCTGATGTATTTAGAAGTATTAACCATAAAAAATAATTAATATGAAGACAAAAACTATTATTCCGGCTTTATCCCTTATGGCATTTTCCGGATTGGCTGCTCAGACTGCCGATGATGTGAAACTTAATATGCCGATAATACAGACAAAGTATACTGCAGATCCGGCTCCAATGTTGTATAATGATACTGTCTTTCTGTATACTTCGCACGATGAGGATGATGCAGAAGGATTCAAAATGAAGGATTGGCTGCTTTACACGTCTACAGATATGGTGAACTGGCAGGACAGAGGGGCTGTTGCCTCACTTAAAAACTTTGAGTGGTATAAAGGTGATAATGGCGCATGGGCTGCATGTGTTGTTGGCAGAAACGGTAAGTGGTATATGTATTGTCCTATTCATGGTCACGGTATAGGTGTGCTGGTGGCAGATTCGCCATATGGCCCTTTCAAAGATCCTATAGGCAAGCCTTTGATTTGGCAGAAAGAACATTGGGATGATATAGACCCAACTGTCCTTGTTGATGATGATGGTCAGGCGTATATGTATTGGGGAAATCCAAATATCTATATGGTAAAACTGAATGAGGATATGATTTCATATTCGGGAAATATCGTTAAGATGCCACATATAGAAGATTATCAGGAAGGACCTTGGTTCTATAAGCGTAACGGACACTATTATCTGGCTTTCGCTTCTACATGTTGTCCGGAAGGTATAGGATATGCCATGAGTGACAGTCCTACCGGACCGTGGGAATATAAGGGACACATAATGGATCATACAGTACGTACAAGAGGTAATCACCCTGGAATAATTGATTATAAAGGACGGTCATATTGTTTTGGTCAGAACTATGATATATTCCGTCTTCAGACCAGCCGTCATGCAGAACGCCGTTCTGTATCACTTGCCGAAATGACATACAATCCTGATGGAACAATTCAGGAACTTCCATATTTTCATGATTGTAATCTAAATCAGATAGAACCGTTTGATCCTTATCGTATGGTGGAAGCTGAAACGATGGCTTGGGGATATGGGTTGAAAACTGTTCCGAAAAATAAACAGGCTGCCGATCATTGGAATCAGTTGGTTACGGATATTGATGATGGTGAATATCTTATGCTTCGTGGTGTTGATTTTGGCAACGGCGCATCTTCTTTTTTAGTTTCAGCGTCATGTCATCTTTATGGTGGTAGTATTGAGATAAGGCTTGATGCTCCGGATGGTAAATGTATAGGGCATGTAGATATTATCAATTCTAAAACTGAATTCAAGACTTTCAAAACCAATGTAGAGGCAGAGGCCGGAATACACGATTTATACTTGGTTTTCCGTGGTTGTAAGAAACAGCAGAAAAACCTATTTATGCTGGATTTCTGGCGATTTGAACGTTAGTTTGATGATGACAATAATGCTTGTTTTCCAACCACTCAAACATTCAAAATAAAACGTGCGCACGTTTGAACTTAAATGTGCGCACGTTTTACTTAAAACGACAGTCCATTTTTTTTAAACGTATCAGCATAAAA
Organism: Bacteroides sp. ET336; assembly: GCF_024733815.1. Lineage (NCBI taxonomy): Bacteria > Pseudomonadati > Bacteroidota > Bacteroidia > Bacteroidales > Bacteroidaceae > Bacteroides > Bacteroides sp. ET336. The sequence continues at coordinate 22,675 of NZ_JANRHK010000002.1, forward strand.
AATTACCTGATGCTTTTGCATTTTATCAGTACTTTTTCTCCGTTGTTCAGTGTCGTGGCGAAGATGTATATTTGTCCTCCTTCTTTAATTTTTAGCTTCTTCCTGAGATCATCTACAGTCGAAGGGAAATTCCTTATCGTTATGTTTGCATTTGCAATATCCTTTAGAAATGTCTTCAGGTCTTTTTTGCTGAAAGAAGATGTCTCTATTACTTCGAATCTTCTTCCCGGAAAGTCTATCATTTCGTCTGACGTATAAAGGTGGCTGTTGATATGCAGCTTTCCCACTCCGTATCTTGATGATAAAAGTTTGAATGGTCCGGCCTTTAGTATGGCAGCTCCCGGTTCGTACAGATATTTACCCGGTTTTTCCGCAAATATGGTTTTGGCGTTCTTTTCTTCCTCGAATGTGAAGCTGAAATGTTGGGATGTCGCATTGCTGGTAATCTGTTCGCAATTTATCATCGTTTCATCGTGTGAATCGTTTTCATGTAGTGACTCATTTTTGAGGACAATTACAAGTTCCTTGCACTCGTTGTTCACAGATATAATATGTAGGCTGTCTGTAAATTTTAGTTCGGATAGTGCCGAATGTATGTCAAGCATAGGAGATAGCTTTACCATAACAGTCTTTCCTTTTTCAACCAGCGTATTTTCTATCTTGGTGATATCAGGTTCGCAATCTGTTATTGCCACAGTCTTTCCTCCGTGTTCGTTTCTTCTGGCAGGATCAAGGAAAATGCAGTCCACAGGTTGCATGCTTTTCAGATATTCTGTGCAATCGTCATTATGGATTTCAATATTGTCGGCTCCGAGTGTCTTGAAATTATGCTTGGCGATATTGCAGAGATAGTCCATCCTTTCAACGTAATGAGCCTTGTTGAAATTTCTTGAAATGAAATAACAGTCAACTCCAAGGCCGGCAGTCAGATCGACCATTGTGTCTCCTTTTAATAATGTGGATTTATATCGGGCTGTGACTTCCGAAGAACATTGTTCCATTGAGAGATGCTTAGGGTAGATTATTTCATCATTTGCGGCCCATGATGGAATCTTCTTTTTGGCTATTTGCCATCCGGCTATTTGTACGATGGCTTCTTCTGAATCGATGTCCTGTTTTTTGTTTATTTTCAGCGCGAGCTGTCGGACATCATCGTTGCGATGGCTCAGTATGAAATCTATGGTTTCTTGTGATAATCTGTTCATAAATATCCGCTTTTTGGTGGAGACGGCACAAAGATAGAATAATTGTTTTAATAATAAATCTCTGGCATTGACTAATAGATTCTTTTCCTTTATGTATAATTTAAAGAATAGCGTTCCTTTGTAATGAAGAGTATTTGATTTTGTCAAAATTGTTTTTTTTGACAAAATAATAAGTAGAAAAATTAGAAATAATGAATTATTATTTGTAACTTTGTCGCCCGATTTATATGGTGTTGAGACTTGGAAAGAATAGAATTATATGATATAGATTTAAAAAATCTGCGAGAAACATCAGCCGTTTATAACTATAGGGTTGGTGATGAATTTTTTAAATTGATTGAGGCTACAGGAATAGAAAAGGGTGATTTGGAAGTCTCTGTGACAGTGAAGAAAGGAATAGGGGCATTTAAATTGAACTTTCATATTCAGGGATTTGTTATAGGTATATGCGACAGATGTCTCGATGAGGTTGAGGTGGATGTTGATACAGACAATGTACTGAACGTAAAATTCGGAGAGGAGTTCTCTGATGACGAGGAAATTGTTGTAGTACCTGAAGCTGAAGGAAAAATAAACGTAGCCTGGTATATATACGAATTTGCATATCTTAGTCTTCCATATAGAATAGTGCACGAAGAAGGTGAGTGCAACGAGCAGATGCAAGAGAAGTTGAATGACTTCATGAGATATGAAGGTGACAATGAGGCAAATGCTGAAGAAGCAGAAGATGATGAGGCAGACGGCGTTGATTAAATAGATCCTCGTTGGAACGCATTAAAGAAAATATTAAATAATAATTAAATAAAGTTTTAGTAAAATGGCACATCCTAAAAGAAGACAATCAAAAACGAGAACTGCTAAGAGAAGAACTCATGATAAAGCAGTTGCTCCTACTTTAGCTATTTGCCCAAACTGCGGTGAATGGCATGTGTATCACACAGTTTGTGGAGCTTGTGGTTATTACAGAGGTAAATTAGCGATTGAAAAAGAAGCTGCTCTATAATTAATACGGAGCTTTGTCATGAACAGTTTATGTTCTTGAGGAAATAAAGCCGGAGGGCTTCGGCTCTTCGGCTTTATTTTTAGGATTCAAACTAAAATTTGAAATAATGGAAAAAATAAATGCGGTAATAACAGGTGTTGGCGGGTATGTACCTGACTATGTACTTACAAACGAAGAACTGTCAAGAATGGTTGACACTAATGACGAGTGGATCATGACTCGTATTGGCGTTAAGGAAAGACGTATTCTTAACGAAGAAGGTTTGGGTACATCATATATGGCGCGTAAAGCTGCAAAACAGCTTATGCAGAAAACAAATTCGGACCCTGACTCTATAGATTGTGTTATAGTTGCAACAACTACTCCTGACTATCATTTCCCTTCTACAGCATCTATATTGTGCGATAAGCTGGGACTTAAAAATGCATATGCATTCGATTTGCAGGCAGCATGTAGCGGTTTCCTTTATGCTATGGAAACAGCAGCAAGTATGATACAGTCGGGAAGACATAAAAAGATAATTATTGTAGGTGCAGACAAGATGTCATCTATGGTTAATTATTCAGACCGTGCCACATGTCCTATTTTCGGTGACGGAGCTGCAGCTTGCATGGTTGAAGCTACAACTGAGGATTATGGTATTATGGATTCTATATTACGTACAGACGGTAAGGGACTTCCATTCCTTCACATGAAGGCCGGTGGTTCTGTATGTCCTCCTTCTTATTTTACAATAGACAACAAGATGCATTATTTGTATCAGGAAGGTAGAACTGTATTCAAATATGCAGTATCAAATATGTCTGACGTTACAGAACAGATTGCAATGCGTAATGGCTTGAACAAGGATAATATCGACTGGATTGTTCCTCATCAGGCTAATCTCAGAATCATTGACGCTGTTGCTTCAAGACTAAGTGTACCTATCGAGAAAGTGATGCTGAACATTCAGCATTTCGGTAATACAAGTGCCGGAACATTGCCTTTGTGCTTATGGGATTATGAAAAGAAACTCAAGAAAGGCGATAACCTGATCTTCACTGCATTTGGTGCCGGATTTACTTGGGGTGCTGCTTATGTTAAGTGGGGTTATGACGGAAACAAGTAATATTTGAAATATATTCATTAACAAATATACAAAAAGACGCATCCCTGTCAGATGCGTTTTTTTGTATTCATGAGGTAATTTTTTATGCATAAAGCCGGATTTGTAAACATTGTAGGAAACCCGAATGTAGGAAAATCTACATTGATGAATTTGCTGGTGGGCGAAAGAATATCCATCGCAACATTCAAGGCACAGACCACTCGTCATCGTATTATGGGAATACTTAATACTGATGATATGCAGATTGTATTTTCGGATACTCCTGGGGTATTGAAACCTAACTACAAGCTTCAGGAATCAATGCTTAACTTCTCGCAGTCGGCACTGGTTGATGCCGATGTTTTGCTATATGTTACAGATACAGTGGAAAAACCGGACAAGAACACTGAATTTATGGAGAAGGTGCGAAACATGAATGTTCCGGTTTTGTTGCTTATAAACAAGATAGACCTCATAAACCAAGATATTCTGGTCAAACTTGTCGAGGAATGGCATGAGATGTTGCCAAATGCCGAAATAATCCCTATTTCAGCCATGGCAAAGTTTAATGTCGATGTAGTGATGAAACGAATTAAGGATCTTCTTCCGGATTCTCCTCCTTATTTCGGCAAGGATCAGCTGACCGACAAGCCGGCACGTTTCTTCGTGACGGAGATAATAAGAGAGAAAATCCTTTTGTATTATGACAAGGAAATCCCGTATTCTGTAGAGGTGGTGGTGGAAACCTTCAAGGAGGATGCCAAAAGCATACATATCAACGCTGTGATATACGTGGAACGCGAGTCTCAGAAAGGTATTATTATCGGTCGTCAGGGAAGGGCTCTCAAGAAAGTGGCTTCGGAAGCCAGAAAGGCTTTGGAGCAGTTCTTCAGAAAATCAATCTATCTTGAAACTTTCGTAAAGGTAGATAAGGACTGGAGAAGTTCCGACAAGGAATTGAAGAATTTTGGTTATCAATTAGATTAATCACCGGCTGAGATAGCCGTAAATAATTATAAGTATGGGTAATTTAGTAGCTATTGTTGGACGTCCAAATGTAGGAAAGTCAACGTTATTTAATCGTCTGACAAAGACTCGTCAGGCAATTGTGAATGAACAGGCCGGAACTACTCGTGACCGTCAGTATGGAAAATCTGAATGGTTGGGAAAGGAATTTTCTATTGTAGATACCGGTGGATGGGTTGTAAACTCGGATGATATTTTTGAGGAAGAAATTCGCAAGCAGGTTCTTCTGGCTGTGGATGAGGCGGATGTGATTTTGTTTGTGGTTGATATAATGAATGGTGTTACGGATTTGGATATGGAGGTATCCGATATTCTGCGACGCTCTAAGAAACCAATAATTGTCGTTGCCAATAAAACTGACAATAACGACTTGCAATATAATGCAGCTGAATTCTATTCATTAGGATTGGGCGATCCTTACTGTATTTCTGCAATCAGTGGAAGCGGAACGGGGGATTTGCTCGACCTTATCGTATCGAAATTCAAGAAGGAAGCGGACGAGACTTATGATGAGGACATTCCAAGATTTGCCATTGTGGGCAGACCGAATGCCGGAAAGTCTTCAATAGTAAACGCTTTTATCGGAGAGGATAGAAATATTGTGACCGAAATAGCAGGTACTACACGCGACTCGATATACACAAGATATGACAAGTTCGGTTTCGATTTTTATCTTGTTGACACAGCAGGTATAAGAAAGAAAAACAAGATCAGTGAAGATCTTGAATATTATTCTGTAGTACGTTCTATACGTTCTATCGAAAGTTCGGATGTGTGTATCCTTATGCTTGACGCAACAAGAGGAATTGAAGGTCAGGATCTGAATATATTCAGCCTGATACAGCGAAACCAGAAAGGACTTGTTGTGGTTGTCAATAAATGGGACCTTGTAGAGGAAAAGACCGTAAAGGTTATGAAAAACTACGAGGATGCAATCCGTAACAGATTTGCTCCTTTCACTGATTTCCCTATAATATTTGCTTCGGCATTGACAAAACAGCGTATTCTGAAAGTGTTGGAGGCTGCCAAGGAAGTCTATATGTCAAGAACTACAAGAATACCAACAGCACGACTCAACGAGGAACTGTTGCCGCTGATAGAGGCCTATCCGCCACCATCAAACAAAGGCAAGTATATAAAGATAAAATATATCACTCAGTTGCCTAACACTCAGGTTCCGTCGTTTGTGTTCTTTGCAAATCTGCCTCAGTATGTCAAGGAACCATACAAGCGTTTCCTCGAGAACAAGATGAGAGAGCGTTGGAACTTATGTGGAACGCCGATAAATATTTTTATCAGACAGAAGTAATTTTAGTATTTTGACAATAATCACAATTGCCCGGGTATTTGAAGATTTATTCTTATACCCGGGCTTTTTTTGTGAATTTATGCCTATAACATGATGTCCCGTTGTTATAAAAATGAAATGACTAATTGATTTTTGCGAAACTTTTACGTAAGTTTGCAAATAACTCATTTTTTAGATTATGCGATATTCAGTTATAGTACCGGTATATAATCGTCCAGACGAGGTGGATGAACTGCTTCAGAGTCTTATGCAGCAGACTTATACCGACTTTGAAGTAATTATAGTGGAAGACGGATCTGTTGTCCCTTGTAAGGATGTGGTTGACAAATATGCCGCGTCTATGGATATCAGATATTACCTGAAGTCGAATTCCGGTCCCGGAAAGTCCAGAAACTACGGCGCGGAAAGAAGTCACGGAGAGTATCTTATAATCCTTGATTCTGACTGTATCCTCCCTCCTGATTATTTTAAAGCGGTAGAAGAAGAGCTGAGAAACGAGCCCGCCGACGCTTTTGGAGGTCCTGACCGTGCGCACGAGTCATTTACAGACACCCAGAAGGCGATAAACTATTCAATGACGTCATTCTTCACTACCGGCGGAATTCGCGGCGGAAAAAAGAAGATGGACAAGTTTTATCCCCGTAGTTTCAATATGGGAATCCGTGCCGACGTCTATAAGGCTTTGGGAGGATTTTCCGACATGCGTTTTGGCGAAGATATAGATTTCAGCATACGTATTTTCAAGGGAGGATATACCTGTCGCCTGTTCCCCGGAGCATGGGTTTGGCACAAGCGCAGAACGGATATGAAGAAATTCTTCAAGCAGGTTCACAATTCCGGAATAGCCCGTATAAACCTTTATAAGAAATACCCGGAATCACTAAAGCTGGTGCACATGTTGCCTGCAGTCTTTACAGTAGGGGTCGTTTTTCTGGTTCTTGTAATATTGGGAGGTATTTATTTGTTGTCGTTGGCATCCTATACCCCCGATCCCGGCAGCCATGATTTATTGCATTCATGGGGTAAATGGCTTGTAGTGGCCGGAGTGTCGCCGTTATTGCTTTTTTCGTTACTTATATTTATCGATTCGTCTGTACAGAACAGAAGTTTGAAAATCGGTACAATTTCCATACTCTCATCGTTTATCCAACTAACCGGATATGGAAGCGGATTTCTGATTGCATGGTGGAAACGCTGTGTGAAAGGAAAGGATTCGTTCTCTGCATTCGAAAAGACTTTCTATAAATGACAGACAGACTATCTATAAACCAATGGGCAGAAGAAGACCGTCCGCGCGAAAAAATGATGATGCACGGTGCTTCTTCACTCTCGAATGCCGAGTTGCTTGCCATTCTCATAGGTTCCGGCAATACAGACGAATCGGCAGTGGAGCTCATGCGAAAGGTCCTGGACAAATATAATAACAGTCTTAGCGCACTGGGCAAATGTTCTGTATCGGATTTATGTAAGTTCAAGGGGATAGGGCCTGCCAAAGCCATAACAATCCTTGCCGCATCCGAGCTTGGCAAGCGGCGTAAGGATGAGAAGCAGGAAGAAAGAAAGCCAATACGCTCGTCGGAAGATATATACTCCTATTTCCATCCTATAATGTGCGACCTACCGATAGAGGAATGTTGGGTGATGTTCCTTAACCAGGCATCGAAAGTGATAGATATCACCCGTATAAGTCAGGGAGGTTTGGCCTCGACACAGGTCGATGTGCGTGTCATTTTGCGAGAGGCACTTCTGAAACGTGCAACTTCCATGATACTCACCCACAATCATCCGTCGGGTAATGTCCGTCCTAGTACGGATGATGACAGGCTAACACAGGCATTGTTTCAGGCATCCAAGGTGATGAACATCCGTATGCTCGATCATGTGATAGTGGCCGACGGAGCCTACTACAGCTATGCGGATGAAGGCAGATTATGATGGAAATAAAGATTTATTTGTTTCTGCGCATCTCTTTGCGTATATTTGCACTGTAAATATTATTTGATTTAAATATATGAATAGCGAAGAAAAACTCAAAATAGAAGAGAGGATAATTGATATGTTGAAAACTGTATATGACCCTGAAATCCCGGTAAATGTTTACGATTTGGGGCTTATATACAAGATAGACCTTCAGGAAAACGGCGAGCTGACCATTGATATGACTCTTACCGCACCAAACTGTCCTGCAGCTGATTTCATAATGGAGGACGTAAGGCAGAAGATAGAGTCGGTTGACGGAGTAACATCAGCCCAGGTAAATCTGGTGTTCGAGCCTGAATGGGACAAGGACATGATGACTGAAGAAGCCAAATTGGAATTGGGCTTCATGTAATTATATAAACTATAAAAGGGTATAACTATGGATGAGATGAAAAATATATATTTCATTTCCGACGCCCATCTGGGCTCGCGGGCTATACCTCACGCCCGTACTCAGGAAAGGAGGCTTGTCAATTTTCTTGACAGTATCAAGGATAAGGCTGCCGCTGTGTATATGTTGGGCGATATGTTTGATTTCTGGTACGAATTCAAAACAGTAGTGCCGAAAGGATATACACGTTTCTTGGGAAAAGTCTCTGAACTTACAGACAGGGGAGTGGAAGTACATTTTTTCATCGGCAACCATGATATATGGTGTGGAGACTATCTTGAAAAGGAATGTGGAATGATTATACATCGTGCTCCGTTGACATGCGAGATTTATGGAAAGGAGTTTTTCATGGCTCATGGCGACGGGCTTGGCGATGATGACAGGAAATTTAAATTCCTTCGCATGATGTTCCACAGCAAGACATTGCAGCGGCTGTTCTCAATGCTTCATCCGCGATGGAGTGTCGATTTTGGTCTGGAATGGGCAAAGCATAGCCGCATGAAGCGCAAGGATGGAAAAGAGCCTGAATATATGGGTGAAGACAAGGAGCCGTTGGTTCTGTTCACAAAAAAGTATCTCAAGACTCATCCTGATATCAATTTCTTTATTTACGGTCACAGACATATATTGTTCGATATGATGCTCTCAAGGACATCAAGGATGATGATACTTGGTGATTGGATTACGGAATTCTCTTATGCCGTTTTTGACGGAGAAAATATGTTCCTGGAACAGTATATTGAAGGAGAAACCCAACTTTAACGGCTGTCTGTGAACAACTCAGACATAAGAATGTTATATCAGTAATAATATAATCTTATTTTTATGAAAGTTATAAACCTTGCAGAAACCAATTCTATACTAAATCAGTTCGTCGCAGAGATGAGAGATGTCAATGTACAGAATGACAGAATGCGTTTTCGTAGGAATATTGAACGGATAGGAGAGTTGATGGCTTACGAAATCAGTAAAACACTTGATTATTCAACGAAAAAAATCCAGACCCCGTTAGGTGTTGCCGAAGCCAGCACGCCGGATGACAATATAGTGATAGCAACAGTTTTCAGAGCCGGTCTTCCTTTGCATGCCGGTTTCCTGAATATATTCGATAAGGCTGGAAATGCGTTTGTTTCGGCTTACAGGTATTATAAAGATAAGGATCATAGAGATCTTGACGTGAGGATAGAATATATCGCAACACCTGATTTGACAAATAAGACAGTCATATTGGTAGATCCTATGCTTGCTACAGGCGAAAGCCTTGAACTGGCATGGAAAGCCTTTACCACAAAAGGTATTCCTGCGAAGCTTGTCATTGCATGTATAATAGCAAGCCGTCCCGGAGTGGAACGTATCAGGAAGTTTTTCGAAGGAAAGGATGTCTCGTTGTGGTGTGGCGTAATAGATCCTGCCATTGATGAACATTCGTATATAGTTCCCGGATTAGGTGATGCCGGAGACCTTGCTTATGGTGAGAAAATTTAAAATCCCTATAAAAACAAAGAGGCTGTTTTCAGCCTCTTTGTTTTTATAGGGATTGTTATTTTAGCGTGCCACTTCACCACTTTCATGACGTGCGATGAGGCTTTCCACTTCTGCTACCTTCACCATATTGTAGTCGCCAGCTATAGTATTTTTCAATACAGAAGCAGCCGTAGAGAAGTCAACTCTCTTCTGATTGTCTTCGAAAGCGCTCTGTGCGTATAGCATTGCGCCACAGAATGCATCTCCTACACCTACACAGTCTATCACATTGTCAATGTCGAACACCCTGCTGTATTTCATTTCTCCATTCGCATAAAGAACACCTGCAAAAGTGTGATGTTCCGAACTCATTACATTGCGAAGAGCTATATAGATATACTTGCAGTTTGGAATCTGGCGGCTTATTTCCTTGCAGAATTTCTCATACGCTTCCGTATCGTATTTTTCACCGCTTCTGGTTGCCTTGAAGCCTGGAGCAGGAATTCCTGTAACCAGTGCATATTCTCCTTCGCTTCCGAACATTATGTCACTGTCTTTCATGAGAGGTTGAAGAACCTCCTGTGCGCTTTTTCCGTAGTTCCAGAGATTTTTTCTATAGTTGATGTCGTATGAAATGATCAGTCCCATTTCCTTTGCCACTCCTATCGCTTCCTTGCATACTTCGGCAAGTCCCGGAGTAAGTGCGGCGTCTATACCCGACCAGTGGAATATTGATGCTCCTTCGAACACTTCACGCCAGTTTATCATTCCTGGTTTAAGCTCTGAAAATGCCGAGTTCTCCCTGTCGTAAATAACTTTCGAGTTACGCATGGCTGCTGCCTTTTCCATGTAGTAAGTACCAAGGCGGTGTCCTCCGAACAGGATATGTTTTGTACCGATATTGTGTGAACGCAACTCTGCTATACATGTTTCGCCCAAGGCATTGTCCGGAAGACGTGTTATGTATTCTACCTCTCCTCCGAAATTGGCAATTGATATAGCTACATTTGCTTCACTACCTCCATAATTGACCAGAAAGTCACGGCTCTGTTGGATGCGCAGATTGTCCGGTGTAGTGAGACGGAGCATTATTTCTCCGAATGTTACAATTTTTTTGCTCATAATGTGATGTTTTTCGATTTAGGTGGAAATCAGGCAACAAAAAAAATAAAAAGGATACCTCTTGTCGGAATCCGTCTTGTCTCATTTCCGAGGCAAAGATAATGAATTCCTTCCATGAGGTATCCTCTTTTTTAACTCTTTTAGGATATTCCTATATCTTATTATTTATTATTTAGGATGTTCATTGTGTCAGTAGCAATCATCAATTCTTCGTCTGTAGGTATTACTACTACTTTCACTTTGGAATTTTCTGTAGAGATGATAGCTTCCTGTCCGCGTACCTTGTTCTTTTCAGGATCAAGTTCAACACCCATAAATCCTAATGTCTTGCAGACACCGGCACGTGCTGTAGCCTGGTTTTCGCCTACACCGCCTGTGAACAGGATTACGTCAACACCACCCATTGCTGCTGCGTATGCACCGATATATTTTGTAATGCGGTAGAAGTACATGTTTTCTGTAAGGATAGCGCGTTCTTCGCCTCTTGCTACAGCGTCTTCCAGTTCACGCATATCGCTTGACTTTTCGAATACGCCAAGAACACCGCTCTTCTTGTTCAGCAGGTTTGACATTTCGTCAGGAGTCATACCTTCTTTCTTCATCATATAAAGGATTGCGCCTCCGTCGATGTCACCGCAACGTGTACCCATCATAAGTCCTTCAAGTGGAGTAAGACCCATTGTTGTGTCGATACATTTACCGTCTTTTACAGCAGCGATAGAACCACCGTTACCGATGTGGCAAGTGATAATGCGGCTACCTTCCTGAGGAATACCGAGGAATTCGCATACACGTTTTGATACATAACGGTGTGATGTTCCGTGGAAACCGTAACGGCGGATACCATATTTTTCGAAATATTTGTAAGGTATCGGATACAGATAAGCATAGTCAGGCATAGTCTGGTGGAATGCAGTATCGAATACAGCTACCTGTGGAACTTCAGGAAGAAGCTGCTGTACAGCGTAGATACCTTTCAGGTTTGCTGGGTTATGCAACGGACCGAGGTCGCAGCATTCTTCTACAGCTGCTATTACAGCATCGTTAATAAGCACAGAACCGCTGAATTTTGTTCCTCCGTGCAGTACGCGGTGGCCTACAGCGTTGATTTCGTGAAGGTTCTTTACAGCACCGTATTCTGCATTTGTCAATGTATCAAATATAAACTGAACTCCAGTAGTGTGTTCAGGAACATCCTTTTCGATGATTTTCTTTTCTCCGCTAGGAAGAGTAAGTTTAAGGAATGAACCTGGAAGACCTATTTTTTCAATACCTCCTTGTGCAAGGATTTCTTTTGTAGTCATTTCAAACAGTTTATACTTGATTGAAGAGCTACCGCAGTTGAGTACTAATATTTTCATAATACTATAAGTAAAAAAGTAATTAAAGCACAAAGGTCAGCGCACAGACCTTTGTGCTTGTAGATAATGTTTGATAAGTTTGTTATTAATTCTGTGCTTTTGCAGCAATAGCCTGGTTGGCTGTGATTGCAATCATCTTGTAAACGTCGTCGATGCTGCATCCGCGTGACAAGTCGTTTACAGGACGTGCTATACCCTGAAGGATAGGACCTACAGCTGTAGCGTGACCAAGACGTTCAACAAGCTTGTAAGAGATGTTACCTACTTCAAGGCAAGGAACTACAAGTACGTTTGCCTTACCTGCGATTTCTGAACCCGGAGCCTTGCTTGCGCCGATACGTGGAACCAAAGCTGCGTCTGCCTGAAGTTCACCGTCGATCTTCAGTTCAGGAGCCATTTCCTTAGCTATCTTGAGAGCTTCAGTTACTTTGTCAACAACTTCGTGTTTAGCAGAACCCTTAGTAGAGAAGCTTAACATAGCAACACGTGGGTCGATACCTGCTACAGCCTGTGCAGTCTGTGCTGTACATATTGCAATCTGTGCCAACTGATTAGCGTCAGGTACAGGAGTAACGGCAACGTCACCCATTACCAATACACCGTTGTCACCACATTCAGGTGCATGAGTCAACATCAACATGGCTCCTGATACACAAGTAATGCCCGGAGCAGTTTTGATAATCTGAAGTGCAGGACGAAGAACATCGCCTGTAGTATTGCGTGCACCAGCCAACTGGCCGTCAGCATCGCCGGCTTTGATGATAAGGCATCCCAGGTAAAGAGGGTTCTTTACAAGTTCCTGAGCCTGTTCCATTGTCATACCTTTTTTCTTGCGGAGTTCGAAAAGCAGTTCGGCATAAACTTCTTTCTTTTCGTGGTTCTCAGGGTCGATGATAGTAGCTTTATTGATGTTTCCCAAGCCCCATTCCTGAGCCAATTTCATGATTTCTTCAGGGTTACCAAGAAGAATAAGGTCAGCAACACCGTCTGTCAATATCTGATTGGCAGCTTTCAAAGTACGTTCTTCAGTTCCTTCAGGAAGAACAATGCGCTGTTTGTTAGCTTTAGCGCGTTCAACGATTTGACTAATTAAATCCATGTTGATTTATATTTTAATATATAATGTAATTCTCTTTATCGCCGTTTGCGTTAACGGTCTTTTTATTTCACACTGCAAAAATACGTATTTTTGTAATATCTAGTTTGCAAAATACAAACTTTTTTTCTCAAAAGAGGTCATTTTATGTATGTTTAAGGACATAAAAGGCTTTTTTGAAGATGCGAGTGCATGTTTTCTGTGCTATTGCATAACTTTGCATCAGTTTTCAATAGTATAATTAAGGTATGATTCGTCAATGTTCAATCCTTTTCGGATGTATGGCTCTAGGTGAACTGATAGTTTATCTGACCGGTGTAAAATTGCCTTCCAGTATTATAGGCATGTTGTTTCTCACGTTGTTTTTGTCATTAGGATGGGTAAAGCTTGAATGGGTTCAAGGCTTGTCCGATTTTCTTGTGGCAAACCTCGGCTTTTTCTTTGTGCCTTCAGGCGTGGCCCTGATGTTGTATTTCGATATCATTCAGGCACAGTTCTGGCCTATAGTGATAGCCACATTGGTAAGTACGGTTTTAGTGTTGGTAGTAACAGGTTGGGTTCATCAAATAGTTCGCAAATATGGATTTTTTAGAAAATAAGTTTTTTCTTCTGGCTATAACTTTCGGTTTCTTTTTCGTTTCCAAACTGTTGCAGAAGAAGACAGGATGGGTGTTGCTTAATCCTATCCTTTTGGCAGTGGCAATGCTGATTTGCTTTCTTAAAATTAGCGGTGTTTCGTATGAAAAATATCAGGATGCCGGCTCTCTGGTAGAGTTCTGGTTGCGTCCGGCTGTAGTTGCATTGGGAGTTCCTCTTTATCTGCAATTGCGTATGATAAAGAAGCAGCTGCTCCCTATCATATTGTCACAGTTGGCAGGCTGTGTAATAGGACTGATTTCGGTCACAGTTGTAGCAAAGTTGCTTGGTGCCACTCCCGAAGTCATAATGTCGCTTGCGCCTAAGTCAGTGACAACCCCTATAGCGATGGAAGTTTCCTCGGCTGTAGGTGGAATACCTTCTTTGACAGCTGCTGTAGTGATAGTAGTCGGACTGTTCGGAGCCATTTTCGGCTTTAAGGTACTTCAGGTGGGACATGTGCACAGCCCTATAGCCCAGGGACTTTCCATGGGAACAGCCACTCATGCCGTAGGAACATCACGCGCAATGGAGGTAAGCGGTAAGTATGGAGCATATGCCAGCCTCGGACTTACTCTCAACGGAATTCTTACAGCATTGCTCTCACCTTATATATTACATTTGATAGGTCTTTATTAATATACAAGTTATGCTTTCATTCAGACGTCTTGATATAGAAGATAAACAGACAGTACAGAAATATACTCTCCGTAGTAAGCGTCGTAACTGCGATTTGACATTTGCCAATCTCTACAGTTGGCGTTTCCTTTATCTTACCGAGATTGCCGAGTACGGTGGTTTCCTGTTGTTCAGATTTTATGTTGACGGGGAACTCTCGTATATGTTGCCTGTAGGTGAGGGCGACATAAAACCGGTTATGGAGGAACTGATGTCGGATGCCCGGATGAAAGGTATTCCTTTTGTGATGTACGGTGTCTGCAAGGAAAATTGCGAAGAGCTGGAAAGTCTTTTCCCGGGTAAGTTTGTGTTTACTTCAGACCGTGACTATTCCGATTACCTGTATCTGCGTTCCGATTTATCTACGCTGTCAGGCAAGAAGTTCCAGCCCAAGCGCAACCATATAAACAAGTTCCGCAACAATTATCCCGGATATGAGTTCAAGCCTCTTACCCGCGAGCTGATACCGGAATGTATAAAGCTTGAGTCGTTATGGTGTCGTGCCAACAACTGCAGTGAGGATGAGGCCCTGCAGAACGAGCGAAAATCCATGAATGCCGCATTACGCAGTTTTGAAGAACTTGATATCATGGGCGGAGTGCTGACGGTTGACGGCAAGATTGTGGCCTTTACCTATGGAGCGCCTGTCAATAATGAGACTTTCGATACATGTGTGGAAAAAGCCGACACCGACTACGAAGGCGCATACGCCATGATAAATCATGAGTTCGCAAAGATTATTCCCGAACAATACACATATATAAACAGGGAAGAAGATCTCGGTCTGGAGGGATTGCGCAAGGCAAAACTCTCTTATCAGCCGCATTTGCTTCTGGAGAAATATAAACTGGAACTGAAATGAAAGAGCAGGTAAAGTCTCTGTGGAAACTGTGCTTTCCGGAAGATTCGGACGATTTCGTCGCACTGTATTTTTCTTCAAGATATACAGACGAAATAAACAGTGCCATTACGGAAAACGGCAGGGTAGTGTCCGCACTCCAGCGGATACCGTATCCCATGCGGTTTAACGGTGCCGTGATACTGGTGGCATATGTATCCGGAGCATGTACTCATCCCGATTTCCGTTCCAGAGGTCTGATGTCGCGTCTTCTTGATGAGGCGCACAGGAAAATGTATGCAGACGGCAAGTACCTTTCTGTCCTTATTCCTGCCAATGAAGGCTTGGTGGACTATTATTCCAAGTCCGGTTACGAAATATGTTTTCAACAGGATGAAAAGTTATTAACAGGTATGTGCAAAACTGTTGATAACTTTAAAACAGAACTGATATTTAATGAGTTAGACATGTTGAAAAACGAATGTTCCGAAGTGTGCGACTTTATAAACCGACAGTTATCAACATATCAGGCAAGCATACTTCATCCTTTTCAGGATATGAATATAGTCCTTGCCGATCTGGCTCTTTCCGGAGGCAAGGTATGGTATGCCAATGATAAAAACGGTAATATCCGTTCTGTAGTGCTGCTGATAGCAGACGAAAACTGTATAGTCATAAAGGAACTTCTGTCTGTTGATAATCAGTCGGAAACGGCCATGCTAAGTTTCATATCCCGCCATTATCCCGGTGTGAAGATAGTAAAACCGTCACCTTGCGGCATGGTGCGTGTGATAAATGCCTACGGAATGCTTGGACTTATGGCAGGCAGGCTGTCAGGCGGATATGTCGAGATTTACGGTGACAGCGTCATTCCCGAAAACAACGGTTTATATCTTATATCCGACGGCGGTGTATGCCGTAAAATAAGCGGCAACGATATCTCTTGTGATACGGAACGTTTAAGACTGCATATCAACAACATGCCTTCCTTGTTGTTCCGGGATATGGAAGCCCATATGAGCCTTATGCTTGATTGATGTATTCGTTAGTCAGCATCCTTTCCAGTTCCTCGGCGTTCAGTTTGAGGTAGAACTCGCCCTTGTAGGCTATTGATATTCCTCCCGTTTCTTCCGACACGATTATGGCAAGCGCATCTGTTTCCTGCGATACTCCCAGAGCTGCACGGTGACGCAATCCCAGCTCCTTGGGTATGTTAAGGTTGTGTGATACAGGCAGGATACATCCCGCGGCCTTAATCCTCTTGCCGCTTATTATCATTGCCCCGTCGTGCAGCGGACTGTTCTTGAAGAAAATGTTTTCTATCAGACGCTGGTTGATATTGGCGTCTATCACATCGCCAGTCATTACTATGTTGTCCAGCGGAACATCTTTTTCCAGCACTATTAGCGCCCCCACTTTTCCCTTGCCCATACTCAGGCATGCCATGACGATAGGCATAATGTCATTCTTGTCGCTGTCGTTGTATTTCTTTCCTTTCAGAAACCTGAACAGACTGTTCGAGCGGTATCTTGAACCTAGAGTAAGAAGGAATTGCCTTATCTCGTCCTGAAAAAGCACAATCAGTGCTATCACTCCCACGCTTACCAGCTTATCGAATATAGAACCCAGCAGTCGCATCTGCAATACCTGCGATACTATAATCCAGATTATGATGAACACCAGTATTCCGATAAATATGTTTATCGTACCCGACGATTTCATAACCTTGTATGTCTTATACAGTATAAAGGCTACCAGCAGTATGTCCAGTATGTCTTTCAGGCTTATTATGCTTAAATCGAATGGCATTTTGATAATTAAGAATTAATAATTAACTTACAATATATCTTCACCGCCTCGCAGGCTTCCTTCACGTCGTGCACCCTCAGTATGTTCGCGCCTTTCATCAGCGAAATGGTGTTTAGTACGGTTGTTCCGTTCAGCGCGTCTTCAGGAGTATTGCCCAGAAGTTTGTATATCATTGATTTCCTTGATATTCCAACCAGAATAGGAAGGTCGAATATCCGGAACTCTTCCAGCTTGTCCATAAGGATATAGTTGTGTTCCACAGTCTTTCCGAAACCGAACCCCGGATCGATGATGATATCCTTTGCGCCAAGGTCGCGCATTTTCTGTACCTTTTCGGAGAAGTAATACATCACCTCTTTCACCACATTGTCGTATTCAGGATTTTTCTGCATGTTCTGTGGTGTTCCTTTCATGTGCATCATTACGTACGGCACTCCCAGTTTTGCCACAACAGGCATCATCCTGTCGTCCATATTTCCTGCGGATATGTCATTTATGATTGCCACTTCATGTTCCTCCACACACATCTTTGCTATATCCGCGCGAAATGTATCTACGGAAATCACAGCTTCCGGCATCTCCTTATTTAATATAGTGAGAGCCTTTTTCAGTCTTGCTGCCTCTTCTTCCGTTGATATATTCTGTGCGTCAGGCCTTGACGAATATGCGCCGATGTCTATAATCTCTCCACCTTCGTCAATTATCTGTCTGGCTCTCTGCAAGATGTCTTCTTCTGATTGCTTTCTGCTTCCGGCATAAAAAGAGTCGGGGGTAACGTTCAGTATTCCCATAACTCTGGGATGTTCCAGATCCATCAGACTGCCGTTCACATTGATGTATTTTGCTATTCTGTTTTCCATTTCGATGCTTGCGTAATGATGGTGCAAATGTACATACAATAATTTATTTTTTATTGATTTGCCATTGATTTTTCGTTTATCTTTGCGCCACGTATCAAATTGTATTTTAAAATGGAAACTTCACAATTGTATAAATATTTTCTTGAGTGCGGAAAGGTCACTACCGACACTCGCGATTGCCCCGAAGGATCTATGTTTATAGCACTGAAAGGAGCCAGTTTCAACGGAAATACTTTCGCTTCGCAAGCCATAGCTGGCGGTTGCCGCTATGCCGTGGTTGATGAGGCTGAATACGCCAATGATGCCGAAGGACGTATTCTTCTGGTTGACGATTGTCTCAAGGCATTGCAGGATTTGGCGGCATG
Organism: Bacteroides sp. ET336; assembly: GCF_024733815.1. Taxonomy (NCBI): domain Bacteria; kingdom Pseudomonadati; phylum Bacteroidota; class Bacteroidia; order Bacteroidales; family Bacteroidaceae; genus Bacteroides; species Bacteroides sp. ET336. The sequence goes on from NZ_JANRHK010000002.1 coordinate 40,905, forward strand.
GCATCGCCGCGCGTTGGGCACAAGGATGATAGGTATCACGGGTACCAACGGCAAGACCACGACCAAGGAGCTGATAGCCGCCGTTCTGAAAGAGAAATACAATGTACTTTACACCCAGGGTAATCTGAACAATCACATCGGAGTACCATTGACACTGCTTAAACTTACTCCCGAGCACGAAATGGCAGTAGTGGAGATGGGAGCGAACCACCCGGGAGAGATAAAGACTCTGGTAAACATAGCATGTCCGGACTATGGTATAATAACAAATGTAGGCAAGGCACATCTTGAAGGATTCGGCTCTTTCGAGGGAGTAATCCGTACTAAAGGCGAGTTGTACGACTATCTCCGCGACAATGGCGGAAAAATCTTCATACAGAACGAAAATCCTTATCTTAACTCCATAGCAGGCGGACTGGAATGTATCCGTTACGGTGCCGAAGAAGGGCTTTATGTGTCGGGCAAAGTTCTGTCATGTTCTCCGTTCCTGTCTTTCAGCTGGAAGTCGGAAGATAAGGCCCACGAAGTGCAGACTCATCTGATAGGTTCGTATAATGTTGACAATGCTCTGGCGGCAGTCGCTATAGGACGATATTTCGGAGTTGCCGACGATGCTATCTGCCACGCGCTTTCATCATACGAGCCGCGCAACAACCGTTCGCAGCTGGTAGAGGCAGGAGGAAACAGTTATGTGATAGACGCCTACAATGCAAATCCTACATCCATGGCTGCCGCATTGGATAATTTCCGCATGATTGATGCCGGACATAAGATGGTGATTCTCGGCGATATGAAAGAGCTTGGCGAAGCAAGTCTTGAGGAACACCAAAAGGTGGTTGACATGCTTTCCCGTTACGGTTTCGACAGGGTGATACTCGTTGGTCCGGAATTCGGAAAAACTGCAAATGCTTTTGAGCACTACAGTAATGCCGATGATGTGTATCAGGTGCTTTCTTCCGCCATGCCTAAAGGTTATATGATACTGATTAAAGGCTCAAACAGCATGAAGCTGGCAGCTTTGGCCGAAAGACTTATGAAATGATTTTTTAATTCTTTATATCATAAACTCCACACGCCCGTGTCGAGTTCTCCACACGCTCGTGTCAAGTACTCCACACGTTCGTGTCGAGTTCTCCACACGGCTGTGTGGAGATAATAATGTTGTGACTTTCTGATAGGATATATTATAATTCCAGAATTTTCTTTCTGTACTCAGTCGGAGTAACTCCCGTTACTCCTTTGAAACACCGGTTGAAATGTACAGCCGATTCGAATCCGCATTCCATGCTTATTTCCGATATGTTTAGACGGTCGTCGGCCAGCAGTTTGCAGGCATAACCTATCCGCATGTCGGTGATGTATTGTTTCAGTGTCTTTCCGGTGTGGTCTTTGAAATATCTGCAGAATGCCGACGGATTCATCGCCGTATATGACGCTATCTCGTCTAGTGTGATATTGTCGGTGTATTTTTTGTTTATGTAGGCCACAACCTTTTCAATTTTCTTGTTCTTGAACTCGGCAGGTACCGGGTTGTAGTTTGGCGATGCCGCAAATTCCCTTTTCTTTATCATGGACAGCGATTGCAGAAGGCGAAGGAAAAGAATGAGTTGTTCCATTCCCTCCGATTCTGGTATCTGTTTCAGTAATGAGGTTATCTCCGGTTTGTTCTTTACTGAAATCTTGACTCCTCTGTTCGATTCGTTCAGAAGGGTGTTGATGTTTATGAATTGCACGTAATGCGTGAAGGAATATTGCATGAAGTCCTTTTCAAACTGTATAATCGTACCGTTTACCCTTAGACTGTCATCCTGTCCATATTCCGGAGGATTCTGCATGCAGTGTGGAAGTGCCGAACCGAACAGCAACAGAGTCTCGTCAGAATAGTCTATTATGCTATCGCCGATAATGCATTGTCCGTAACCTTTTTCTACATAAAGTATTTCATATTCGCCATGGAAATGCCATGGATATGTGAATGACTTGTAGTCGTATGCCCTTGCTTTGATTGGGTTTGAATCGGATATGTGCAGTTGTTCGTTTACTATTCTTTTCATGGCTCCATGTCGAATTGTACTTAATGCAAATATAAGTAAATATCTTGCAAAAATAGGTATATATACTTATTTCTTTCTGTAGTATTTTTGCATCTAAGAACAATTTAAAACTTATATATATGAACAACATGTTTGATATTGCCGGTAAGGTAGCTGTTGTAACAGGCGGTTCCGGCGTTTTGGGTAGTAATATAGCTGAAGGTCTTCTGAAGGCCGGAGCTAAAGTCATAATCATCGGTGCTCATCAGGATAGGGTAGATGCGGCATTGGAACGTTTGAAAGCTGTGAACCAGGATGTAGCAGGTACTGTATGTAATGTGCTTGACATCGAGAGCCTTCGTTCTGTAAAAGATACTGTACTTTCAAAATGGGGTCGTGTGGACTTCCTTATCAATGCTGCCGGTGGTAACATTCCTGGCGGTACGCTGACTGTTGACCAGAATATATTCGATATGAAGGTGGAAGACCTTAACAAAGTGGTCGATCTGAACCTTAACGGTACTGTTTATCCATGCCTTGTTTTCGGTGAGATAATGGCAAAACAGCAGAGCGGCGTTATCGTGAATGTTTCTTCTATGGCTGCTTACGAGTCAATCACACGTGTGCCTGGATATTCTATGGCTAAGAGCGCTGTTGAAAACTTTACTCGCTGGATGGCTCAGGAAATGGCTATCAAGTTCAGCGAAAAGATCCGCGTAAACGCTATTGCTCCTGGATTCTTTATCGGCAACCAGAACCGTGCTATCCTGATTAATCCTGACGGCTCACTGACAGAACGCAGCAAGAAGGTTATTGCCAAGACTCCTATGAGAAGATTTGGAGATATTTCAGAATTGAATGGTGCCGTTCAGTTCCTTTGCAGCGATGCAGCTAGCTTTATCACTGGTGCTACATTGGCTATCGACGGTGGTTTCAGCGCATTCAGTGGAGTGTAATTATATTTGGTTGACAAGGCTTCAGTTACAAGTTAACAAGGTTCTGGCTTCGCCGACCTTTGGCTTTATCCGGACTAAGAACCTTGTCAACTCGTTAACTTGTCAACTTGTAACTAAAAAAAAGAAAACATTATGATGGAGAAAACTTGGAGATGGTTTGGAAAGAAGGATAAGATTACTCTTTCCATGCTGCGTCAGATAGGAGTGGAAGGAATAGTAACAGCTTTGCATGATGTTCCAAACGGCGAGATTTGGACAGTTGAGGCTATCAACGACTTAAAATCTTATATCGAGTCATACGGATTGAGATGGTCGGTAGTGGAAAGTCTTCCTGTATGTGAAGCTATCAAATATGCAGGTCCTGAACGCGACCAGTTGATTGAAAACTATAAAGTCAGCCTTGCAAATCTTGGTAAATGCGGTGTAAAGACAGTATGCTATAATTTCATGCCGGTAATCGACTGGGTGAGAACAGACTTGCAGCATCCTTGGGCGGACGGTACAAGCTCGTTGTATTACGACAGGGTACGTTTCGCATATTTTGACGTAAAGATTCTTCAGCGCGAAGGAGCGGAGAAAGACTATTCTGAAGAAGAACTCCGCAAGGTGGAAGAACTTGACAAGGTTATCACAGAAGCAGAAAAGGATGAGCTTATCGACGCTATCATCGTTAAGACTCAGGGATTCGTAAATGGAAATATCCGTGAAGGCGACAAGAACCCTGTAGCTATATTCAAGCGTCTGCTTTCTTTATATAAAGGTATTGACAGAGATGCATTGCGTGAAAACATGCGTTACTTCCTTGCTGCTATAATGCCAGTGTGCGAGGAATACGGTGTCAACATGTGTGTTCATCCGGACGATCCTCCTTTCCAGATTCTCGGATTGCCTCGTATCGTTACAAACGAAGAGGATATAGCATGGTTCCTCAATGCTGTTGACAATCCTCACAACGGACTGACTTTCTGTGCCGGTTCTTTGAGTGCAGGCGAGCATAACGATACACGCGAACTTGCAAAGAAGTTTGCTAAACGTACGCACTTCGTACATTTGCGCAGTACAGCGGCTATGCCTGGCGGTAACTTTATCGAAAGTACTCATCTGTCTGGTCGCGGACATCTGATTGACCTTATCAGAATATTCGAAAAGGAAAACCCGGGATTGCCGATGCGTGTTGACCACGGACGTATGATGCTAGGCGACGAAAACAAGGGTTACAACGCAGGATATTCATTCCACGGACGTATGCTTGCCCTCGGACAGGTGGAAGGTATGATGGCTGTGGTAGATGACGAACTGAAAAACGGAATAGTATAAAAGATAATGAATAATTAAAAATTAAGAATTAAGAATTAATAATGCCGTATCCACCCATTATTAATTCTTAATTTTTAATTCTTAATTGAATAATACCATGAATTCACAAGATAATAGAATGAAAATGACAAATTATCGCTGGACGATATGCCTTATGCTGTTTATCGCCACAACGATAAACTATATGGACCGACAGGTTCTTTCTCTTACATGGAAGGACTTTATTGCTCCGGAATTTAACTGGACTGATGCGAATTACGGAACTATTGCCGGTTTCTTCTCTATACTGTATTCTATCAGTATGCTTTTCGTTGGAAAATTTGTAGATAAGATTGGAACAAAGAAAGGTTATTTATGGGCTATAGGTATATGGTCTGTAGGTGCCTGTCTTCACACTTTCTGCGGAATAGTTACTGCCGGAATATCTACAGGAACATGGGCTTTCACTTTCGAAGGTGCGCGTGAGGCTATCGAGGCTGCCGAAACTGCAGGTACAGTGATATGGAGTGTATCGACCGTAAGTATATGGCTTTTCCTTGCTGCGCGTTCCATACTGGCAGTAGGAGAGTCTGGTAACTTCCCTTGCGCCATAAAGGTGACTGCCGAATATTTCCCTAAGAAAGACCGTGCTTTCGCAACCAGTGTGTTCAATGCCGGAGCACAGCTTGGTGCCTTGCTCGCACCTTTCACCATTCCTGTCATAGCACGTTATATGGGTTGGGAAATGTCATTCCTTATAATCGGTGCTTTAGGTTTCTTCTGGATGGGATTTTGGGTGAGAATGTATGAAACTCCGTCAAAGCAGAAGAAGGTAAACAAGGCTGAGCTGGAATATATTGAGCAGGATCGTCTGACAGAAGCTTCTGAGACTGCAAAGCCTGTAACAGAAGAGAAAAAGGAGAAGGGTATCAGCTTGTGGAAATGTTTCACTTTCCGTCAGACTTGGGCTGTTATATTCGGACGTTGTCTTCCTGACGGTGTGTGGTGGTTCTTCCTTTTCTGGGCACCTGCTTATGTGAAAGACGTTTACGGATACAGTTCAGACTCTACTATGGGTATGTTGCTTATCTTTACTCTTTATTTGATATCAATGCTTTCCATCATTGGCGGTTATTTGCCTACTGTGTTTATCACACGCCTTGGTATGAATCCGTTCGCAGGACGTATGCGCGCTATGCTTATCTTCTCTTTGTTCCCATTGCTCGGACTTTTTGCACAGCCGCTCGGAAATATATCCTGTTGGTTCCCTATCATCATAATCGGTATAATAGGTGCAGCACATCAGAGCTGGAGTGCCAATACTTATACGGTAGTGAGCGATATGTTCCCTAAATCGGCTGTGGCAACAGTTACAGGTATCGGTGGTATGGCCGGTGGTATAGGCAGCTTGCTGTTCAATCAGGGCTCAGGTATCCTGTTTACTTACTCAAAGGAAACAAATATGGCTTTCATGGGATTCGAAGGTATTCATGCCGGCTATATGATAGTGTTCCTTATTGCTTCAGTAGCTTATCTGTTCAGCTGGATAATGATAAAGATACTTGTTCCGAAATATAAGATAATTGAAATTTGATAATTGATTAATATGAAAGATTTTATAAACGAAGATTTTCTTCTGCAGAGTGACGTGGCAAAGATGCTGTATCATGAACATGCGGAAAAGATGCCTATCATAGATTATCACTGTCATCTTAATCCGAAGATGATTGCAGATGATTATAAATTCAGTTCCATCACCGAGATATGGCTTGGCGGCGACCATTACAAATGGCGTGCGATGCGTGCCAATGGGGTAGATGAAAAGTATATCACAGGTAAGGAAACTTCCGATTGGGAGAAATTTGAGAAATGGGCAGAAACAGTTCCATATACATTGCGCAATCCGCTTTATCACTGGACTCATCTTGAATTGAAGACTGCTTTCGGTATAGGTGAAACCCTGAATCCTGCATCGGCAAAAAGGATATACGACAAGTGTAATGAACTGCTTGCTACTCCTGAATACTCGGCTCGCGGACTGATGAAGAGATATAACGTAGAGTCTGTTTGTACAACTGACGATCCGATTGATACGCTGGAGTATCATAAGGCTATTGCAGATTCAGGTTTCGAGGTGAAGGTTCTTCCTACTTGGCGACCTGACAAGGCAATGAACGTTACTACAGCAGCCGAATACAGGGCATATCTTGAAAAGCTTTCACAGGCTAGTGGCGTGACAATCTCCAAGTTTGATGATTTGGTTGAGGCTTTGAAAGTGCGTCATCAGTATTTTGCCGACCACGGATGTAAGCTTGCCGACCACGGTCTTGCTGATATACCTGCTGCTGATTATACTATGGCTGAAATATCAGCGATATTCGACAAGGTATATGGCGGTAATGAACTGACTAAGGACGAAAAAACAAAATATCAGACAGCCCTGTTGATTATCCTTTCCGAGATGAATGCAGAGGCTGGATGGACACAGCAGTATCATTACGGACCGTTGCGTAACACAAATTCAAGAATGATGGCCAAGCTTGGTCCTGATACAGGCTTTGATACTATCGGCGATTTCAGATGTGCTGAGGCCATGGTTAAGATTTTCGACCGTCTGAACTCAGAAGGTAAGCTGGCAAAGACAATACTCTATAATATCAATCCGTCGGAGAATGATATGGTGGCTGCAATGATAGCCAACTATCAGGACGGAAGTGTGCCGGGCAAGATGCAGTTCGGTTCAGGCTGGTGGTTCAACGACCAGATGGGAGGAATGCTCCGCCAGATGAATGCCTTGTCTGAACAGGGCTTGTTGAGCCGTTTTGTAGGTATGCTTACTGACTCCCGTTCGTTCCTTTCATATCCTCGTCATGAATATTTCCGCAGAATCTTGTGTAATATGATTGGTAATGACGTGGTGAACGGAATACTTCCGGAATCGGAAATGGGAAGAATAAAAGGTATGATAGAAGATATCTGCTATTGCAATGCCAAGAGTTATCTTAATCTTTAAGAGATAATTGAAAAAAATACAGCCGCCGTATTACCGGAAATCCCGGATAATGCGGCGGCTGTTATTTTGTGTTGTGGTTGTTCTCAAGCGTTCTTGGCCTTGAAAGCCAGTGCGTACATACGCATCTGTTTCACCATTGCAAGAAGTCCGTTGCTTCTTGTAGGGGAAAGATGTTCTTTAAGTCCGATCTTCTCAATGAAGTACAAATCGGATTCTAGTATCTCGTCAGGAGTATGTCCTGACACTACTTTTATGAGGAGGGCAATGATACCTTTTACAATCAGTGCGTCACTTTCTGCCTGGAATATTATCTTTCCGTCTTCCATATCAGCCTGAAGCCATACACGGCTTTGGCAACCGTCAATAAGGTTCTGGTCTGTCTTATATTCCGGATTAAGCGGTTCCTGTTCGTTTCCAAGATCTATCAAAAGCTGGTACTTGTCCATCCAATCATCGAAATCGCTGAATTCTTCTATTACTTCGTCCTGAAGTTCGTTTATTGTTTTCATCGTTATTTTGCTTTTATGTTATTTCTCATTGTAAATCACCTGGAGAACTGTCTGTCCTACTGCCTGTAGAGTGGCACGGTCTATATTCTCCATCGTATCATCTATGGTATGCCATGTAGGGTTAAATCCTGTATCGCTGTTGGTATCGTAATGAATGATATCTACACACGGGATTTGTCTGAAACGGTTCACATATATATGGTCGTCTGTTATTTCTCCGCCTTTTTCTTTTATGAATGTGTTGCCGTAGCCAAGTTCGTGTGCCGCATTCCAGATTTTCTTCATTACATTGTTGGCTGTACGCTGTGAATATCCCTCATAATAGAAAGTTGCATTTTTACCTCCTACCATGTCAAGAAGTATTCCGTAGCGTGCCTTGTAGTTTGATACATGAGGAATTCTTCCCCAGTATTGCGAGCCCAGACACCATGTGTCTGCCTTATAGTTTCCCTGATAGAACTCCGGAATACCATAATCTTCGGCATCGAAAAATGCAATGTCGATACCTATTGCGGGAGACTGCTTTTGAATCTGTCTGGCTATTTCAAGCAATACACCTACACCGCTGGCACCGTCGTTGGCTCCGTCTATGGCAGTATGATGGTATTTCTCTTCATCGTAGTCGGCATACGGGCGGCAATCCCAGTGTGCAAACAGGATTACTCTTTTCTTGGCTTCAGGATTATATTCACCTATGATATTGCGTGCCTTGAGCAGTGTGCCGTCATAAGCAACCAGGTCTGCATACTGGTTATATACCTTTGCTCCGAAACTTTCAAGTTTTGAAGCCAGATAGTCTCCGCATTCCTTATGTGATTTTGTGTTGGGAACACGTGGACCGAAATCTACCTGGGCCTTTACGTAGCTGTAGGCGCTGTCTGCATTAAATACAGGAGCCTGTACATTGCCGGTTGTTTCTTCCTTGCTGACAGATGTGTCGCTTTTCTTGCTGCTGCCACATGCTGTTACGGAAGCGGCATAGATTAATATCAGTGAACCGGATAATAATTTACCAAGTATATTCATATTGAAAAGATTAATATGTTATAAAAAAATCATCAATCAACTCCGTGAAGTCAATTAATGATTGTTGATTATGAGTATCATATTATAAAAGGGATATGATATATAGATATAAGACAGCGGCAGGAACTGCCATCAGTGTACTGTCAAATCTGTCTAACAGACCTCCGTGTCCGGGGAGTATATTTCCGGAATCCTTGATGCCAATTTTGCGTTTTATCAGAGACTCAACCAGATCACCCCATGTTCCGAATACTACAACTGTCAACGCCAGTCCAATCCATTGGGATAGCGAGAGTAGAGGGAAGTATCTGGAAATTACAATAGCCGCTATAATGCTGAATACACATCCTCCGAATGAACCTTCCCATGATTTCTTAGGCGATATGCGCTCGAAAAGCCTGTGTTTTCCGAACAGTACTCCTGCGCAATATGCACCCGTATCGTTTACCCATGTGAAGATGAATATTGAGAGAGGGAATATAGGATTGTAAACAGAACTTGCCGTTTCGTTTTGAGACTGGAAAGCCAATACATTCAGTAAGGCAAATGGCAGGGCGATATACATTTGCGACATCAGTGCATATGCCATATTGTTCACCGGATTTTCTTTCTTATAGTACAATTCGCTGATTAATATATACATAATCAGGAACATGTATGGGATAAGAATTTCATTGCTTCCCGGCGATGTGCCAAGGTACGCAAATCCGAAGAATAGAAAAACGGATGCCAATATGGATATAGGTTTGTTTATTTCTGCAAACCCGCTCTGCTTTATAATATTCCCAAATTCATTTACAGTAAAAGCACATATTAAAGCAAATAACACAGAAAAAGTGATAGGACCGCCTAATATGCATCCCACTAATACGGCTACAAAGATAGCGCCTGTTAATGCTCTTGTTATAAAATTACCTTTCATGGCTTTGGGAATATTATTATTTCCTTAAATACTTTTCTATTGAATTTATACTTATAAATAGTTATTCACCGTTTTGAGTATCACTTTCAGTGCTTGAAGGCAATTCTTTTGTTTCTTCATTCTTGCTTTCAATACTCTTGGTTTCATTGTTTTCACTTTCGGCCATTATCTCTTCTGAACGTGATGCCCACGGGCGTTTGCCGAATATAGCTTCAACGTCTTCCGCAAAAATCACTTCTTTTTCTATAAGTAATTCGGCAAGACGGTTATGACCTTCTTTATGTTCCGTAAGAATTCTTTTGGCACGGTCATATTGCTCGGCAATCATCTGCTTCACTTCACTGTCTATGAGTTCGGCTGTATGTTCGCTGTATGGCTTATTGAAACTGTATTCATCATTGTTGTAATAGCACAAGTTTGGAAGCTTGTCACTCATACCGGCGTATGCAATCATGCCATATGCCTGTTTGGTCACTCTTTCCAAATCGTTCATTGCACCTGTAGAGATTTGTTTGATAAACAATTCTTCAGCCGCACGTCCGCCCAAAGTAGCACACATCTCGTCCAACATCTGTTCCTTTGTAGTTATCTGTCTTTCTTCAGGCAGGTACCATGCTGCACCTAAAGCTCTTCCTCTCGGTACTATGGTTACTTTAATCAATGGATTGGCATATTCAAGGAACCATGATATAGTGGCGTGTCCTGCTTCGTGCAAGGCTATAGATCTTTTCTCGGCAGCTGTCATGACTTTTGTCTTCTTTTCCAATCCTCCGACTATTCTGTCAATTGCAGCCATGAAATCATCTTTACTTACCGAAGTCTTGTTATGTCTTGCAGCGATAAGTGCGGCTTCATTACATACGTTGGCAATGTCGGCTCCACTAAATCCCGGTGTCTGTCTTGCCAGCAAATCTATATCTACAGTATCATCAAGTTTAAGAGGGCGGATGTGTACACCGAATACCTCTTTTCTTTCGTTCAGGTCAGGTAAATCTACATGTATCTGTCTGTCGAAACGTCCGGCTCTCAACAAAGCTTTGTCCAATATATCGGCGCGGTTTGTAGCTGCAAGAATGATTACGCCACTGTTTGTTCCGAAACCGTCCATTTCGGTAAGAAGCTGGTTAAGAGTATTTTCTCTTTCATCGTTACCTCCCATGTTAGGATTTTTTCCTCTGGCACGACCTACGGCGTCTATTTCGTCAATGAATATTATACATGGAGCTTTTTCCTTGGCCTGACGGAACAAATCACGTACTCTTGATGCACCGACACCGACAAACATTTCCACGAAATCGGAACCGGACATAGAGAAGAATGGTACGTCAGCTTCGCCTGCTACGGCTTTTGCCAAAAGTGTTTTACCTGTTCCCGGAGGGCCTACAAGAAGTGCTCCCTTTGGAATCTTACCACCTAGCTCTGTATATTTCTGTGGCTGTTTCAGGAATTCTACAATTTCCTGTACTTCCTGTTTTGCGGCTGTCTGACCTGCAACATCCTTGAATGTCACTCTGTTGGCTCCTTTCTCGAACAGTTGTGCCTTACTTTTGCCTACATTGAATACATTGCCTGCACCACCGGCATTGCCTGCACCACCCATTCTACGCATTATGAATATCCATAATCCGATAAAGAAAATTATAGGCAAAAGATTCCAGAAGATAACGCCAAAGTAGTCATTCTCTTTTTCGTATCTTATTGAACCTGTAAAGTTCCCGTTTTTCTGTTCTTCATCGAGGAATTTGTCCAATGATTCCATTGAACCTACCTGTATTTTTACAGATGGACTTTTACCAACTTTAGGAGCGTCTTTTTTGAATACATCTACTATATTTTCAGGTTTGATGTACATCTCTACAGAATTATTGTCGTATGCAATAATCTTGTCCGCATATCCCTTCTTGACCATTTCCTTGAATTCTGTATAAGTAATTTCCTTACTCATACTTCCTTCATCGCTGGTGATATATAAGAAAGCTATGGTCATAGCTATTATTATATATAACCAACTTAAATTTGGTCTGGGCATATTTATTTTTTGCTTATTTGAATTATTGTTCATGTTTCCTTTTTAGTGAATTGATTATGTGATATTAGTCTATATCCGGTATGCGGGTTAATTTTGCATCAGCCCATAAATGTTCCAGATTATAGAAATCTCTTTGTTCCGGTAAGAATATGTGTGCTATTACGTCGTTGTAGTCCATTGCTACCCATTGTGCATTTTTAGTTCCGTCGATTGCAAATGGTTTGATGCTTATTTCGTTTCTGACGTAATCCTTTATTGATTCTGTAATAGCCAGTACTTGACTTGGTGAATTTCCATTACATATTACGAAATAATTGCATATAGTATCTTCTATGTCAGAAAGATCTGCTATTACGATGTTTTTACCTTTTTTTTCCTGAATACCTTCTATGATTTTTTCTAGTAATTTTTTTTCTTCGTTCATTATTCTAAAATACAAACTTTTAAGTTAATATACATAATATATGGCAAATATACTTGCTTTTCTGTATTCCACGAAATATAGATGAATTTTTCTTTTAGATTTTGTATTTTTTAGAGTGAATTTTGAGTTTGTCCGTCATGACAAGGCGAAAAAACGCCCTTATTCATATTTTTTTTGAAAAAAAAAGGACAAAAATGTTTGAAACTAATGAAAAAGTTGTACCTTTGCAGCGTCAAACAAAAAATGACTTGCTGACAACAATTTTGGGCTATGGTGTAATGGTAACACAACAGATTCTGGTCCTGTTTTTCTAGGTTCGAATCCTAGTAGCCCAACTTTGTAAGACAATTTAAATTATCAGAAATTGGGTTATGGTGTAATGGTAACACAACAGATTCTGGTCCTGTTTTTCTAGGTTCGAATCCTAGTAACCCAACAAAAAAAGAGCAGTTTTTACTGCTCTTTTTTTGTTTTTGTACATTAATATAATAGCGAGCTAAGCTCGCTATTATAATTTATTTGTTTATAGCTTCGTCGATAGCTTCAATCTTTTTCTGAGTCAACAGTAAATCATTTTTCAGCTTCTCTATTTTTCTGGCAATGTCGTTTACCAATGAATTGCCTTTTTTAGATGACGAATTTAAGAAACCTAAATTGTTTTCGTATGTTTTGATTTCGTTCTTTATTCTTTCGTATATTCTAACGAGCTTTTCTCTTTCCTTATAAAGATTGTTCTCTTTGCTTAATCCTGATTTATAGCTGTTCAGCTTTTTCTCTGTGGCAGAAAGATTTGCCTTGTCAAATATCTTGTTTACAAGGTTATGGAACTCTTTGTATAATCTGTCCTTGTCCTTAAAAGGTACGAAACCTATGCTGTTCCATTCGGAAATCAGTGATTTGATCTTATCTGCTATGGTTTCATCGTATGTCTCGGTCTTTTCCAGTTCTTCAATTTTTTTAAGCAATTCCTCTTTCTTGTTCAGATTTTCCAGCTCTTCTGAACGTTGTGATGAAGTTGCTTTTGATTTCTGTTCGAAGAAATAATCGCAAGCGCCGATAAATCTTTTCCATATAGAATCTGAATACTTTTTAGGTACAGGACCTATTGTCTTCCATTCTTTTTGCAGTTTGGTCAAAATCTCGGCAGTCTCTTTCCATGCTGTACTGTCTTTCAATGCTTCTGCTTTTTCGCATAGCTCTTTTTTCTTTTCCAGGTTTACAGACATGTTTTCTTTGGCTGTTTTAAAGAATTCTGCCTTACGTCTGAAAAATTCGTCGCATGCAGCACGGAATCTTTCGAAGATTTTCAGATTCATTTTTTGTGGAGCATATCCTATTGTTTTCCACTTGGCCTGCAGTGCCAGTATTTCCTGTGTCTTGTCTTCCCAGTCTGTGAAAGTTGTGAATTTGTCATATTCCATGGCTTCTGCTATTTCGCAAATCACAGTTTTCTGGTCAAGGTTGTTTTGCTCCTGCTCTTTTAAATCCTCAAAATGTTTCTGGTGTCTCTTGTTTACGTTTGTAGAAGCAGCTTTAAATCTTGCCCAGATGCTTTCACGCATTTCTTTTGCCACAGGACCGATTTCCCTGAATTCCTGATGAAGCTTTTGCAACTGATGGAATGCTGAAATTACGTCAGGTTCGTCGGCAAGCTTTTCGGCAGCTTCGCAGATACGTGTCTTTTGTTCCAGATTTTTCTTGAAGTCATACTCTCTGAATTCATTGTTCAGTTTGAGCATGTCGTAGAATTTTTCTGTATATAATTGGTAAGTCCTCCAGATTTCGTTGATCTTATTTGCCGGAATGAGCTTTATTTCATTCCATTCCTGCTGCAGATTTTTGAATTCATTGTAGTTCTTCCCTGCATCTTCTGACAGTTCTGTAAGATTTTTCATCTTTTCCAGAATTTCCATTTTCTTTTGCAGGTTCTCCTCTTTTTCTTTTTCTATTGCAGCTATCATGGAATTTCTTTTCTCTTTTATTTCTGCCAATACGGATTTAAGTTCTGCTTCCAGAGGATCTGTGGTAGGAACAAAAGAGTTTGCATCGCCGCCCGATTCGATAAATGTTTTGCGGTTAGCTTCCTGTTCAGCTTTGTGTAGTTTGTAAAATGTCTGTTTAAGGAAGTCTATTTCCTGTTTTTCAGCTTCACAAGCATTGTTGTTTATCTCTTTTAAACGTTGTATAACCTCTTCTTTAGTCTGTTTAGGTTCATACTTAACGTTATCTGTTGTTTGATCAACAGTAGGAACCAAATTTTCAGTCTCATTTTCCTGAATTTCGGTTAGTGGGCGGTTTGTTTCATTAACTTCCATGCGTATATAGATATTTAAGAATGTTTCTTTTAAAAACGTTATAATTACAAATTAAAGAAATAATATTTAAAAAACATAATATTGTCTTGGTTATTTTACCAAATAGGGTAAAAATGTATTATAATCTTTAATTTTTTTTGTTTTTTCGTTTAATCAAGTTCTGCAAATTATGACAGCAACACTGTTATTCCCATATATAGCATCATACCGATGATGTCGTTTGTGATGGAGATGAAGGGACCGGTTGCGATTGCAGGGTCTATCTTTAGTTTTTCTAGTGTCATAGGCACTAATGTGCCGAAAATGGAAGCGAACATTACAACGGCAAATAAACTGATTGATACAGAATAGCTTACTGTGGCTGTTGCTCCAAAACGAATGAAATTATATATATAAACCAGTAATGATATGATTGAGGCATTAATAAGGGCGACTACCGCTTCTTTTGCTACTTGTTTGAAGGTATTTGCAGAATCCAGTGAACTGTTTGCCAACCCCTGTACAACAAGCGCCGATGACTGTGTTCCGACGTTTCCTCCTGTTCCACCTATCAATGGGATGTATAGGGCCATTTCAGGATGGGCGGCAAATGTAGAGTCGAAGTTACCTAATATCATTGAGTTGCCGATACCTCCCAGCATACCGATAAGAAGCCATGGCAGACGTGCCGTGGTCTGTCTGAAAACGTTGTCGTCTGATTCTACATCCTGAGAAAGACCTGATGCCAACTGGTAATCACGTTCAGCCTGTTCACGTACCTCATCCATCACATCATCTACGGTGATACGTCCTACAAGGCGTCCGATACTGTCAACTACCGGTACTGCCACAAGGTCATATTTCTCAATTATCTGTACCACTTCTTCTATAGGAGTATCCACATGTACTGAAACTGGGTCTTTTTTCATTACATGTTTGACTTTTGATACAGATGGACTTGTTATCATTTTCTTTAGTGGGAATACACCTCTCAGACGTTCGTCGTCATCTACTACATATACATAATAGATTTCGTCCATGTCCTCAGCCTGAATTCGCATTTCCCTCAGACATTCGGGCATACTCCAGTTTTCTTTTACGGTAACCATTTCCGTACCCATCAAACCTCCGGCGGTATCTTCGTCGTATTTCAGAAGGTCAACGATGTCTCCGGCCTGTTCAATGTCTTCTATATGTGAAAGGACCTCTTCCTGTTTGTCCTCGTCCATCTCTCGGATGATGTCAACGGCATCGTCCGAATCCATATAGTCAACAAAACGTTTAGCGATAGTTTCCGATGGCAGTATGTCAAGAAACTCTTTACGGGCATCTTCGTCCATTTCGACGAGTACGTCCGCGGCTGTTTCATTATCTAGCAGCAAGTATATAAACCTTGCATTTTCAGCATTAAGTTCATTGCATAGTTCTGCTATGTCGGCAGGATGTAAATCATTAAGAAGCTCCTTTACTTTGTCAGGCTCCTTATTCTCTATTAATTCCGTTATTTTTTTGATTTCTTCGCTGTTCATCCTGGTTAGCTTTTAGTGGTTACGTGTATAAAAACTCTTATAACTCTAGATTGACAGATGCTGTATTGCTGTCCAAAGCCTTTTCCACCTTATTGGTCAGTTCGATAAATTCATTGACAGACAACTGTTCCGGTCGCTTGTTGAATATAGGCTCGGCGCTTAAAGGATTGTCTTTTGCCAATATCGGCGAAATTGAATTGCGTAATGTCTTTCTTCTCTGATTGAATGTGGTCTTTACAATTTGCTTGAACAGTTTTTCGTTGCACCCCAAATCTTTCGTATCATTCCTTTTCATTCTGATTACTGCGCTCTTGACTTTTGGTGGTGGATTGAAAACGTGTTCATGTACGGTGAATAGATATTCCACATCATACCATGCCTGGATCATTACACTAAGGATGCCGTATGTCTTGTTGCCGGGCTTGGCGGCAATTCGTTCTGCCACTTCCTTTTGAATCATTCCTGTACAGCATGGGATAAGTTCCTTGTTGTCAAGCATCTTGAAGAATATCTGGCTTGAAATGTTATACGGGTAATTGCCTGTAAGGACAAAAGGCTTGCCGTCGAACAGGCTTGTGAGATCCATTTTCAGGAAATCCTTTTCTATAATATTCTCACCCAATTCACCAAAGTTCTCTTTAAGATAAGCTACTGATTCAAAATCCAGCTCAACAACTTTTAAAGGTCTGTTTTTAGGTATCAAATATTGTGTCAGGACTCCCATTCCCGGTCCGACTTCTAGTACGGGGATATCCGGACAGGCATCAATTGTGTCTGCTATGTCTTTGGCCACTTGCAAGTCCTTGAGAAAGTGCTGTCCTAAAAATTTCTTTGGTTTGACTAATTTCATCCGTATTCAAATATTTCTTTGTGATAATGTGATATTTATTCAGTTAAGCTGTGTATATTTGCATTGTGCAAAGTTACATAATAATATCTAAATAATTTCAGATTTTGGAACGAAGTGATTCAAAAAAACTATTAAATAAGTTGTGGCAAGTTTTTTTGCCTGTAATTCTTGGAGCAGCTATTCTGGTATGGACATATAAAGGCTTTGATTTTAAGAGGGTGTGGTCCGTGCTTAATTCTGAGGTTAATTACTGGTGGATGCTCTTCTCGCTTGTGTTTGGAGTTTTTGGGCATTTGTTTCGTGGCTGGAGATGGAACCTGTCATTGGCTCCGTTGGGTGAGTATCCAAAACCGGCCAACAGCGTATATGCTATATTTGTCTCATATGCGGCAAACCTTGTAATACCAAGAATAGGTGAAGTGTCCAGATGTGGAATTCTGGCTAAGTATGAAGGCGTTTCGTTCTCTAAATCCTTAGGAACTGTGGTTACCGAACGTATTATAGATTCTTTGTGTGTATTGATAATAACATTTGTAACCCTGTTGTTGCAGTCCGGAATATTTGCCCGTTTTATGAAGGAAACAGGTACTGACACCTCGTTTATATTTCATCTTTTTACATCGACCAATTTTTATATAACTCTTGCCTGTATATTTGCATTTCTGATATTATTGTATTTTCTGTTCAAGCGAATTTCTGTTTTTGCAAAAGTAAAAGGAATCTTGAATGACATATGGCTCGGCTGCCAGTCTTTGCGTCATGTTGATAACATTGCTTTGTTTGTAGCATATACGTTAGGTATATGGATATGCTATTTCCTTCAGTTTTATGTGGCATTTTTCAGTTTTGACTTTTCGTCTGATCTTGGACTGATGCCCGGGCTGGTAATGTTTGTTGTGGGCAGTATAGCCGTGGTTGTTCCTACTCCCAACGGGGCAGGACCTTGGCACTTTGCAGTAATAACAATGATGATGATGTACGGCGTAAGCAAAGATGATGCTGGAATATTTGCACTTTTAGTGCATGGAATTCAAACTTTTTTACTAATTTTGTTAGGTATATATGGATTAGTGGCATTGCCGCTTACGAATAAACAAAATAAACCCATAAACTCATAATCAAAAAACAAACTCTATGAGCGAAATTCTTTCTTTAGCTCCACAGAATGTGTGGAAACATTTTCATTCAATTACACAAATTCCTCGTCCGTCAGGACATCTGGAAAAGATTCAGGCTTTCTTACTTGATTTTGGAAAGAAGGCTGATGTTGAAACATTCCAGGATGAGGCAGGAAATATCATTTATCGCAAACCGGCTACTCCGGGAATGGAGAACCGTAAGACTGTAATTCTTCAGGCACACATGGATATGGTTCCTCAGAAGAATAAGGAAACAGTTCATGATTTTGAAAAAGATCCAATCCAGACTTTTATTGATGGCGGATGGGTAAAAGCTAAAGGTACTACATTAGGCTCGGATAATGGCATGGGTGTTGCAGCTATTATGGCTGTAATGGAAGATAAATCGTTGAAACACGGTCCGTTGGTAGCTCTTATCACAGCCGACGAAGAAACAGGTATGTATGGAGCCTTCGGTCTGAAGCCTGGTACAATAGAAGGAGATATATTGCTCAATCTCGACTCAGAAGATGAAGGAGAACTTTATATCGGTTGTGCAGGTGGCGAAGATCTTACGGCAACATTGGAATATAAAGAAGAAGAAACCGACCCTGAAGATGTGGCATTAAAAGTCACTTTGAAAGGCCTACGCGGAGGTCATTCCGGTATTCAGATAGGATGGGGACATGCCAATGCCAATAAACTCATGGCACGTTTCCTCAATCAGGTTATCACATACGATGAGGCATGCCTCGTATCATGGGAAGGCGGAAACATGCGAAATGCAATTCCTCGCGAATGTGAAGTAGTTATAACAGTTCCTGAAACAGAGGTAGAAGACGTATTGGCTTTTGTTGGCGAATGCGAACAGGTATGGCGTGATGAGTTTGCTACTATTGAAGATGGTATAACTTTCACTGCTGAACGTGTGGAACTGCCTAAGATGATGGTTCCTGACGAGATAAGAGATAATCTGGTCGATGCAATATTTGCCTGCCCTAATGGAGTGGAACGCTTTATTCCTACTATACCTGATACAGTAGAAACTTCGTCAAATCTTGCTATAGTGGAGATTGGTGGAGGTAAAGCTGCTATAAAAGTTCTTACCCGCAGTTCGCGCGAATCAATGAAGGATTACCGTAATACTGCTATTGAAAGCTGCTTCTCAATGGCTGGTATGCATGTAGTCCGTTCAGGAGGTTATTCAGGTTGGGAACCTAATGTAAATTCGCCTATACTCCATGCTATGAAGGCTTCATATAAGGCGCAATTTGGAGAAGAGCCTGAAGTGAAGGTTATACATGCCGGACTGGAATGTGGTATTATTGGTGCCGTAATGCCAGGTTTGGATATGATTTCATTTGGACCTACATTGCAGTGTCCTCACACTCCGGAAGAACGTTGCCACATATCTTCAGTAAAGAAATTCTATGATTTCCTTACTGCTACTTTGGAAAATACTCCTGTAAAGTAAGCAAGGTTTTCAAATAAAAACAGCCAGCCAATTCATTGTCAGTAAATGATGAATTGGCTGGCATTTTTTATGGCTTAAAAAATGTAAAATAAAACGTGCGCACATTCGAGTTGAAGCATGCGCACATTCTAACTAAAACGTGCGCACGTTTTGCCTTAAATGTGCGCACGCTTTTTTAAAGCCTTTTCTTGAGATTTTTGATGATAAAAAATTACCCTACATTTACTTTTAAAAAAAGTAGATGCAGGGTGATTACTTGATAATTACTTATGTGGAGCTGGAGGGAGTCGAACCCTCGTCCAAACAAGGAAGCCATATGCTTTCTACATGCTTATCTCTGCCTTCGGTTTTCGTGCATAAGCAAGACCAGAGCCACCCACTTATACCTTAGTCCTTAAATTTCACCGGAGCCGCAGGACTAGACTCAAGCTATTCCCGATTTTGCTGCACCGCTATATCAAACGCTTCGGAACAAGAGCTTTTGAGCGATGTCTCGTTTCTATCACTGTGACAGAAATAAAGTTAATCTACTGTACTTCGATTAAGCAGCGAGAGCATAGTTTTCGTTGCCAGATAATTGTTCAGTAACTGAGATTATAGTGCAAATCACTGACGCACTGCATGCTTACATACCACATCTCTCGCTGTCAAAACCAAACAACCCCAGACGTTAGTATTAAATTGTCTGCAAAAATAATAAAAAACTCTCTAAGTACCAATTCCTATGGATAAAATATATATATATATATTTTTGCTTCCTCAACACATTCTTAACCCTTAACATCATGAATAAAACCAACCAAATTTTTTTCTTATCGGCTTCGTTGCTGTTTATGGGGTGCTCGGCGGTAAATAATAAAGGAAAGGAAGCAGACGGCGTGAATAAGGATTCGCTGGTATTCGTGGCCGGAAGTTATTCCCCGCAGAATGAGGAAGGCATCAAGGTGTTCACATTCGCACAGCATGACGCCGGCCATGGCAGGGCATGACAGGACCCTTGGCTCTGCTCCGTGTTTCGTTATGGCGGACGCGAAGAGGGGCGTGGCTTTCACGGCGAATTATTCCGGCGGAAGCCTGACGGTGTCCGGTGCGGACGGTAGCGGACCCGGGCATATATGTTTTCATCCAAACGGGAAGCGTGCATATGTGATAACGGAGCTGAGCGGTGATGTGGTGGTGATGGATACGGAGGGCGGCCGTACGGTGGAGATAATCCGTACGGCGAAGGCTGACACCGTGGGAGGTGAGGGTAGTGCCGATATCCATTTGTCGCCCTACGGGAAAGCATCCGCGCAATTTCGCCATAACCCCGAACGGGAGGTATATCCTTGTGGCGTGTCGCGACGAGAATGCTATAGAGATATACAGTGTGGATAAGGATACGGGGATGCCGGTTGATACTGGAAAAAGGATACCGGCCAAAGCTCCGGTCTGCGTGAGATGGATAAAATAGAAAGAAAGCAATCTCCCGGGGTGGGGGATTGCTTTCTTTATGCTGTGTGTTATACGTAAGTCTCAAGGAATTTTACTTCACCGTCGGGTGTCACTTCAAGATTTCCGGTAGTGGCCGGGAAAAGAACTGATTCGCCTGCCTGCATGCTGATGCTGTTTCCACGGTCGTCCTTTATCGTGCACGATCCTTCCATGCAGATATAGATTACGAAGGAGTCGAGTCCGGAATAGTCCATGGTCATCCGCCGCGAAAGATGATATACGGATGTGGTGAAATATGGGCACGTCACCAGTTCTACAGGACGGTCCTTGCACGGAGTGTAGGCGGTGCGGTAGTCCGGCTGTACGCTGTAGTCTATTGCCTCTTTTGACAGTTCGGTGTGCAGCTCGCGTGTGTTGCCGTTCTTGTCCTTGCGGTTGAAGTCGTAGATGCGGTATGTGATGTTCGATGTCTGCTGTATTTCGGCTATGAAACATCCGGCTCCGATGCTGTGTATCCGTCCTGCAGGGAGGAAGAATACGTCGCCGGGACGGACGGCATAGTCGGCCAGGGCGTCGCAGATGGTGTTGTCGGCTATCATCTGTTCGTACTGTTCGGGCGTGATGCCGCGGCTCAGGCCCGAGCGCAGGTGGGCGCGGCCTCCGGCATTGTCTATCACGTACCACATCTCGGTTTTGCCCATGGAGTTGTGGCGCCGCATGGCGAGTTCGTCGTCAGGGTGAACCTGGATTGAAAGATCGTCCCGGGCGTCGATGAATTTTATCAGCAGCGGGAACTTGCCTCCGAAGCGTGTGTAGTTGGCTTCGCCCACCAGGGCTCCTTTATATTCCTGAACCATCTGTGTGAGGTTCTTTCCGGCATCGGCCCCGTTTGCCACTACCGATTCGTCGCCGGGGACATCGGATATTTCCCAGCTTTCGCCTACGTTCTGCTGTGTGCTGTCAAGGTGTTTGAACGGAATGATTTTGTCGCCACCCCAGATTGTGGTTTTCAGGATGGGACGGAATTTCAACGGATACATAATTATATGGTTTTTATAGGTTATGATTACGGACGTAAAGATACGTCAAAATTCTTTACCGTGGTTGCTGTCGGGAGGATTTTCTGATAAAAGGACCGGGGCCGTCGCTTCAAGTGGCGGCGGTCCCGGTGTGTGTTTTCCCGTGGGGGTATGTGTATTTCCGTGTTTCCGGAGGATCAGAGAGTCCATCCGGCTGTCCAGTTGTCGTCGGCGGTGACGGCTCCTTTGTAGTCGGTTGCGGTGAAGAATGAGTCGGACGACATGTCTTTTCCTCCGTCTGCTGTACCGATGAATTTGTCTTCAAGAGTGAAAGTGGCGTTTGTCTTGTTGCCTTCGGCTGCCTGGAAGAGGTCGTTGGTATAGATGTTCTGTTTTGATGACAATATGCCTGATATTTCTACGTAGTTCAATCGGGATATTCCGTTTTTCAGCGCGTTTTCCGTGTTCACGGTTTCCACAGTGAGAGGCTGCTCCTTGCCTGTGATTATGGCATTGTAGAGTTCCACTTCGGTGCCGGCACGCAGGCGTACTCCGCGGCCGTCGTTGCCGTTGCCCACAAGTGTCAGGTTCGACAGTACCGGATGTGAGACTGGTGTGAGCGAGTTGTCCTTGTCGTTGCTGTCGCATTCCATCAGGCAGTCGCAGTCATAGCCCAGTGTCTCTTCGTTTTCCTGGTATGCCACCATGAACTGGCCTTTTCCGCACCATCCTTCTGTCCAGTCGAACGAGTCGTCGCTGCAGCTTGTGGCTACCATGTATTTCACGCAGACTGTTCCTCCGAAGAATTCGAAACCGTCGTCGGAACCGCGGTATGCCTGCAGATGATCTACTGAGGTTCCGTTGCCCACGCCGTAGAATGTCACTCCGTTGGCTTCCTTGTCTTCGCTGAATGCATAGCCGGTGTATTCCAGACGGATGTAGCTCAATTTTCCGGAGTTGTCGGCCGCGTCGTCGCCACCGTATGCCGCATCACCTATTTCGGATGTTCCCTTGCCGCCCTGTACGTTGATAGGGGCTTTTCCGCAGATGTGGAGTCCGCCCCATGCTCCGGCTTCTTTCTTTTCGGATGTCATGACGATAGGGTTTTCGGCTGTACCCGCGGCATTGATTTTGGCTCCCTGTTCCACCAGGATGTAGTCAACGGTGTTGTCGTGTTTGGCAATGATTGTCACTCCTTCTTCTATGGTGAGTGTGGCAGGGCTTTTCACTGTGTAGTCGCCTGTCAGATAGTATGTCTTTCCTGCAGCCAGGGTGACATCGGATGTCACTGTGCCTTTCAGCTCTTCTATCTCCTGAGCTTCCGATCCGCTTGAAAGTGTCCATCCTGCTGTCCAGTCGTTGTCGGCAGGAACGGCTCCGCGATATTCCGCCGCGTCGAAGAATGAATCTACAGTGCTCATATTCCGGCCTCCTTCGGCTGTACCGACGTAGAATGATCTGAGTATCGGTGTGAGGTCTTTCACTTCGTTGTTGTTTTCCGCTGCGAGGAAGTCGCTTTGTGTATAGATGTTTTCCTTGCTTGTGAAACCTGAACCTATAGTGACGTAGTTAAGCTTTGACTCGCCGTTTTTCAGGGCGCTTTCTGTAGGTTCTGTCTCTACTGTGAGGCATTTTCCCTTGCCTGTGATGATGGTGTTATAGAGGCCTACCTTTGTTCCGGCGCGAAGGCGTACACCCTGTGCTGTTCCGCCGTTGCCCACAAGGGTTACGTTGGCAAGTGTAGGGAACGATACCGGAGTGGCCGCGAAGTTGGTGCTGTGGTTGTCGCATTCCATCAGACAGTCGCAGTCGTAGCCTATCTCGTCCTTGCTTCCCTGGTATGCCACGAGGTACTGGCCTTTGCCGTTCCAGCCTTCTGTCCAGTCGAACGAGTCGTCGCTACAGTCGGTCACTACCGCATGGCGGATATTTACCGAGCCGCCGAAGAACTCGAAACCGTCGTCGGAGCCCATGAAGGCCTGAACGTAATCCACTGTAGTTCCGCTACCGACGCCGTAGAATGTGATACCGTTTGATTCCTTGTCTTCGCTGAAGGCATAGCCTGTGTATTCCATACGGACGTAGCGCAGAACGCCGGAATTGTCGTCAGCTTTGTCGCCTCCGTATGTGGCGTCACCTATCTCCGATGTGCCTGTACCCACGTTTGTAGGCGCGTATCCGCAGATGTGGAGTCCGCCCCATGCTCCGGCTTCCTTCTTCTGTGAAGTCATGACGATAGGCTGGGTGGCTGTACCCTGGGCATCGATTTTGGCTCCCTGTTCTATGAGGATGTAATCGACCTTGTTGTCGTGGATGGCTTCAATCTTTACTCCCGGCTCGATCTTCAGAGTGGCTCCGTTCTTTACGTGGATACCTCCGTCGAGAGTGTAGGTTATGCCTGCTTTCAGAGTGACGTCTTCTGTGATATCGGCGTTCAGGAGATTGTCGGCGATGTTGCCGATACCGCCGTCTCCGATAGTGTCTTCTGTACATGCTGTAGTGAACAGCAGTCCTGTTGTTGCCAGTGCGAGAGTGGCAAGTTTCCAATTCTTTTTCATAAAAAGTTTTTTTGAAATGTTTTATTTGTTATGTTTTCAGTCTCTATTTAATTAGCTTCGCTGACTTGCAGTTCCCAATTTTTAATTTTTAATTTTTAATTTTTAATTTTTAATTTTTAATTAAAGCGTATATGAAACTCCTATCTCGAAGCTGCTTCCGCGTTTGAATCTTTCCACTTCAAGTGTCTCGCCTGTCTTTGGAACTTCCTGGCGGAAGATTACAGGCTGGTTGAGGAGGTCGTTGACCTGGAGTTTTACCGATACGCGGCTGTTCAGCTTCATGCTTCCGGCAAAGTTCAGTGTGTGGACTGCCTGCTGCTTTACGTCGCCAAGTCCTGAGATACCTACTGTGTGGATGCGCGGTCCCTGAAGGTTGTAGAGCAGGGCGGCTGATATCTGCCTGTCATCGTCTATGCGCGGGCTGTAGGTCAGGTCGGCGTTGACCAGATAAGGTGATGCTCCCTGCAGTGCTCGCTGGTCGTTGGTATATACCCCTCCTTCGGGAAGCTTCACGTTGGTGTACATGAACGAGGCGTTTGCTCCCAGGCGCAGGTCTTTGACTATTTCCTTGCGGAATTCCACTTCCACTCCGGCTGCCATACCGTTGTCGGCATTTCGGAACGACTGCACTGTGGCTCCTCCGGAGAGTTCCTGGATTCGTTCTATCGGACTCTCGAGGTGCTTGTAGTAGGCGGTGGCGGAAAGCATGTCGCCGTTCTGGCGGAAGAGTTCGTAGCGGAGGTCGAAGTTGTAGTTGTAGCCGTTCTGCAGGTCGGCGTTACCACGTATCTGCGACGCGCCGTATGATTCCTGATAGAGGAACGGGGCCATCTCGATGAACGACGGGCGGGTCACTGTGCGCGAGAATGAGAAGCGCAGGCTGTTGTCGCTGTTCATCTGATAGCGGAAGTTGGCTGCAGGGAAGAGGTCGCCTGTGTTCAGCTCGCTTCTCTCGGGGCGTCCGCCGTCGGTGTGGTAGTCAACCCACTGGCGCGAGTATTCGTATCTCACTCCGAGGTTCAGCAGGAGAGACTCTATCGGATAGTAGTCGGCAAGGATATATCCGGCTATGATGCTGTTGCCTGCACGGTACTGGTCTTTCGGCTGGTTCACCAGATTGATGGTGAGCAGTTCGTTCTCGATGTTCTCCTGATTGATATATTCGCTCGGATTGTAAATGTCTGTGATTGTCGGGTTCAGCTTGTTCAGGTTGTAGTAGAAGCGTGTGGCCTTGTAGTCGCGCTGTTTGTCCTTGTAGGTCACTCCGGCCTGTATCTTGTTGCTGTCGCCGAATTTATAGTCGCTCATGAGGTTTGCCACCCATTCGTTTTCGTCCAGCGATCCGAAGTATCTCATCGTCTCCTGGCGGTTCAGCTTGAAAAGCTCCAGGGAGTTGTCGTCCTGCACTTCGAACATCACCTGGCGTCTGTCAGGTTCGGCGCTCGATGTCTTGCTGTACGAGCCGCTCCAGTTGATGCTCCATGCGTCCTTTATGTAGTGCTTGCCGCTGAGCTGGTGGTTCTGCAGGCTGTAGATGTGCGACACGCTGTTGCTGCCTATCAGATTGTGGTCTTCGTAGTCCACACCCTCGCGGCGCATGTATGTGTCCGAGGCGTTGCGGGCGTAGAAGAAAGTATAGCTCAGCAGATCCTGCTTCCTGAACGAGTAGCCTACGCTGGCAAGTGAGGCCAGCTTCAATTCGTTGGTATAGCTGTCGTACGAGAAGTTGTTCAGTGTGTTTCCTGTGGCTTCAAGCGTGCGTACGTATGCGTCCTTCATCAGCTGCTGTCCGTTGCTCACGCCTATGGATGCCAGCACGCTCAGGTTGTTTCCTGCCAGGTCGAAGTTCTTTCCGAAGCCTATGTTTCCGCCGAACTCAGGCAAGGCTTTTCTTTTCGATACGTCGAATGTGGTGTTGAAAAGCTTGTTGTGGCGGGCATAGTTTTCGAAATCTGTCAGATCCATTTCTGTATATGTGCTGTTCAGCTTTGGAGTTCTGAAGAGAGTTCCTTCGTGATCCATGCGGTACATATCCTGGCCCAGAGTATTGAATTTGCCGCCTGTATTGAATGAAATGTTGAAGAAATCTTCGCCTGTCTGTTCTTTCGTGCCTATATCGATGTGCGCTCCGGAATAGTCGGCGAAAGTGTTTGCCTCATATACCTTGCTCACTGTGATGTTCTTCACTGTGGATGTAGGGAATATGTCGAGCTGGATAAGCTTGTTGTCCGGATTAGGCGATGCTATCGGAAGTCCGTTCAGTGTGGTGGTGCTGTATCTGTCGCCCAGACCGCGCACTATTATCTGTCCTGCCGATGCGATTGATATTCCTGATATCTTTTTCACGCCTTCGGCCACGTTCGAAATACCTTTTGTGCTCATCTCCTTTGCACCGAGGTTCTCTATCGCTACGCTCGATTTCTGTCTCTCCATCATCAGTGCGCGTTCTCCCTCAAGGTTTTTCTTTGCCACCACTGTCACCTCGTCCAGCTGCTGGTTGTCAGTGCTCATGGCTATTGTGATTTCCCCTTTCAGATTCTTATCGACTGTAATACGTTGTGACTGGTAGGCTACGTATTGGATTATCAGTATGTCCCTGTCTTTGACATTACCAAGTTCGAATCTTCCGTCGATGTCCGTAACGGCTCCGGTTGTTGTTCCCTCTATCTGTACGGTTGCGCCTATTAGCGGTTCGCCGGTAGCCTTGTCAATTATCACCCCTTTAACGTCAATAGCCTGCATGCTTACCGCCGCCATCAGCATTGGAGATACAAGCATCAGTTTCTTAATGTCGTTCATTCTTTCTATCCTTTTGTTTTCAGGGGCAAAATTACTTCTGTGGTGTTACTTGGATGTTTCCATATGTTTATAATACGTTTACGTATCGGTTACATATAGGTTACAGCTGATGGTGGGAGAAATAAAAAAAGGATATATCTTTTTTTG
Organism: Bacteroides sp. ET336; assembly: GCF_024733815.1. Lineage (NCBI taxonomy): Bacteria > Pseudomonadati > Bacteroidota > Bacteroidia > Bacteroidales > Bacteroidaceae > Bacteroides > Bacteroides sp. ET336. The sequence goes on from NZ_JANRHK010000002.1 coordinate 68,335, forward strand.
TGAGATATATCCTTTATTAATATATGTAACCGATATCGGTTATAGACTGTCAATCCATTTTTTACCGCTCTTTGTATAAGTCCACGCCAAAAAAGCGCCACCTATGATAGCTGTAATTAAAAAAGTAAATCCTAATGCATCCATAACTATATCATTTTAAAATTCTATTTGCAGTAAAAGCAAAAATATAAGTAGAGACAAGACCTAATAGAATTCTAAAAAGCAGCTACCGACTCTATTCCTCCATATACACTGCTTATTATACCAAGCAGGATTATTCCTGCCAGACATACCGCAAGTGAGACACGTGTCAGCCACGGACTGCGGAAGTGTGGCAGCGGGTTGTCATTAGGAGTGATATACATGGCTTTTACCACAAGCAGATAGTAGTAAAGCGAGATTACGGTATTTACAAGTGCCAGGAACACAACCAGCCAGTGACCTGCGTTGAAAGCCGAAGCAAACACGAAGAACTTGCTGAAGAATCCTGCAAACGGAGGAATTCCGGCAAGTGAGAACATGGCGAGTGTCATAACGAATGTAAGGCGCGGATTGGTACGGTAAAGTCCTGCATATGCGCTGCGGCTTACGGCATATTCTGATTTCACTGTCTCATCAGAACGTGAGAGGGCGTTTTCCGGAAGTTCACCTTCAGCCTTGTCTGCATTGGCATATGTTTCGCCCAGTGTATGTCTTTCTATTGCCCCTATAACACCGAATACTGCAAGGTTCGCCACGATATATACTGTCACGTAGTATATCAGTGATGCGGTACCCTGAGTGTTGCCTGCAATTACAGCAAGCATGATATATCCTGCCTGTGATATACTACTGTATGCCATGAATCTTTTCATGTTGTCCTGCAGTATAGCGAATATATTTGCCAGTGTGATAGTCAGTACGATGACGATGCTCAGCATCAGTTCCCAGCGGTCGGACATCGGAGCGAACACTTTTGTCAGGATGCTCATCAGTGTGAAGGCTGCGGCACCTTTCGAGATGACAGACAAATAGCCAGCCACTGCTGTAGGCGCGCCCTGGTATGTGTCCGGAGTCCAGTTATGGAACGGCACAAGGCTCAGCTTGAAGCCCAGACCTGCAAAGAAGAACACCATGGCAAGTATCTGCAGAGGTGTGCCTGTGATGCTTGCTGTCATGTCGGCAAAGTAGGTTGTGCCGCATGTACCGTAAATCAGAGAAAGGCCGTACAGCATCAGACCGGATGAGAACATAGAGTTCAGTATGAACTTTGCCCCTGCCTCGGCGCTGTGGTGCTTCCACTTGTCGAATGCGATGAGACACGCCATCGGGATGCTGGCTAGTTCAAGACCTACGTAGAACAGTATGAAGCTGCCTGCGCTCACCATGAAATACATTCCCAGGAGTGTGCTTATGGTTATTACGTAAAACTCTCCTGCCTTATGGCGTGTGTCAGGAGCCGAAATCCATTCGCCGGATTGCATAAACACGAGGAGTGTTCCTGCGGTAAGTATTGTTTTCACCACAGATGCTACCGGTGTACAGTGGTACATTCCGCCGAAATACTCTCCGGCTGCCGGTTGTATGTTCAGGACAATCTGTATCACCATCAGAGTGCATGCCATAGTCTGCAAAGTCTTGTGGTGAGGTTCTTTCAGAATCAGGTCAGCCAGGAGGATTATCACCATTATGGCCGCGAGACTGATTTCTGCCTGCATTGGTATAAATTGAAACATGTTTTTTTAGTTAAGAATTAAAAATTAATAATTAAAAACGTCGCTCAATTAATAATTAAGAGTTAATAATTAAAAGTGATAGCATCCACCCATTTTTAATTATTAATTATTCATTATTAATTATTATTTATCTCACTATTGCCGAAATAATAGGTTCTACGCTGTAGCTGATTACATCGCTCACCCAGAACGGCGCAAGTCCGAGTCCGGCTACGGCAGCTATAAGACAGATTACGGTAAATCTTTCGTCCCAAGTAGCGTCGGTGAGTTTCAGATGCTCGGGATTTTCGCAAGTGCCGTAAAGAATCTTTCCTACCACACGGAGGATATATACAGCGGTTATCACGATACTCATTGTGGCAATCACTGTGCAGACGCGGTGGAAGTTGTCAGGATTCTGGAATGAACCTACAAAAACAGTCATTTCGGCAATGAAACCGCTCAATCCCGGAAGACCGAGGTTCGCAAGACCGGCAATGACGTATCCCACAGCCAGGAACGGCATAATCTTCATCAGGCCTCTGAGCTGGCGGATGTCGCGGGTGTGAGTCCTTCCGTAAATCATACCTATCAGGGCAAAGAACAATGCTGTCATAAGTCCGTGGCTCAGCATCTGCAGGATGGCACCTGTGGCGCTGACCTTAGTCATCATCAGAAGGGCGAAAAGAACCAGACCGCAGTGACTCACTGAAGAGTATGCGTTGATGTATTTCAAGTCGGTCTGTACCACTGCGCTGAATGCGCCATATACTACAGAGATTGTTGTCAGGACGAGGAAGAAATCACCCCAGATGGCTGCACCGGTAGGCATAAGATACATAGCGATGCGGAAGCAGCCGTAGCCTCCAAGTTTCATAAGTACTCCGGCGTGGAGCATTGATACTGCAGTAGGCGCCGAAGCGTGACCGTCAGGGCTCCATGTGTGGAACGGGAACAAGGCTCCCAATACTCCGAAGCCGACAAAAACCAACGGGAAGAACAGACGCTGATATTCTGTAGGTATCTTGTGGTTCACAATCTCAAGGATGTTCATTGTCTCGGCTCCGGCACCATAATATATGCCAAGGATACCGATGAGCAGAAATGCCGAACCACCCATAAGCATGAGGGTAAGCTTCATGGCGGCATATTCCTTCTTTCCGCTTCCCCATACGCCGATGAGCAGATACATAGGGATGAGCGCAACCTCGTAGAACATGAACATGGTGAAGAGGTCGGTAGAGATGAAGAAACCGAAAACTCCGGTGCTCAGAAGAGTGAACCAGAGGAAATATTCTTTCGTCATAGGCTGCAGACGCCATGAAGCGAATGTACCTGTGAATACTATTATAGAGCTGAGCAGCAGCATCACTACAGATATACCATCTACTCCGACAGAGTAGCATATATTCAGCGGCTCATACCATGGAGTGCTTGCGGTGAAGAGCATTTCTTCTGTAGCTCCTCCGTTTCTAAGCCCGATGTAGGCTATGGTGAGCCATACGGAAAGTCCCAGCAGGATGGTAGAACCGGCAACCATTACCGCTCTCACCTGGTTTATGCCTTTTGCCAGCCACAGACCGAGCAGCATTACCAAAGGGACTATTACAAATAAACTTAATATATTCATTGTTTCAATTAATAATTAAAAATTAATAATTAAAAGCTGAAAGCTTGTTGAGTAAATGTGGTTTTATCACAGTAGGATAAGTGCCGCAGTCAGGACGATAATACCTCCCAGGAACCACATGGTGTAAGTCTGAATCTTTCCACTCTGCATAGGCTGTACTGTTTCGCCGGCAGCGTTAGTGCCCCAGGCCATGAAGTTCATGAACTGGTCGATTACGTGACGGTCGAACCATGCAAGAGGTGTAGAGACGCAACGGAAGATAATCTTCTTTGTGACAAACATCCAGACCTCGTCCATGAAGAAACGGCGGTAGGCAGCGTGATGCAGACCGCTGAACTTCTTCTGAAGCATGTCTGCCACAGGCTGAGTCTTTCCTGCATACATCCATGTGGCGATAAGTATCGCTATTACCGCTACGACGATACTTGTGGCAGCTACTGTAGTGTCAAGATGAATGTCGTACGCATGTCCGTTGCTCGAAACGAAATGTCCGAAAGGCATTGCCCATCCTGCCACAACCGTGATGGCCGCAAGGATGATGAGCGGCAATGTCATCACCACAGGACTTTCGTGCGGAGTGTGATGCACATAATTATCATTTGTCTTACCCCAGAAGATGCAATAGTAAAGACGGAACATATAGAAAGCCGTCATTCCGGCAATGACAGTCATTATCCATCCCGCAACAGGGCTGAAGCGGAAGCAAGCCGTAAGAATTTCATCCTTTGAGAAGAAGCCTGAGAACGGAGGAATACCCGCGATGGCAAGGCAAGCTATAAGGAAAGTGATGTGAGTGACAGGCATATATTTCCTCAGTCCGCCCATGAACGACATCTCGTTGCTGTGGACAGCATGTATCACACATCCCGCGCCGAGGAAGAGCAACGCTTTGAACATGGCATGAGTGAACAGATGGAACATTGAGGCCATATATCCCAGTCCGCCTTCGTGAGGGTCAAGGCTTGTACATACGCCCAGTGCCACCATCATGAAACCGATCTGCGAGATGGTAGAGAACGCAAGCACACGCTTGATGTCGCTTTGCACGCAAGCCACCGTAGCGGCATAGAAAGCGGTGAACATTCCGATGTATGCCACCCAGTGAAGAGTCTGCGGAGCGAAGCCGATGAACAGAGGGAACATCCTTGCCACGAGATACACGCCAGCCACAACCATAGTAGCCGCATGAATCAGCGCAGACACCGGAGTAGGGCCTTCCATCGCGTCAGGCAGCCAGATGTGCAGAGGGAACATGGCACTCTTTCCGGCACCACCCACGAACATCAGGCCGAGGGCCAAAGGCAATACCATACCCGCCCTCATCAGTTGTTCTTCGGAAGGAGAGAAGGTGAAAGTCTGCATATAGTAGCCGTAGAGCAGGATACCGATAAGGAATCCCAGATCGGCGAAACGTGTCACGATGAAAGCCTTCTTAGAAGCCGCTATAGCCTCAGGCTTGGTGTAATAGAAGCCGATGAGCAGATATGACGAAACGCCCACAAGCTCCCAGAACACGTACATCTGGAAGATGTTGGTAGCCACCACCAGTCCCAGCATTGAGAAGGTGAACAGCGAGAGGAAAGCGTAATAACGCTGGAACCCGCGTTCCCCTTTCATATATCCGAACGAATAGATGTGCACCATGAGCGACACGGTAGAGATAACCACCAGCATCATCACCGAGATAGGATCCAGCATGATACCCATGTCGATGTGCAGCGACTCCGTGAACGGCAGCCAACTGAAGTTCCACGGCGTAGAGACAGGCAGAAGTCCTTCTGCGGTGCGCTGCGCAGTGAAATATCCCACGGCTGTGATATAGCTCAGCACAGTGACAGCCGCCAGCGACAGAGTTCCTATCGCTCCTGCCACCTTGTGAGGCATTTTCATTCCCGCCAGAGCCAGAACCAGAAAGCTAAGCACCGGCAGGGCCAGTATAAATATAGTATATTCCATGTACATTAAGTTTTTTATCCCTTCATCTCCGAAATGTCATCGGTAAGGATCTTGTTTATATTTCTGTAAACATTGATGATAATGGCTATTGCCACTGCAGTTTCCGCCGCAGCTATGGCTATACCGAACAGGCTGAAGAAATGTCCTTCCAGATGTCCCGGAAAGAGATATCTGTTGAACACCGCGAAGTTGATGTTCGTGGCGTTAAGCATCAGTTCGGCCGAGATGAGCAGTGCCAGCAGGTTCTTGCGTGTGAAGAAACCGTATATTCCGCAGAACAGCATCACTGTACTTATCACGAGATAGTGTATAACGTGTACTTCTATTTCCATAATCCTTTGTTTTTAGTTTCTTTTTCTTGCAATCATAATAGCTCCTATCATGCAGGCCAGCAACAGCACGCTCATGACCTCGAAAGGCAATACGAACTGATACTTTTCTGTTCCGATGAGGGCCTCGCCGATATTCTTCACCGGAAGCTCCACACCCTGTGGAATCATGTTCAGCGCAAAGCCGTTTGTAGCGATTAGGAACATCACCAGTGCCATACCCACAAGGCTGGTCAGCAACACACTGGCCATCTTGCCGCGGCGAATCTTATATTTCATTGTTCCGGAGGAACGTGTCAGCAATATGGAGAACACGTAGAGCACTATGATACCTCCCGCATAGACCATCAGCTGGACGGCGCTCAGGAAAGTGTATCCCAGTATGGCATATATACCTCCCGTGCTGAGAAGCACGAACAGCAGATGTGTAGCCGAGCGCAGTATGCTGCTTGTAGTGACCGCCAGTACGGAAAATACTATGATACAAAGGGCCACAACATAAAATGCTATTTCAAAAAGTGAAAACATGTTTGTTAATTAAAAATTAAAAGTTAATAATTAATAATGTTGCTCAATTAACAATTAATAATTAACAATTAATAATTAAAGGTGATATCATCCACCCATTATTAATTTTTCATTATTAATTATTAGCTTCGCTGACCGTTGGTTAGCTTCGCTGACCGTTGGTTAGCTTCGCTGACCGTTGGTTCATTAAGCGTCATCACCAGCTTCTCCCTTTCGAACACCGCGTTCTCAAAATGGTTGCTGAAGCGTATCGCGTCGTGCGGACAGGCGTTCACACACAGCTGGCAGAACATGCACGAGCCAAGGTCGTATTCATATTTCACCAGGAATTTCTTTTTCTTTCCGTCTTCCGTCTCGCGTGTCTCGCTTGTGATGTGAATGGTTCCGTTAGGACACGCCATCTGGCACAGCCCGCAGGCAATGCACTTGTTGTTTCCGTTTTCATCCTTCGGCATCACCAGCATGGCGCGGTGGCGTTCCGGAATGTGCAGTGTGGTATGTCTGTTTTCCGGATAGCGTTCCGTCACCTTTTTCTGCATGAACACCTTCATCGATGTGCGCATACCCACAAGCAGGCTCTTCACTCCGAAGGCATATCCGTTGATATATTCTTTAAAAGATCCCATAGTTTTTCAGTTTTTAGTTGTTGGTTCTTAGTTTTTAGTTCTAACAACTAGAATCTAACAACTTAATATTAAAACACCAGACCGAACACCTTCATTACGGTCATAATCATTAATACCAGCAGCGACAGCGGCATCAGGTATTTCCATTCCAGTATAAGCACCTGGTCTATTCTCAATCGGGGGAAAGTCCATCTTATCCACATCAGCAGGAACACCACGAAGAAAGTCTTTCCCACGAACCATATCATCCCGGGGATGTAGTCCATCACGGCGTTGAACCCGTCCAGCCCCACAATGTGCAGCGGCATCCATCCGCCCAGGAACAGAGTGACGGCTATTCCGGAAGTGATGAACAGGTTAAGATACTCCGCCAGATAGAAAAATCCGAAGTGCATACCCGAATATTCAGTGTGATATCCCGCAGTAAGCTCCTGTTCAGCTTCCGCCAGGTCGAACGGCGCACGGTTGGCCTCCGCATTACCCGCTATCAGATAGATGACGAACGCCATCACCGCCGGGATATGTCCCTTGAAGATGTTCCATCCGTTTTCCTGATAAGCCACAATCTCCTGAATGTCCATAGTTCCGCACAGGATAACCATGGTGAGCACGCTTATACCTATTGACAGCTCGTAGCTGATAATCATAGCTCCGCTTCGCACGGCTCCGATAAGCGTATATTTGCTGTTACTGCTCCATCCCGCCAGCAGGATACCCAGCACACCGATGGACGAAGCCGCCAGCACGAAGAATATACCGATGTTCATATGCAGGATCTCGCCCCCCTTGTTCCATGGCAGACACGAAAATGTCAGGATTGACGCCATGATCACCAGAAACGGAGCCAGCCCGTACAGGAACTTGTCCGAGTTTTTCAGAGATATAATCTCCTTTGTAAGAATTTTAATTACGTCGGCAGGCACCTGCAGAAGTCCTCCGCGTCCGCCCACACGGTCCGGTCCGATACGGCACTGGAAAGCCGCACACACCTTTCGCTCCATATATATAAGGATAATGGCAAGCACCGCATACATCACCATGATGAACACCCCCACGGCAATACCCTCTATCGTGAAGGCCATCCATTCGGGCATCAGGCTGCACATCGTGCTGTGAATCCACATCAGGAGCGGTTCAAGATTATAATAGTCAAACATTTTATTCAATTAATAATTAATAATTAAGAATTAAGAACGTTGTTCAATTAAGAATTAATAATTAATAATGAGTTGATGTCATCGCTCTTCATTATTAGCTTCGCTGACCGTTGGTTAGCTTCGCTGACCGTTGGTTCATTATTAATTTTTAATTTTTAATTTTTAATTATTCATCGGTCTATATCCGGAATCACGAAATCGAAAGTTCCGCCTATCGCAATCAGGTCCGCAATCTTCTGTCCGCGGCACACCGTGTCCATGGCATCCACCAGCGGCAGGCCCGTAGAGCGGTAATGCAGACGGTAAGGATACTTGTCGCCATGACTCTCCAGCATCACTCCGAACTCGCCGCGGCTGCTTTCCACCGATGTCGAGAAGTTACCTTCAGGCAGCTTTATCACAGGTTTCGTCTTCACGCGGTATTCCCCTTCAGGAATATTGTCGATAAGCTGCTCTATGATGTGGCACGACTCCATAATCTCGTCCATACGCACCATGTAGCGCGCAAACGAGTCGCCCTCCGTACGTGTAATCTCGCGGAAATCCACCTTGTCGTACATGGCATACGGATGATGCTTCCTCACGTCGTTGCTCCATCCCGAAGCACGTCCCGTGCCGCCGGTGGTGCCAAGCGAAATGGCATCCTCGCGCGAGAGGACACCCACGCCTATCAGACGCTGCCGTGCTATGACATTGTCCGTAAAGATGTCGTGATAATCCTTTATCACACTGCGCAGATGCCTGATAAACTCCTTCACCTTGCGCCGGAAGTCAGGATGCAGATCCGCCTGCACACCGCCTATCACGTTATAGTTCTGAATCAGGCGTCCGCCCGTAGTTTCCTCCATAATGTCCAGAATCATCTCCCTCTCCCTGAATCCGTAGAAGAAAGGAGTCAGTCCGCCCATATCCATCACCAGACACGAGTAGAACAGCAGATGCGAGTCGATACGCTGCAGCTCGTCCATTATGGTGCGGATATACTGCGCGCGTTCCGAAATCTCTATTCCCGCCGCCTGCTCGATGCACATGCACAGCGCATGACGGTTCTGATGCGCGCTCAGATAGTCCAGCCTGTCCGTCAGCGCCAGAGTCTGCTGATAAGTAAGGCTCTCGTTCATCTTCTCTATCCCGCGGTGGATATATCCCAGCACAGGATCGATGTGGCGTATGTTCTCGCCGTCGATAGAAGTACGCATACGCAGCACGCCGTGAGTGGAAGGATGCTGCGGACCGATGTTCACCACGAAATCCTCCTTGCCGAACACCACATTCTCATGCCCCTCTATCGTTCCGTCCGGACGCAGGGTATATTCCTCCGTCACGTCGGCGTTCACCTCATTCTCCATGTTCAGCGGATTGGAGTCCATATCGTAATCCTTGCGCAGAGGGAATCCCTTCCAGTCCTCGCGCAGGAAGATGCGGCGCATGTCCGGATTTCCCGTGAAGCGGATGCCGAAGAAATCGAACACCTCGCGTTCCTTGATCTTTGCCGTTTTCCACAGATGGCAGACCGACGGCAGAAAAGCCCTCTCCCTGTCCTTAGTGGCAGTTTTCAGCACACGGCGGCTGCCCGTGGAGGTACATTCCATGTAGTACAGCGCGCCCAGACCCTCTTCGCCCCAGTCCATACCCACGATGTCGCGCAGATAGTCCATAGGTTCCGCCGCGTCGTACCTCAGCCGTTCCGCCATGGCCGCCAGCTCTTCGGGTCTTACAGTTATTATATTGTCAGAAATCATTTTGTTCAATTAACAGTTAATAACGTTATTCAATTAATAATTAAAAATTAAGAATTAATAATGGGTTGATGTCATCACCTTAATTATCAGCTTCGCTGACCGTTGGTTCATTTTTAATTATTAATTATTAATTATTCATTAGCTTTCCGGTTCACTCCTCCCAGGAAACGTTCCACCTTTATTTTCCTCTGCAGCTGCATCATTCCGTAGTAGAACGCCTCCGGACGCGGAGGACATCCCGGGATGAACACATCCACAGGTATAATCTTGTCTATACCGTTCACCACATGATACGACCGCCTGAACGGCCCGCCGCTTATGGTGCATCCGCCCACAGCCACCACATATTTCGGTTCGGCCATCTGGTCGTACAGACGCTTCAGCACCGGAGCCATACGGTGAGTGATGGTTCCCAGCACCATTATCATGTCCGCCTGTCGCGGCGAGTTGCGGGTCACCTCGAAACCGAAGCGCGCCATGTCATAGCGTGCCGCTCCCAGCGCCATGAACTCTATGGCGCAACAGCTTGTTCCGAACGTGAGCGACCATAGCGAATTGCTCCGTCCCCAGTTTATCAGCTCGTCAGCCGTACCGACTATCACTCCCGCGCCGTCGGCATTCAGCCGGCGTACCATGCGCTCCAGATAGTCGTTGTTCGTAAACTCTTCATACTGCATACTGCGTATGCCCGTGCGTTTCTTTATTTCCATTCCAGCGCTCCTTTCCGCCATGCGTATGCAAGGCCTAAAATGAGTATTCCCAGGAAGAAGGCCGCGCCTGCCAAGGCATAGACCCCTGTCTGTGCAACTACCACTGCCCATGGAAAGAGGAACACTGTCTCGATGTCGAACATCAGAAACAGAATGGCAAACAGGTAGTAGCCTGCTTTGAATTTCACCCACGACTCACCCCTTGTGGGGATACCACATTCATAAGGCTCTCCTTTCTGTGGATTGAATGAGCGGGGGGCAATTAGTTTGGAGATGGTCATGGCTGCCACTACCAAAGCAATTGCTGTGAGAATTACTACGATTAAAAAAATAAAATACATGATTTATTATTTTAGATTATTGTTTTTATGCTTTATATAGACTGTGTTCGTACACGAAGTCTTTTCTCCATATGAAAATATGAAGGAAGACATCAGAAAAATATCTAAATGATAATTTTTTCCAATGTATAGATGTAATATTCTTTTGGAGAATTTATCAGATTATGCCTGTTGAAATGCTTTTCTCGATCTGTGCAATAATGTTTATAAACGGTATTATTGCAAGTCTCTTTTCCGCTTAGAATCTGTGTGAATTTACTGTCATTATTATCTTTACAACCTGAAGTGAATATACAGGCAGATACAGACAGTTCGGCATATCTTGATTTAAGAATGTGATTTATTGTCCGTAGCAGGTAATCGTCTGAGGATGATTCCTCGAATGATATATTTTTATCAGTATCAGATAATATGTTCTCAGCGCATGTATCTGTCATGTAAGCAGAAATGACATTTTCTTCCATGCTCTGAAAAACAAGAAGAGACAGTATGCTCAAAAATATTATCCTTAACCAATAAATCATATAAAAAAACTATTACCTTTTCAATCTTTCGCGCAAAGTTAGAATATATTTTGCGTAAAATTGATTATTCCTATGTTAAAAAACATGTTATCCGAAATATTTCTCTAATTTTTTAATCATTGCCCCAAGGCAGAATACTACCACGTGGTCATCTTTTTGGATAGTAGTGTTACCTGTTACGAGTACACCTTCTCCATTTCTGATGAGTCCTCCTATTGTAGCTCCTTTAGGCAATCCGATATCCTTTACCTGAGCTTTTGTTATTCTGGAACCTTCTTTTACAATGAATTCCGCTACGTCGGCATTGGCGAAAGTCAGACATTTTACGTTTGACACATCAGCCTTGAGCATCATCTGATAAATATGGCTTGCCGCAATATATTTTTTATTGATAACGGTTCCAATATCAAGGCTTTCCGCCATACTTATGTAATCAACGTTTTCCACTTCTGCCACTGTTTTGCTCACTCCCATACGTTTGGCTGCAAGGCACGCAAGAATGTTTGTCTCCGAATTGCCTGTCAGTGCAACAAAAGCTTCCGTGTTTTTGATGCCTTCTTCAATAAGAAGTTCCATGTCGCGTCCGTCGCCGTTGATAACCATAACATCATCATCCACGATTTCAGTAAGCCTGTTGCATCTGTTTTCGTCCATCTCTATGATCTTGATTTTCATGTATTCAGGCAGATATTGTGCTGTACGTACAGCTATTCTGCCTCCACCCATGATCATGACACTTCTTACGTCCGCTTCATTTTCGCATCCTGATATTTTTCTGATGTATGGTATATATTTCTTTGTAGTGGTGAAATAAACAATATCGTTTAGTTTTACGTAGTCGTCACCTCTAGGTATAATTGTTTCGTTTCCCCTTTTTATTGCTACTATGTGGAACGGAATACCTTGTCCTCCTAATTCGTGGAAAGGAACATTCAGAATTTCTGCCTGTTCTCTCATTTTCACACCTATCATGATGAGCGAACCTCCGGCAAATTCCCACCATTGCTTTATCCAGCTCATCTTTACGGCGTCAACAATTTCCTTGGCAGCCAACATTTCCGGGTAAATGAGTGAATTTACTCCCAATCCGCTAAAGAATTCTTTATGCTTGGGAAGAAGATATTCGTAGTTGTTTATTCTGGCTACCGTCTTTTTTGCTCCCAGATTATTGGCCAGCATGCATGCGGTCATATTGCGGCTTTCGTCAGGAGTAACCGCAATAAACAGGTCGGCTCCTGCCACCCCTGCTTCCTTTAATCCATTAATAGAGGTAGGAGAGTAGTTCACAGTCATCATATCAAGATTACTGCTCATTTTCCCCAATTTTTCCTGATCTTCATCAATCAGGATAATGTCCTGATCTTCTCCGGCAAGAAGTTTTGCCAGATGTGTACCTACAGCACCTGCACCTGCTATTATTATTTTCACGACTTATATATTAAAATTATTGTTATCTAAAATCTTTAATAAATTGATATATGCTTTCTTCGTCAAGCCCGCATATCTTGTACAGTTCGTTTACAGCGCCATGTTGTACGAAGCAGTTTTTTATACCAAGTCTTTTTATATCAACATTATATCCGTTGTCCGACATAAATTCCATGACAGCACTGCCGGCACCACCTGAAAGCACTCCGTCTTCTATTGTTATAATCTTCCTGAAGTTTTTACCTATGCTGTCCAGCATTTCCTTGTCAAGCGGTTTAACGAATCTGAGGTCATAGTGTGCTATGCTTAGATTTGTTTCGCTTTCCATCCTTTCTATAGCTTTTTGTGCCTTGTATCCTATAGGGCCCAATGTGATGACAGCCATATCCTTACCTTCTTTCAGTAGTCGTCCTTTTCCCACAGGTATAGCCTCAAATTCGCATTTCCAGTCGGTCAGCATTCCACGTCCACGAGGATATCTTATAACAAAAGGTCCCATGTCAGGCTGCTGTGCTGTGTACATCAGCTTTCTCAGTTCGTGCTCATCCATAGGGGCGGCAATTGTAAGATTAGGTATAATCCTCATGTATGCTATATCGAATATACCATGGTGCGTAGCACCGTCTTCTCCCACAAGTCCGGCTCTGTCAAGACACATTACGACATTGAGTTTTTGAATTGCTACATCATGTATCACATTGTCGTATGCTCTTTGCATGAATGTAGAATATATGTTGCAGAAAGGTATTAGTCCGTCTTTCGCCATTCCAGCCGAGAATGTCACCGCATGTCCTTCCGCTATTCCTACGTCGAATACTCTGTTAGGCATTTCCTTCATCATTATGTTCATGGAACATCCTGAAGGCATGGCGGGAGTTACACCTACTATTTTTTTATTAGACTGTGCAAGTTCAAGCAATGTGTTGCCGAATACTTCCTGAAACAGCGGAGGCATTCCTTCGGCACAAGGCTTTATTCTTTCTCCTGTGGTTTTGTCGAATTTTCCGGGTGCATGCCATTCCGTAGCACACTCTTCTGCAGGCTTATATCCTTTGCCTTTTACGGTATGAATGTGCAGTAGTCTCGGTCCGCTCATGTCTTTTATTTCGTTCAGTACCTTTATCATAGATACTGTATCGTGTCCGTCTATAGGACCGAAGTATCTTATGTTCATGCCTTCGAAAATATTCTGTTGCTGCATGAGTAGCGACTTCACGCTATTATTGAAACGTATAATTGCTTTTCTTCTTTCGTCTGTAAGAAATCCCCATTTCGACATCTGTCTGGACATCACGTTGCGGAAACGGTTATATCCTTCGGATGTGTGCAGATTGAGCAGATATTGTTTCATTCCGCCAACGCTACGGTCTATAGCCATATTGTTGTCGTTGAGGATAATGAGCAGATTGTTTGGAGTGGCCGAAGCATTGTTCAATCCCTCGAAAGCAAGTCCCCCACTCATTGAACCGTCTCCTATGACGGCAACAATGTGTCTGTTAGTCTCGTTTTTCAGCTTTGCGGCTACAGCCATACCTAAAGCTGCAGATATTGAATTGGATGCGTGTCCGCATGTAAAAGTGTCGTATTCGCTTTCGGAAGGTGTCGGGAAAGGTGCAAGACCGTTTAGCTTTCGGTTTGTACTAAATCTGTCACGTCTTCCAGTCAGTATTTTGTGGGCGTATGCCTGATGTCCCACATCCCATACTATACGGTCGTATGGTGTGGAAAATGTGTAATGTAATGCAACTGTAAGTTCTATTACTCCCAGACTGGAACCAAAATGTCCCGGATTTCGTGAGAGTTCGTCAATTATCATCTCACGCAATTCTCTACATACTTCTGGCAAATCTTCAACCGGAAGTTTGCGGAGGTCTTCAGGACTGTCAATTTCGTTAAGGAATTTATATGATGTGTTATGTTCCATCTATACATTAATTAAACATTTCTTCCACAAAAGTACTATAAATATACATAATGTGGTTACATTTGCACTAAAAAATAACAAAAACAGAAGAATATGGAACTGATAACCAAGGCAGAATTGCCTGTAGGGCAGTGTGAAATAAAGCATTCTGACAGATTGATGCTGATTGGGTCATGTTTTACAGAAAACATAGGTAACAAACTTTCAGACAATAAATTCAGATGTGATATAAATCCTTTCGGAGTCCTGTATAATCCGATGTCAATATATGCGGCTCTAAATCAATTGTTTGATAAAAAAATATATACCGGCGACGATTTGATGCAATCGCGCGGTGTATGGTTCAGTCTGATGCATCACAGCTCGTTCTCGTCGTCCGAAAAGGATGTCTGCCTGGAGCAGATAAACAGACGCATTGATTATAGTTCTGATTTTCTTCTGAAATCCGATTGGCTTCTTCTCACCTTCGGTACGGCACGAGTGTATAAATGGAAGGAAAACGGCTGTATAGTAGGCAATTGCCATAAATTGAACGAGAAACTGTTTTCACGAAGTCTGCTTGATGTGGAAGAAATAGCAAATTCATATAAAGAATTGATATCACGCCTTAGAACCGTAAATCCGGAGATAAAAATTATGTTTACCGTCAGTCCAATAAGGCATGCCAAGGATGGAATGCATGGAAATCAGATAAGCAAGTCTGTATTGCTGCTTGCAATAGACAGGATATGTTCGGAAAATGACCACTGTTACTATTTCCCTTCATACGAAATAGTGATGGATGAATTGCGTGATTACCGTTTCTATTCGGATGATATGCTGCATCCTTCATCAATGGCAGTTGATTATATCTGGGAAAGGTTTTCAGAATCTTATTTCAAGAAAGAAACTGTAAAAATAATAAACTCATGGAATGAAATCAGGCGTGCCTTGGGGCATAAGCCTTTCAATCCACAAAGTGAAGCTTATCGTGACTTTTTAAGTCAAATACTGTTAAAAATAGAGGCACTAAAGGAAAAATTCACGTACTTAGATGTCGAAAAGGAAATAGAATTATGTCGCATACAATTGAAGAAATAACATCCGTTTTGAATGCAGAGCGTATAGGCGATGCTTCTGCTAAAATAGACTGGATACTTACCGATAGCAGATCATTGTGCTTTCCGGAAGAAACTCTTTTTTTTGCTTTAAAGACAAAAAGGAATGATGGTCACAAATATATAGCTGAATTGTATAACCGCGGTGTGAGAAACTTTGTGGTTACTGATTTGCCTGAAGATATGTCAGGATTTCAGAATTGCAACTTCCTGAAGGTTTCAAATACCTTGAAATCGCTTCAGCGCCTTGCCGCAAGTCACAGAGAACTCTTCGATGTGCCTGTGATTGGAATTACCGGAAGTAACGGTAAGACAGTGGTCAAGGAGTGGCTTTATCATATTATCAGTCCAAGCAGGGTAGTGACCCGTTCCCCAAGAAGCTATAACTCACAGATAGGAGTACCTCTGTCTGTATGGCTGATGAACGAGAACACAGAAATTGGTATATTCGAAGCCGGTATATCGGAAATGGGGGAGATGGAAGAACTGAAGCCAATAATCCGTCCTACTATAGGTGTTCTTACAAATATCGGCGGTGCACATCAAGAGAACTTCACATCCGTACAGGACAAGTGCATGGAGAAACTTCAGCTGTTCAAGGATTGTGATGTTGTAATATATAACGGTGATAATGAACTGATAAGCAGTTGTGTGACAAAATCGCTGTTCGGAGCAAAGGAAATTGCGTGGTCCACAAAAGACATGGAGCGTCCGCTGTATATCGAAAGTATAGACAAGTGCAGCAGCTATACTGATATCAAATACCGCTATTTGGGATTTATGAAGGAATATCGTATTCCGTTTATTGACGATGCTTCAATTGAAAATTCCATAAACTGTCTGGCCGTAGCTCTGTATCTGATGATTTCTCCGGAAGAGATAGCCGAAAGAATGCTTACACTGGAACCTGTGGCAATGCGAATGGAGGTAAAAGAAGGAAAGAATGGCTGTATCCTGATAAACGACAGTTATAACTCTGATTTCGCATCATTGGATATTGCTCTCGACTTCATGTCACGCAGAACAGAAGATAAAGGCAAGAAACGTACATTGATTTTGTCGGATATTCTTGAGAGTGGACAGACCAGCAAACTCTTGTACAGACAGGTGGCAGAGCTTGTACATAGCCGTGGGGTAGATAAGATTATTGGTGTAGGACCTGAAATATCGGCATCGGCATCACGTTTCCAGATTGAAAAATATTTCTTCAACAAGACTTCTGAGCTCATGGAGTCCGGAATACTGGATTCGCTGAGAAATGAAGTGGTATTGATTAAGGGAGCACGCGCGTTCCATTTTGACGATATTACTGATTACATGGAGCTAAAGGTGCACGAAACGATACTTGAAATCAACCTTAGGGCTTTGACAGACAATCTTAACCATTTCCGCAATAAACTTAAACCTGAAACCAAGATGGTCTGCATGGTTAAGGCTTCGGCCTATGGGGCTGGACCTTTTGAGATTGCGAAAACACTGGAAGAGCATAGAGTGGATTATCTGGCTGTTGCAGTGGCCGATGAAGGTGCGGATTTGCGCAAGGCAGGAATTAACTGTCCTATTATAATAATGAATCCTGAACTTACGGCGTTCAAGACAATGTTCGACTATCACCTTGAACCGGAGGTGTATAGTTTCAATATATTGGAAGAACTTATTAAGGCAGCCGAGAGGGAAGGTGTCAGCAATTTCCCTATTCATGTGAAAATCAATACCGGAATGAACCGTTTAGGTTTTGAGCCTGAACAGTTGCCACAGTTGGTTGAACGGTTGAAACGTCAGTCGGCGGTAATACCACGTTCGGTGTTCTCTCATCTGGTAGGAAGTGATTCTAATCGTTTCGATGCATTTACCCGCAGACAGATTGAAACATTTGAAGCGGCGGCAGCAAAACTTCAGGAAGGATTTTCATATAAGATATTGCGTCATATCTGTAACACAGCCGGTATAGAAAGATATCCGGGAGCACAGTTCGATATGGTAAGGCTTGGTATAGGATTATATGGAATAGATCCTTATACCGGAAAAATGATAAACAACGTAAGCACGCTTAAGACTACTATATTGCAGATACATGATGTGAAAGCAGAGGATACTGTAGGCTATAGCCGAAAGGGAATACTGGAAAGAGATTCACGTATCGCAGCGATACCTATTGGCTATGCCGACGGATTGAACCGTAAGCTGGGAAACGGAAAAGGTTATTGCCTTGTAAATGGAAAGAAAGCTCCGTACGTTGGAAATATTTGTATGGATGTTTGTATGATAGATGTCACTGATATAGACTGTAAGGAAGGTGATAAGGTGGAAGTGTTTGGCGAAAACCTGCCCGTCACAACCTTGGCAGAGTGGCTTGATACTATACCTTATGAGATATTGACCAGCGTTTCCATGCGTGTGAAAAGAGTGTATTATCAGGACTGATAATAATATGAAAAAAATGAACTGTCATTTTACCTAAAACGACAAGGCGTTTTAAGTGAAACGACAGTTCATTTTTTTATAATGTCTCCCGGCTATTATTTCTCTTTAAATTTCTTCCATTTTCTGACTATAGTTTCTATAGGTATTTCAAGCAATTCCATCTGACGGAACAGTTCCGGCAAGTTCTCATTCATGAATTTTTCTCCCTTAGTCTGTCTTATTTTCTGAAGAGCATTTTCCGTAACGAAATATCCCAGTCCGCGTCTGGTATATATTATTCCCCATTGTAGCAGAAGGTCGTAAGTCTTTACAACGGTATTTGTATTTACTTCGAGCAATACGGCCAGTTCGCGAACACTTGGAATGCGGTCGTCGGCATTATACTTGCCAGCAAGTATTTCGTCGCATATCCTTTCTGCCATCTGCATATAAATGGCTCTGTCTTGTTTGAAGTCTGTCATAGGCTTATTCCAGTTCTACTTTTCTTAATCCTTTGTTTGCTGTAATTATAGCAAAAATACTCCAAAATACAGTTACCAGCACTAGAGTAATTTTAGTTATTACTCCGTACATAAATATTATCGGTAACATATACGACAGGATAAAGGCTATGAACATACTCCAGAAATATACTTTTTTGTATTTACGGTATAGTAATGCAAGAGGAGTGAGGATTATAAAATAAAGTATTAATATCGCAGCAATCAGATTCATCTTTATACCCTTTCCACCACCGCCGAATATGAGATGTAAACCGTTTATTTCATCTCCAAATACAAAAGGTATGGCAGCTTGCAGTATTATGTTTGATATTATAATACTTGGTATTAATATCATAGTTCCCATTAGTAAAGTACTGTAATACAGGCTGGCTTGCTTTTCGGAAAGAGCAGCCGGAACGGATATCTTGTTTACAAGTCCTTTTTTAGCCACTAAATCACCAAACAGATTCAAGAATGAAAAATAATATGAGTAAAGAAGTAATAATAACTCAATCAATGATATACACTCCTTTATACCACCATTCCTTTTCATTGCAAGGCTGATAAATGTTATTGAGAACGAATGCAGTAATAGAAGTTTTATTGCTTCAGCTGCAGTCTTGTTTAAAAACAATTCATTTAGTTGCAGTTTGCTGAACTGCATCATTCTTTTCAAACTGAAACTTTTCATAATATACCTCCTTCTTTTGTCAATGCGTTAAATTATAGCTCCAGGGAAACCTCTGTATCATCATTGTTGGTGTTGTTGCATATCACCCGATAACCTTCGGCGCAAGGTTCGGAATATATCGCGCCTTCTTCATTGCTCTGTATTCCGAAAGAGTACTTACTGCGTATGTCGTCAAGTGATGATATAAATGTCTTTTGGCCTTTTCTTAAGACTATTATGTCTGTCAACAGGTTTTCTATATCTTGGACCACATGGGTTGATAGAACTACAGTCTGGTCTTCTCTAATCTGCTTCATAAGCATTTTGCGGAACATTTTTCTGGTAGGTATATCCATCCCGTTGGCTGCTTCGTCGAATAGTATTAGTTTTGTACCGAATGAAATAGCCAGGCTTACCGCTATCTTGTGTTTCTCTCCTAAAGAAAGTTTGTCGATACTTTTTATGTTTTTGTTTATTTCAAAGTTATCGAGACAGTCATCAAGGATGTCTTTATTGAATTTAGAATAAAATGATGAATAGAGAGAGCATACTTTTCAAGACTCATTTTTGGAAAGGTAAAATCTGCAGGCATCATGAATATTTCCTGTAATGTTTCAAGTTTTCTGTCTCTAGGATTATTGCCCTCTATATTTACATATCCTTCTTTTGAAAAAAGAATGCCGGATATTATTTTCATCAGAGTGGTTTTTCCTGTTCCGTTCTTCCCTAAAAGTCCGTAAAATCTGCCTTCTTCAAGATTGAGGCTCAGATCTTCGATTACGTTTTTATTCGGATTATAGCCGAATGATACATTCTTTAGTTCTACCATAACTCTAGATATTTTAATATTGTTATACTGTACCATAAAAGTAGTACAGTACAAATGTATGGATTATTTATATAAAAGCAAAAGAACAGGCATATTTTTTATGCACAAAAAAAAGTCTGCCTATCCTGAAACCGGAATAGACAGACTCTAAATATGACTTATATACTTTTATTATCTCATTTCAGTATATTTGATTTCGTCTTTATCGCTATATTTCAAGTTTTCACCAGCCATACCCCAGATGAAAGTATAGTTGCGAGTACCTGCTGCAGCATGGATGCTCCATTCTGGAGAAGTGATAGCCTGTTCGTTGTGAAGCCATACAAGGCGTTCTTCTTTAGGTTCACCCATCAGGTGGCAGATAGCATTACCTTCTTCAACATTGAAGTAGAAGTAAGCTTCCATACGGCGAGTGTGAGTGTGAGCAGGCATTGTGTTCCAAACAGAACCTGGAGCCAATTCAGTAAGACCCATCTGCAACTGGTTAGTACCACCGTTCTTTACTCTTTCAAGAACGTCTTTAACGATAAGCTGATTTACAACACGGTCGTTGCTGTCTTCCATTTTACCATAATGGTCAGAAATAGCCAAAGCATATTTCTTAGGCTGAGCTTTTTGTGCCTTAACATCAGTTGTAATCAACTGTGTAACGTATTGTTTGTAAGCAGGAGCAGAGTTGATATAGAATTTAGCTGGTTTGCTTGCGTCGTTGCTCTTGAAAGTAACTTCTTTGTTACCGCAACCTACGTATAAAGCTTCTTTGTATTTCATTGGATATTCTTTACCGTCAACTGTTACTACACCGTCACCACCAATGTTGATAACGCCAAGTTCACGACGTTCGAGGAAATAAGTGATTTCTGGTCCCAGTTCACGGAAAGTTTCAAGTTTCAACACTTTGTTTACAGGCATTACACCACCGTAAATCAGACGGTCGTAGAGTGTATAAGTTAAATTGATTTCGTCTGGAGCCATTACTTTTTCCATAACGAAAGCGTTACGCAAACGTTCTGTGTCATAATGCTTAACATCCTGTGGATGACAAGCAGTTTGCACAGAGTAATTCATTTGTGCTTTTGTAGAGATGGCTGCTAAGCCCATCATCATTGCTAATGCTAATTTTTTCATGTTCTTATTGTTTTATTGAGTTTAGGTTTTCTGATTAATTGTTGCTGTTGGCTTTTGCTTCCTTTACGATACGTGTTCTGTTATAGATAGCCATGATAAGAGCTATAGCTACCAATACTGCTGAACCTACATATTTGAAGTTATATATCAGATGGAAGATGCACCATGAGAAGATGCTTGAAGCAAAGTCAAGAGCACCACCCTGGAATCCTTCAGGAATCTTAACTGCAGCGTCACCTGTCTTGACAAATACGTCATGAGCAGCCTGAGTAAAGTATGGAGCCAGGTCTGTTACGAAATACAAACCAACGATGAGGCCTACCAAACCGATAAGGAATGTCTTCAATACGTTACCCTTAGTGATAGGAAGTACTGCAGGGAATAGGTAGAACATTCCGGCAAGTGATGCCAATGGAAGGAACTGGTTACCCGGAAGTATTACTGAAAGGAACAATGCTACAGGGATAAGAAGAAGAGATACAACCAAAGTTGTTGGATGACCGATAACCAATGCAGGGCTCATACCGATGTTAAGGTTTGCACTGTTCTTGAATTTGCGTGCGATAAGTTCGCGTGTTGCGTCCGAAATAGGACGAAGTCCTTCGATAAACAAAGAAGTGATACGTGGGATAAGTTCCATTACGGCACCCATCTTGATACCCAATCCAAGGATAGCAGGTATATTGTCAACCATTTCCTGACCGTTTTTGCATGCAAGCATACCGATACCGCAACCTACAACGATACCAAGGAAAAGAGGCTCACCCATTATACCGAATTTTTTCTTCATACCTTCAGCGTCGATATAAAGCTTGTCGAATCCAGGAATCATATCCAATGCTTTGTTTATAACAAGTGCGAAAGGTACGAATCCCTGACAGAATGGCTGTGGGATAGAGATACCGTCCATCTTGTCATAGTATCCCTGGAACTGTTTGCAAGTAAGGTCTGCCATAACAAGTGTTATGATGTAGCAGATGATAGCAGCAAAGAATCCCCACCAGATGTTTTCAGTTGCGAAATATACTACGGCTCCAATGAAAGCAAAATGCCAGTAGTTCCAAAGGTCGATATTTACAGTTTTTGTTGTTTTAGTGAGAAGCATTACAATGTTTACAGCCAAACATACAGGAATGATAAATGCTCCTACAGAAGTGTTGTATGCTACAGAAGCTGCAGCAGGCCAACCCATATCAAAAATACCAAGACTTAAACCATAAATTTCGGTAACCTTTTTCAAAGGATCACCAAGGCTGCTTGTCAACAATGCAGTGACTACAGACAAACCAACGAATCCGACACCTACTAACAAACCGCTCTTGAGAGCTTTACCAAATTTGATACCGATACACAAGCCTAAGATTGTAAAAATGATAGGCATCATCACCGCTGCACCTAGCCCGATGATGTAACTGAAAACTTGTTCCATGCTTTGTTTTTCTACAGATTTTACTCTAATTAAGATTTAGTTATTTATTTTATTTGCCAAAAATAATGTCTTTTATTGTAATTTCCAATCTATTTTCGACTATTTTGGACTATTACTCAAATAAATAACATATTTTTCGTTATCGCACACGGATAATGTATCTATAATGGAATATAAATAAAAAAATATCGTTTGTATAGAAAAGTCTTTACAAACGATATTTCTGTTATATGGGCTTATTGTCTTTATATGTGTTAAAGCTTATAGTTCCATTGTTCAAGGGCAAATGACCAATGTTTCTCAACCAGCTCTATTGTTTCCGGTTTATATTGATATTTATTCTTCTTGTAACCCTTTTTCTTATTTACATATGCTTCAATTGCAGAACGTGCTTCATCGAATCCCGGCAATGAGAGTTTTTTGTAAATGTCTTCGGTCATATCAAAAGCATTCAGCTCATAGTCCTCAAATTTTACTTCCACCAGATTGCCTTCAGGAATGAATTTCTTGTCTTCTTCATACTTGTGGTATAGTTTTGAATATACCTCCAGTATATTTGCCTGAAGTTCCTCATTGCTGATATTCTGTAGCATCAGAGGTTGTATTGTGTTGGTGAAGAAACTTCTTGTTGACTCAAACACAGTGTATGGATTACGCATCAGATAAATGAACTTGGCATTAGGGAACATCTTTACAAGTTCTTTTACGCGCCCTGTGTGAGGAGGGTTCTTGCTCAGGAACTGTGTGCCTTTAGTGTTCCATAATGATATCTTGATTAGTTTTGTGAAAACTTCTTCAAATGTCTTCAGTTCACCATCAGTAATATCATTGAAGAGCAGATATTTGTCTGCATATTCCATCATATGCTTAGGAAGGAACCAGAAATTATAATATGTGCAAGGCATCATATTTGCCAAAGCGAATTCTTCTTCCTGTGGCAGGTCAACAGCCAGCTCCATATTGTCTGTCGGGCGCTTGTCAGGCATTAGCCAACTCATGTTCTTCTTGAAGAAAGGCTGTCCCCACATCATCAGGTGAGGGAATACTGTCTGGTAGGTAGTATTATATCCGAAATGCTTGTCGCATGAGAACACATTATGCATGAATGTTGTTCCGCTGCGCCAGTGTCCTAATATGAATACCGGATCGTGTTCAAGAGGCTTGTCGGCAAGCAGCTTTTCATATCTCTTGTCCTGTAATGGCTTGAGTGAAGACAATAAGCGGCATACAGATTTTGTAAGTCTGTATTTGTTCTTGAATTTGTCGTCTATGACTCTTCCTTCTGTTATTTGATTGAAAGTTTTCCAGTCAGCCCCAACCATCGGGTTTACAGGCAACTTGCTGAATTCTAGTAATCCCATTATTAGTATTTATTTTCTTATTTCAATATCTATTCCTTGACGTGACAGCTCTTTCACAGCTTTTTCTATAGCTTCATAGTGTTCAGGAGCGATGCCAAGTTTAGGCAAATCCAGAACAGGCAATACCATCTGGTTGTGCATATCCTTGTCTGCCACCTGATTGATAATCATACCTACGGCACTTGTATTGTTTGTTATAGGGTCTATAAGTATGAATGCACCTGTAGCTTTGTTGTCAGAATATGAGTCGAAGAACAGTTCCTTTGATGAGGTAAGGACGACCTTTGCTATCTGGTTCAACTGCATTGGAACATCTTCTTTTGCAAGGCGGCCGTTTTCAACACTCAGGTGTTCCATTGTGTTGATATCTACCTTATATTCTATGCTGTCGATGCGTGTACGGCTTGTATTAGTGGTATGTTTCAGGAAGAATGATTTTTCCATGTCCATCTTCTCTTCGTCCATCCATACCAGCATGGCTTCGAAGTTACGTCCTATCATAGGAACATTGTTAGGATGAACAAGCATTTCACCTCTTGACACGTCTATTTCATCTTCCAGTGTTATGGTTACAGACATAGGAGGGAAAGCATAGTCTATCTCACCTTCGTATGTAACGATACTCTTTACGTGTGATTTCTTTCCTGACGGGAGAGCCATCACTTCGTCGCCTTTGTGTATAACACCTGAAGATACCTTTCCACAGAATCCGCGGAAATCAAGGTTAGGACGCAAAACGTACTGAACCGGATAACGGAAATCTTTCAGATTGTGGTCATTTCCTATATGTACTGTTTCAAGATATTCAAGCAACGATGTACCTTCGTACCATGGTGTACGGTCTGATTTTTCTACCACGTTGTCACCTTCAAGAGCCGAAAGCGGTATGCACTGAATGTCCGGAATATTCAGAGGCTCAACGAAAGACTTATAGTCGTTGACAATCTTGTCGAACACTTCCTTTGAGAAATCTACAAGGTCCATCTTGTTTACAGCCAGAACCACGTGCTTGATACCAAGCAGCGAAACCAGATATGAATGGCGTTTTGTCTGGGTGATAACTCCTGTACGGGCATCAACAAGGATGATTGCAAGATTGGCTGTAGAACCGCCTGTAATCATGTTGCGGGTATATTGTTCGTGTCCCGGAGTGTCGGCAATGATGAACTTACGGTTGTTTGTAGAGAAATATCTGTATGCCACGTCGATTGTGATACCCTGTTCACGTTCAGCTTTCAGACCGTCGAGCAACAAGGCATAGTCGATGTGTTCGCCTGCGTTACCTACACGCTTGCTGTCGCGTTCGAGTGCGTCAAGCTGGTCTTCGTAAAGTTTCTTGCTGTCGAACAGCAGACGGCCTATAAGAGTTGATTTACCGTCGTCAACAGAACCTGCTGTAAGGAAACGGAGCAAGTCCTTCTGTTCGTCTTTCTTTAGGAATTCCTCTATGGACATATTTCCGCGTGCTTCGCCTTCCATAGGGTTTCCTGATTTGTGTTTATCTAAAGTTTCCATTTTACTCGATTAATAATTAATAATTAAAAGTGAATAATGAACAATTAATAATTATAACAGAGGCGTTTTTAATTATTAATTCTTTAATTTTTAATTATCTAAAAATATCCTTCACGTTTTTTCTGCTCCATGCTGGCTTCCTGGTCGAAGTCAATCACACGTGTAGTACGTTCGCTCTTTGTAGTGGTCATCATTTCCTCCACAATCTTTTCGATAGTATCGGCTTCGCTTTCTATTGCTCCGGTAAGTGGCCAGCAGCCAAGAGTACGGAAACGTATCTTCTTCATTTCTATTTTATCTTTGTACTGTTCAGGCAGACGGTCGTCGTCAGGCATAATGAGCTGTCCGTCGATGTTTATGACCGGTCTTTCCTTTGCGAAGTACAAAGGAACGATAGGAATATTTTCAAGACGTATGTACTGCCATATATCAAGTTCTGTCCAGTTGCTCAGAGGGAACACACGGATGCTTTCTCCTTTTCTGATGCGGGCGTTATAAATGTCCCAAAGCTCAGGACGCTGGTTTTTCGGGTCCCACTGGTGGAACTCATTTCTGAAAGAGAATATACGTTCTTTTGCACGTGACTTTTCCTCGTCGCGGCGTGCACCACCGAATGCTGCATCGAATTTGTATTTGTCGAGTGCATTAAGCAAAGCCTGTGTCTTCATTAGGTCTGTATGGACTTTACTACCGTGAGTGAAAGGACCTACACCGGCTTTGAATGCCTCCATATTGCTTTCTACAATGAGATTCCAGCCATATTTTTTTGCATATTCATCGCGGAACTGAATCATTTCCTTGAATTTCCATTTTGAGTCGATATGCATAAGAGGGAATGGTACCTTGCCCGGTGCAAAAGCTTTTTCTGCCAGACGTACCATTACAGATGAATCCTTGCCTATACTGTAAAGCATGACAGGATTTTCGAATTCGGCAGCCACTTCACGTATAATGTGGATAGACTCAGCTTCCAGTTCCTTCAAGTGGCTAAGTTTATATTCTTCGATCATATTTTTATTTTGTTTTTAGTCTTTTTTGAATGATATTTTAGGAAGTATAAGTTCCAGAAGTTTGTTTACAGACTCCTCAACACTCAGTTTTGACGTATCTATAGACAAAGCCGGGTTAGCCGGAGCTTCGAAAGGTGCTGATATACCTGTGAAGTTCTTTATTTCTCCACGTCTGGCTTTTGCATAAAGGCCTTTCACATCTCTTCTCTCGCATTCCTCTATAGGTGTGCTTACAAATATTTCAAGGAAATTTTCTTTTCCTATAATATTGGCAGCCATTTCACGAATGTCATTGTTAGGACTTATAAAGGCTGCAATAGTGATTATACCAGTATCTACAAACAGTTTTCCTATTTCGGCTATGCGTCGGATATTTTCCACTCTGTCTTCTTCAGAGAATCCCAAGTTGTTGTTTATTCCGCTGCGGATATTGTCTCCGTCAAGAATTCTGCATAGCAGACCACGCTTTTGCAATTCCCTTTCAAGAGCTATTGCAATCGTGCTTTTACCTGAGCCGCTCAGTCCGGTGAACCATATCATCACGCTATGCTGATGAAGCAGTTCTTCCTTGTCGGCTCTGGTGAGCATCTTGTCGAATATAGGATAAATGTTGTTTTTATTTTCCATATATGTCTAGTTTTTATTTATTTCTTAAAATGGCCAAATTTGCGGTATAAGCAGTACCGAAATTATGAAAGTAATGATATTAAGCGGCAGACCTATGCGTACAAAGTCTGTAAACTTATAATTACCGATACCCTGTACTATAAGGTTTGTCTGATAACCGATAGGAGTGGAGAAACTGGCTGAGGCTGCCACACATACGATGACAAAGAACGGCATAGGGCTTACTCCAAGCTGTTGCGATAGCGACAAGGCAAGCGGAAACGACAACGCTGCAGCCGCATTATTTGTTATCAGTTCGGTAAAGATGTTCGTTATTATAAATATTGCCGCCAGCAATACATACGGACCATAACTATGGCTAAGTCCTATAATCTGGCTCGCTATCAGGTCGGAAACCCCCGAATTCACCATAGCCTTGCTGATACCGAATGCACATGCAATGGTTATCAGCACGTCCCATGATATGTATTTGGTGTATTTGCGTGGAGGAAATATCTTTGTCCATGCCATAATAACTGTAGTTACCGACACGAAGAAGAACATATCCAGCTTGATTCCTTCGGGCAACATCTTCTGTATGGCAGGAAGTTCGCCTACTGTAGCACCTATAATCATAATCAATAATAATGTAAGGGCAAGCCAGCGCTTTTTCTTTCCTACAGGTTCTACATCCTTTCCGTTTGCCAGCATGATGAAGACAGACGATTCACCCCATGTCTTGATGAAACTGTCGTCTGCCATTATTACCAGAGTATCGTTCTCGCGGAAGTGCATCTTCGAAAGATTGGTATATGTGTTACCGTTTCTTCTCAATTCCTTTATCTCTGCACCATAGTGGCGTTTGAAGTCGAAATCGGAAATGCGGCGATTGATACCAGGGAAACGTGCTCCTATCACAGCCTCTATAGGATGTAGCGACGGATCATCTTCGCCTGAAATAACCTGATCCGGACGTTGTGCAGGGAGTAGTTTCTTTGAGAAAACGAACAGATATATGATACCGGCAAGTGCTATGAAGATACCCACCTTGCCAAGCTCAAACATACTGAATCCTTTCATTCCTGCATCCTGTATCATGCTGTGTACCACTAGATTTGTAGAAGTTCCTATAAGTGTACACATACCTCCCAAAATCGTTACATACGACAGTGGAATGAGGAAATAAGTGGCAGGAAGCTTTACGTAGTTTGCCCACCTCTTTATTATTGGCGCAAAAATTACCACAACCGGAGTGTTGTTGAGGAATGCTGATATGAAGGCAATACTTGGCAATATCCTTAGTTGAGCCTTGAAAACATTTATATTTTCTACGGGAAGCAACTTCTTTATAAGTTTTGTCAGAGCACCGCTTTGGCGTATTCCTTCACTTACCAGGAACAGCATAGCTACGGTTATCATACCTTTGTTGCTGAACCCCTCAAGTATTTCTTTCGGAGTCAATATTCCGGTGCATAGGAAAACCACGAGAACGGAGAACAAAATCATTCCCGGTCTCATCTTATCAGCAATTAGTGCTGCAAGCATCCCTACAAGTGAGACAAGTACTATGATTATTTCGTGTGACATCTTTTTTTATTCTTATCTTACTTGGCGATGAACCACGGGTTCAATAAATCTTCTTTATTATATGAGAGTGGCGTTTTCTCGTCTGTGTGATATACCTCTCTTCCGGCAGCACGGATAATGGCGTGTCCGGCAGCTGTATCCCATTCCATTGTCGGAGCGAAACGCGGATAAATATCTGCCTTGCCTTCAGCTATGAGGCATAGTTTTAGAGAACTGCCTTTTGATACAGTTTCTACATCAGGGTGTAATTCTTTAACCTTTTCGATAAATTCTTCTGTCTCAGGAGAAAGATGCGAACGAGAAGCCACTACGATGAATTTATTCCTTTCTTCTCTTATAGGAAGATGTATGGCTCTTGATGTCAGCGAAGAGAATGTTTCTTCTTCAGAAACTGAATTTATATTTTCCACTTTGAATGCACCATGTTCACAGTCGCCAAGATATAATTCTTCCTTTACCGGAATATATATTACTCCGGCTTGAGGCGTACCGTTTTTTACGTATGCTATATTAACGGTGAATTCGCCATTCTTCTTTATGAATTCCTTTGTTCCGTCCAGCGGATCGACTATCCACAACTCGTTCCATTCCTTTCTGTTTTCGAATGGAAGTTTCTTGCCTTCCTCACTCAGTACAGGAATATTTGTCGATGAAAGTATTCCGCTGATAACTTCATGCGCTTTCCTGTCGGCTATTGTCAGAGGTGAATTGTCAGCTTTCTTTTCTATTTCAAAATCCGCATTCGGATCAGTATAGACGCTCATTATTTTCGCACCTGCTTCTATTGCAGCACGGACTGCGACCATCAATATATTTTTATCCATAATCTATAAATCGCTGTAAAATAAGTACTTTTTTTCTAAAAGCCTGTAGTTGAAAACTCTGAATTCTTGGACAAAGTTACGTTTTATAACTTATTTTAAGATATAAGGCATTACGATAGCGCAGGTTTGGAGTGTTTCCACATTCTGTACATGTAGTATGCACAATGTGTCACTGCAAAGACAAATGATATGGTCAGCAATGTCTTATCGGCTTCCCAGCCTACTGTCTGTTGATGCCATAGCCCTGTTATTATGCTCAGTACGGACAATGATATCCCCATGATATTCAGTACCATATCTCCTTTTCTTATTTTCATTCCATTTTCCAGCTTACTGTGTCTGATACCGTACGATGCATATACGTCAAGTCCTATCAGCATCCAGAGTACGAGTCTTATCCATGTATCGGCAGGCAGGAAGCACATCATACACAGGCATGTCAGTATTCCCAGTATCGGTACTGCCGGTACAAACGGAGTCTTGAATGCCCTTGGTGCATCAGGCATGGTCTTTCTCACGACAAGAATTCCGGCGCATACCAGTGTGAATGCAAGAAGTGTTCCTATGCTTGTCATCTCGCCCGCCACCTGTGCAGGTACAAATCCAGCCAGCAGACTTACAACCACCATAAATAACAGATTACTGTGTACTGGTGTTCTTGTCTTTTCATTTATTTTTGAAAAAAACTTCGGTAGCAGACCGTCGTGGCTCATACTCAGGAATACACGGCTCTGTCCCATAAGAGTCACCATTATGACAGAACAGTAACCGAACAGTATCGCTAGAATAATAGCTTTGTTGAGCCAAGGATAAGCAGGAATGATTGTTCCTGAAGCATCAGCAGTTCCCATATTTTCTATGGCAACGGCTACAGGTGCTATTCCCACATGGCCTTTGAACTCGGTATAGTTCGCCACACCTGTCATCACGTGAGCAAACAGAATGTATAAAACAGTACAAACCAGAAGTGAAACCAGAATTCCTATAGGCATGTCGCGTTTAGGGTTCTTTGTCTCCTGTGCTGCTGTACTTACAGCATCGAAACCGAGAAAGGCAAAGAATACTATTGCCGCACCGCGGAATATTCCGGATATACCGAACTCACCCAGCTTTCCGGTATTTTCAGGAATGTATGGAGTATAATTGTCTGCCTGAATGAATTTCCACCCCAGTACTACGAAAACCAGTATTACGGCTATCTTCAGAAATACTATAAAACCATTGAATATGGAACTTCCTGCCGTACCTCGCATCAGTATGATGCTCATCATTATTACAATGAGTATTGCAGGTATGTTTATTATACCCCCGTCCCATGGGCAGGCCGTAAGATGATGGGGTAGGGATATACCTATACTTTCCAGAAAGACCACCATGTATCTGCTCCAGCTTATGCTTACGGTAGTTGCGGCAACGGTGTATTCCAAAACAAGATCCCAGCCTATAATCCATGCTATGAGTTCACCCATAGTGGCATACGAGTATGTATAAGCACTGCCCGAGACAGGAATCATAGAAGCAAATTCAGCGTAGCACAGACCTGCAAAGCAGCATCCTATGGCTGCAATTATGAACGACAGAGTTATGGCCGGTCCTGTAAATTCGGATGCTACAGTTCCTGTAATGGAGAAAAGTCCTGCACCTATTATTACTCCAACTCCAAGAGCTACAAGGCTTATAGGACCAAGCACTCTTTTCAGAGTCTTACTGCCGGAAGCCTGCGCTTCCGCCTGCAGAGTTTCAATGCTTTTTCTTATAAATAGTCCCATTCTGTTTTTAGTTGTAGATGTATTTATGTCTTTAATATGCCGAACGGTATTTGCCGTCCTCTTTATCGTCAAGTATGCTCAGATAAGAAGTATATCTTGATTCGCTTATGTAATGTTTTTCTACGGCTTCCCTCACTGCACATCCCGGTTCATGACGGTGCGTACAGTTGCCATATTTGCAATCGGCCGAGAATTTGAATATTTCCTTGAAATAATGTCCCACCTCTTCATCTTCCATGTCGAATGTACCGAAACCTTTTATTCCCGGAGTGTCGATTATGTATCCTCCTCCGTTTACGGGGAACATTTCGGAGAATGTCGTGGTGTGCATACCTTTGTTGTGAACATTCGAAATATCACCTGTTTTCAGATTTTGTTCCGGCAGAATGGCATTGATAAGTGTGGATTTTCCTACTCCGGAGTTTCCGGAGAAAAGTGTTATCTTACCTTCAAGAGCCTTTTTGATTTCTTCAATTCCTATGTTGTTCAGAGCCGAGACCTTATAACACTGATACCCGATAGTGGTGTATAGATTTATAAGTCCGTCCAGATATCTGTTCTCATCTTCCGAATATCGGTCTGTCTTGTTGAAAACCAGACATACCGGTACACGATATGCTTCGGCCGATGCCAGAAAGCGATCGATGAATGTAGTTGATGTTTCAGGATAGTTTACTGTTACGATAAGCATGCACTGGTCAAGGTTTGATGCTATGATGTGCGATTGCTTTGAAAGGTTGGATGAACGTCGTATTATATAGTTCTTTCGGTCTTCAATTTCTGTTATGAATGCAGTGCCTTCCTGATTGCGTATTATTTTCACACGGTCGCCAACAGCTACCGGGTTTGTACTTCTGATACCTTTCAGTCGGAAATTCCCTTTAATCTTGCATTCCACCGTGCTGCCTTCGTCTGTTTTAACGAGATACCAGCTACCTGTATTTTTAATTACTAAACCTTTATCCAAAAGAGTTGATTTTTTGTAATTGTGAATTAGTGATATTATTTAATAAAGAAAAGAAGAAACTGCATTACTGTGTTTTTGGGAAAAAATGGTAGTGCAGATTCTTCTTTCTTTTATAGTGTATAAATGTATTGGTGTATGCACCAATAAAAAAACATTATACTGTCATGATTTCCTTATCCTTGGCAGCAAACATGTCGTCAATCTGCTTGATAAACTTGTCGTGTATCTTCTGCAGTTTTGCTTCGCTGTTTTTCTGCTCGTCTTCAGGCATACCGTCTTTTACAGCTTTCTTCAATGCGTCGATTGCATCGCGGCGAGCGTTACGGATACTTACTTTTGCAGTTTCAACTTCGCCTTTACACTGTTTTGACAATTGTTTACGGCGTTCCTCTGTCAATGGAGGGATACCGATACGTATGATTTCGCCATTGTTTTCAGGCATAATTCCAAGTTCTGAGTCGATGATGGCTTTCTCAATCACGCGGAACATGCTCTTGTCCCAAGGCTTGATAGCTATGCTTCTGGCATCAGGAGTAGTTACTGCTGCCACATTGTTGATTGGAACCATGCTTCCGTATGAGTCAACTTTGATGCCGTCCAACAAACGTACATCTGCTTTTCCTGCGCGGATATGTGCCAATGCTTCGTCAAGGTACATGATTGCCATGTCCATTTTCTCTTCAGCTTCGCTGATTATAGTTTTTGAATCTGCCATTATTTTTTAATTTTTAGGTTATGCTGTTATGTGATAATATTTTAAGTGAACAAAAGTATGTGTTTTTTTGCTCTTTTGCAATAGTTGATGTATAAATTGATATTCTAAAATGAAACTATCCCGTTTCGTCACGCTTATTATGCTGTGCGAAACAGGATAGCTTAATGTCTGCAGACCTGTCAGTCTTTATATTCAGCCTTCAGAGTTCCGTCCTCATTTATCAGAACGTCATATTCAGCACCGCCTTTGCGTGCCTCTATTTCAAACCAGTCTCCAGCCGGAGTTTCTACGGCGTCTGCTTCATTTTCATGGCTTGTGTAGTTGGCCGATATATAGTTTTTCACGGCTTCAGGCAGATTGTTGTATGTAGTTTCATATTCTGTCCTTACCCATTCGTCTTTACCGTTGAAATACACATCCTTTTCTATGCCGTCATGTATAATCTCTATTTCTGTCAGTCCGTCGTCATGACCTTTTTCTTTTATTACGGCTCCAGGATATCTCTCGTCAAGAACAGCCTGAATTGCAGTTCCTGCTGATATACCTCCGTTGATATCATTTCCGAAGTTAGGTTTAGAATTCATCACATTTCCGTTCTCGTCAAAATATAGTTCAATGTCATTGTCATTTCTGCCTTCTATTTCAACACTGTAGAAATTACCTTTCGAATTCGTTTCGTAGTACTCTATGTCGTCAATGTAGTAATTAGGATATGTTGTCGTGATATGACTTTTGGCAGCTTCAGGCAAAACAGACGAATTTCTGTTGTAGTCCTTCTTTGTGTAAATCCACTCATATCCGGCAGTCAGCAAAGCGTCATGCTTGATGTTTTCGAATATGAATTCCACTTCAACACCGCCGTCCTCAAATTCCACATCAACTATTCTTGCACCCGGATATTTGCTTTCTACCCACGAGTACGCATTGTTGGCTGGCTGTGTAGGCAACAGGTCCGTATAGTCAGGATTCTGGTTTGCGTCAAGTACTTCTTTCACCAGAACACCGTCTTCCGAGTAATACAAGTCAGCTTCAGTCTCCTTGTTGTTTTCCTCCTTTTCT
Source organism: Bacteroides sp. ET336 (assembly GCF_024733815.1). Taxonomy (NCBI): domain Bacteria; kingdom Pseudomonadati; phylum Bacteroidota; class Bacteroidia; order Bacteroidales; family Bacteroidaceae; genus Bacteroides; species Bacteroides sp. ET336. Next base: position 102,396 of record NZ_JANRHK010000002.1, read on the forward strand.
ACCTCTATTACATATAGAACCAGATTTTCATCGTTTTTCTTTATCACATCCACTTCATCATCATGCCTCCAAGGAAGTTTTGAATAGTCACTTTCATTGAAAGCTGTCGTTACAGCTTGTGGAAGCGAAGAGAAAGGAATATCATATTCATGCATCTTGAATGTGGCAGTTGATTTTTCGAACCACGCTGTGAAGTCCGTGTCGTTTCCTGCACGGCTGCCGTTCCACTCGAAAGAAGCAATTGCGTAATTTCCGTTTGTTCTCCAGGATACATCTTTTGCTCCGGGGAATTCACGGTCGAATGCTTCGTAAACAGCATTGTCTATATAGCCGTCGCCGTTTTGCTTGTCACACGATGAAAGAGCGATAGTTCCACATATCAGGGCGGTTGTAATAAACTTTATTTGCTTCATAACAATTGGTTTTAAAATTATCATATCGCAAACATAGGATCGAAAACTGAAAAGATTTGGGAATTTTGAAAAAAATAGCGTCACTATGGAAATAAAACCACAGTGACGCTGCAATCTGTATGATTAATATCTTTTTCTTATTTTATGGCTGCTACAAGTTCTTCCGGAGTAAGAAGTGACTGTTCGCCTGTTGTCATATTTTTCAGAGTGACTTTTCCTTCGTTCATCTCGTTCTCGCCTACTATAGCCACAAAAGGAATCTGTTTTGCGTTGGCATAGCTCATCTGCTTTTTCATCTTTGTGCTGTCAGGATATATTTCAGCGCGGATACCAGCTTCGCGAGCCTTGAACAATATAGGAAGAGAATATTCTGTTTCCTTTTCGCCGAAGTTGACAAACAGAAGCTGAGTTCCGTTTACAGCCTCCTTCGGATATAGATCCAATTGGTTCAGAACATCATAGATACGGTCGGCACCGAAAGAGATACCTACGCCTGACATGCCATCCATTCCAAATACTCCTGTCAAATTGTCATAACGGCCACCGCCACTGATACTTCCTATCTGAACGTCAAGAGCCTTCACTTCGAAGATAGCACCTGTATAGTAGTTCAGTCCGCGAGCCAGAGTAAGGTCAAGTTCCACTTCAGACTTGACACCAAGCTGAGCCACATGCTTAAGGATGAATTCGCTTTCTTCCACACCTTTGAGACCAGTTTCGCTTGCAGCCAGAACAGTTTTCAGAGTTTCAAGCTTTTCTTCGTTCGAACCGCTCAACAGGATGATAGGCTGCAACTTGTCGATAGCTTCCTGAGGAATACCCTTCGATGCAAGTTCGGCATTCACATTGTCGAGGCCAATCTTGTCCAACTTGTCGATAGCTACAGTGATATCTACTATCTTGTCAGCCTCGCCGATGATTTCTGCTATACCGGTAAGAATCTTGCGGTTATTTATCTTGATTGAAACACGAATTCCGAACTTGTTGAACACAGAATCAATCATCTGCACCAGTTCCACTTCGTTAATCAGTGAGTTACTTCCCACAACGTCAGCATCACACTGATAGAACTCGCGGTAGCGTCCTTTCTGAGGACGGTCTGCACGCCATACAGGCTGAATCTGGAAACGCTTGAATGGGAAAGTAATCTCGTCGCGGTGCATAACCACATAGCGGGCGAAAGGTACTGTAAGGTCATAGCGAAGTCCCTTTTCGCAGAATTTGCTGGCCAGTTTAGCTGCATTGCGGCTCAACAGTTCCTCGTCAGTGATGCCTGAGAAGTAGTCGCCTGAGTTCTGAATCTTGAAAAGAAGTTTGTCGCCTTCCTCACCGTATTTACCCATCAGAGTAGAAAGGTTCTCCATCGAAGGAGTTTCTATCTGACTGTATCCGTAGAGGTGGAAAACTTCGCGTATAGTATCGAATATATAGTTTCTTTTCGCCATCTCAACAGGCGAAAAATCTCTTGTTCCTTTCGGTATTCCCGGTTTTGTAGCCATATTGTTTCTGTTTTAATTATTTTGCTTACAAAAGTAGATAATTATTTTATAAGAAGGAAATAATTGTAGAAATTACTCTTCGCGGCGTCCCATGAAAATCATTATATAATATACCAGAGTAGCAAGCGAGCTGAGTGCTGCAACCACGTATGTATAGGCTGCCGATTTGAGTGCATCTTTAGCCATATTGTGGTTATAATTATTTGTAATACCCGCACTGTTCAGCCATACCAGGGCACGACGGCTGGCATCAATCTCAACAGGAAGAGTTATGAAACTGAAAAGTGTTGTCATTGCGAAAAGACAGATACCTATCAGTAATAGCTGAGGAAACGAATTTATGAGCAATATACCTGCAAGCAGTATCCACGACATTATAGACGATGAAAACTGTACTACCGGTACCAAAGCCGAACGCATCTGCAGAGGAGCGTATGCACGTGCATGCTGTACGGCGTGACCGCATTCGTGGGCAGCAACTGCAGCCGCAGCCACGCTGCATGATGAGTAAACACCTTCACTCAGGTTTACAGTCTTGTTGGTTGGGTTAAAATGGTCTGTAAGCATACCCGGAGTGCTGATAACCCTTACATCGTAGATACCATTGTCGCGCAACATCTTTTCCGCTACCTCGCGTCCTGTCATCCCGTTGTATAGAGGAACCTTCGAATACTTGTCAAACTTGCTTTTCAAACTGGATTGCACTATAAAGCTCACTATAGCGATTCCGATAAAAATAATCCAAATTAATGCCATATATTTTCTGTTTTATAATTATTAATCAATGAATTGACGTACAAAAACCTTGCCAAAGTTTTAAAAGTGAATTTAATACGATGTAAAAATACTTTTCAAAAAGTGACTTTTGACTGAAAAAGCACCTTTCGAAAAGTGTTTTTGTTCTATCGGCTCTCTATTTCGGGCCGTTGCATTTCCTTTTTGCTTACTCCAAATTTCTTGCCGTAACGGATCCAATATGAGCGGGCTGCCATCTTGAACAGCCATTTTGGAAGTGGCATTGTAGCTGTTATGTCTTTATAGTTTCCTTTATTTACAGAAGCTGCCAATCTTTTTATAGCCCTTACGGCAATGTATCTGAACGGAGTTTCGAGAATAGCCTCTCCGCTGCCTAGCATGAGTGTCGAGCCTATAGGAAAATTGTTGTGTTTGCAGAAATATCTTATCATGCTTACAGCTACACAGTTCTGCTTATGCTCCAGAAATCCGCAGTTAATCAGTATCGAGATAACCGGTCTTTGCATAGGAAGATTGTTTTCCAGATTTTTCAGGAAGTTCAGCAGACCTACAGGGAGAGAATCGGCATACAGTGGAAACACTATAATTACATCCGAATATTTTTCCATCTCTGCAATCAGTTTCAGATGGTTTGACTTTGTTATGTTGAAATAATCACATTGCAGCCTGCTGTATTTCATGAAAATCTCCGAATACTTTTTCGAGTTCGATTTAGGGGCACGCGGGCTGCCGTTAAGAATCATTATTTTTCCCATTTCTTCAATTCATTTTGAACAGTTTTTTCCACTTTCTGTTCCGTTACGAATACTATCTCATATTTCCCAAAGTTCATGTTTCGCGCATTGCGCTCCACCAGTTGTCGGAATATCTCCTGTTCTTCGCTGTCAGTATCGCCATAAGCTATTATTATTGCATCCTTTGTTGCCACATTGCGCTGCACGTGGTGAGTTTCTCCTCGGTGTATGCGTATGAATGCCTGTTGTATCGGGATAGCCCTCTCAATCATTGTTTTCATCACAGAGTCATAACCGCCGTATTTTATATGGCCTACGTATATCACAGAACTACTTTCTGCTATATACGGATATACTTTGGTGGCATCGTCACGTATGACACATTTTCCAGGTGTCTTTGTCCAGCACCCGAAGCATCCTACACAATTGGCAATCTTCATAGACGATAAGTCGATATATTTTATGTCTTTATTTTCCCCTATCTCTAAACTAATGGGTCTATCGCTCATTATCAGTTTCATAGATTTACATTTGTTATTCTGGTTTCTGAATATAAAAACAAATGTTTATGAGGTAATGTTTACGGAAGGGGAGAATGTAGATGTTTCTCCTATAACTTGCAAACTTTTGTTGTTGGTATCTTGATTATATTTCAAATCCTGGAAAAGCTGTAAAAATACACTCTCATGGCCAAAAATAAAACGTGCGCACGTTCTATTTTAAGTGTGCGCACGTTTCAGCTTAAACATGGGCACGTTTTACTTAAAACGATAGGTCTTTTTTCTAGCAGCCTTAAGTGTACTGAATTTGGTTGTCAGTTTGTGTTGTAATTCCTGACCAAGTTGACTGGTTAAAATACAACTGTTATTTCTTTTGAATTTCAATTTTAAACCTGATTATTTTCTTGTAAAATCTAAGTTTTACCCAATCACCGAATTCCATAATTCCGGCATTTATTTGGTTATATCGGAAAAAATCACGAAAATTGCATGACATTTAACGATTTTATAAGCTTATACTGACAGAGAATGATAGTTTGCATAGCCGAAAAGCCCAGTGTGGCAAGAGATATAGCGGAAGTGCTTGGCGCACACAACAAGAAGGATGGTTTCATAGAAGGAAACGGATATCAGGTGACATGGACATTCGGACACCTGTGTACGCTGAAGGAGCCGCACGAATATACTCCGCAGTGGAAATCGTGGTCGCTGGCAAGTCTGCCGATGATACCGCCGCGCTTCGGGATTAAGCTGATAAACGACTCTGGTATAGAGAAGCAGTTCAAGATAATAGAATCGTTGATGCAGAAGGCGGATATGATTATAAACTGCGGTGATGCCGGACAGGAGGGTGAACTGATACAGCGATGGGTGATGCAGAAAGCGGGAGCGAAATGCCCGGTGAAGCGTCTGTGGATTTCGTCTCTTACGGAAGAGGCTATCAGAGAGGGATTTGCAAACTTGAAGGACCAGTCGGAATTCCAGCCTTTGTATGAGGCGGGACTCAGCCGTGCGATAGGCGACTGGACGCTCGGGATGAATGCCACACGACTTTATACTCTTAAATACGGACAGAACAAACAGGTGCTGTCTATAGGACGCGTGCAGACTCCTACACTGGCTCTTATCGTGAAAAGGCAGCAGGAGATAGAGAATTTCGTACCTAAACAGTATTGGGAGCTGAAGACTTCGTACAGGGATACTGTGTTCTCTGCCATAGTGCGCAAGAGTGATGAGGAACTGGCTGAAGAGGCTGCCGCTGAAAAGGAAAATCCGCAGCTGAAAAAGAAAACTCCAGCAAAGGAGGATGCCAACAGGGGTATTCCGCCTATCATCGACCAGGCTACAGGCGAACAATTGCTGGAACGCATAAAGAACGCTCCGTTTACTATCACCGACATTTCATCGAAGAAAGGAACTGAGGCACCGCCAAGACTTTTCGACCTTACTTCGCTCCAGGTGGAATGTAACAAGAAATTTGGTTATTCCGCCGATATGACTTTACAGCTCATACAGTCGCTTTACGAAAAGAAGGTGGCTACTTATCCGCGTGTGGATACTACTTTCCTGAGTGACGATATATATCCAAAGTGTCCGAAGATTCTTGAGGGACTGAAGGATTATGCCGTATATACGGCTCCTCTGACGGGCAAACCGCTTATAAAATCGAAAAAGGTGTTCGATAATTCGAAGGTTACGGACCACCATGCCATTATTCCTACGGGTGTGCAGCCGCGTGAACTTACGAATATGGAGAAAACGGTTTACGACCTTATTGCAAGGCGTTTCATCGCTGTGTTCTATCCGGACTGTAAGTTCTCTACCACTACGGTGATAGGCGAGGCGGATTCTATAGAATTCAAGGTTACTGGAAAGCAAATCCTGGAACAGGGATGGAGAGTGGTGTTCGCAAAGGAACAGCAGGATGATACGAAGGAGAATGACGAGGAGAAGACTCTGCCAGCATTCACGAAAGGGGAGAGCGGACCGCACTATCCTTCGCTTTTCGAAAAGTGGACTCAGCCGCCACGCCCATATACTGAGGCTACTCTCCTAAGGGCAATGGAAACTGCCGGTAAGCTGGTGGAAAACGACGAACTGCGTGATGCGATGAAGGAAAACGGTATAGGTCGTCCTTCTACGCGTGCCGCCATAATTGAGACTTTGTTCAAAAGAAGATATATCCGTAAGGAGAAGAAGAATCTTATAGCTACTCCTACGGGGGTGGAACTGATACAGCTTATTCATGAGGAACTGCTGAAATCTGCCGAGCTGACTGGTATCTGGGAAAAGAAGCTTCGCGAGATAGAGAAGAGAAGCTATGATGCGTCTACATTTATTAACGAACTGAAGCAGATGGTTACGGAGATTGTATATAGCGTGATAAGAGATACGAGCAACCGCCGTGTGACTGTTACTTCTGAAGAGGATGTGAAGGCTGCTGCTAAGAAAGGTTCTGCAGGAAAAGATGCGGCTGCGAAACCGGCTGCAGCAAAGACTCCGCGCAAGAAAGCTGCTCCGAAAGTTGAGAAAAAAGCCGTTGAACCGGAAATCGTGGGCGATGATATTGTCGGGAAGGTTTGCCCTTTATGCGGTAAGGGTACCATCATAAAGGGTAAAACAGCATACGGTTGTTCGGAGTGGAAGAGCGGTTGTGGTTTCAGAAAACCGTTCTGATCTCGTCGGGCATATATCCGCTGCGGATTCTCCATTCCTGCGGATAGAGATTGTTCGCGCGGTTTCCTATGTTCTTCACAAAGCCTAGAGGAGTGTCGCGGTATGTCACGAGTACATAGCCTTTGGGAACTGAAGCATCGAGTGTGACAGCCTCCTTCCTGAGATATGCTATTGCCTGTTCGTAAGTGAGTTCTGCCTTTGGGAAAGTCTCTCTGTTGAGGCTTGTGCTCATGGCGAGCGAGTGATGAGGCTGCCAGTCTTTGCCTTTGTTTTCGGCAAGGGTGATGCCGCGATGGAGTATGCGGATGTTGTTTCCCTTGTCTTTCAGAAGGTTTTCCAGGCTGTTCAGCCTTTGTGATTTTGCCACTGCTGTAGTTCCGTCGATAGAGAATTCAAAATCTTCGCTTTCGCATATCCATGATTTTATTTCGCTGGTTATGGTCGGGGTGTTTTGTTTCTTGTCCTGCTTCTTGTTGTTTTTCTTATTGCTCTTTTTAGGATTGCAGTCGGACAGAATATCATATTCTTCGTCTGATGTTCCGTTTTTGCGGAGTACGGCCATGAAGAGTCCTTCACCGATGGTTTTGTGTGGCAGGAAGCGATAGACCGGGAAGTCGTATCCGGCAAGGTTGCCTGTAATGTTCCATTCCTCGTTTGTTTCTACAGGAAGTACTTCTGCTCCAAGTTCGCTTGCTATCCAGGCTACGTTGTCTTCGTTTTCTTCACGGTTGAATGTACATGTGCTGTAAATTAGCAGTCCTCCTGGTTTCAGGCAAGGCCATATATCGCGGAGTATTCTGCGCTGGCGTTCCCAGCATAGTCCTACGTTGGCCGGGCTCCATTCTTCTACAGCCACTTCGTCTTTTCGGAACATTCCTTCGCCGGAACATGGAACGTCGGTCAGTATTACGTCGAAAAGTGATTCAAGAGGGGTGAAGTCCGAAGGGTCGTTATTGGTTACTATCACTTCAGGATTTCCCCATTTTACAATGTTTTCTGCAAGTATCTGCGAGCGGTTTCGCATCACTTCGTTGGCTATGAGCAGACTTCCTTCGGGGAGTGAGGAACGAAGTAGGGTAGATTTGCCGCCGGGAGCTGCACACAGGTCGAGGGCAATAACCGGCGATTCCACATACTGGTGCAAAGCACTCTCAAGAAACATGGATGATGCTTCCTGAACATAATAGCTTCCGGCATGAAACAGCGGGTCGAACGTGAATGTGGGGCGTGCAGACAGATAATATCCGTCTGTTGTCCATGGGATAAGCTTCGCATCCTCCGGCACAAGTCCGGTCTTTGCTCCGTTGATTCGTATGCTTACAGGTGTATCGTTCTGCATCGCTTCGCAGAGGGCTTTACAGTTTTCCTCGCCCATCAGGGCTGCTGTTCGTGATATAAATGAAACGGGGAAATTCATAATCTTCTGTATATATTAATATCTGCAAAGGTAATGTTTTTCATAATGTTTTTGATTAACTTTGCCCTCAATAATAAATAATTAAGTACAACATAATCTTTATGAAGCAATATTTAGACTTACTTCAACGCATAAAGACCGAGGGCGTAAGGAAAGACGACCGTACGGGAACGGGTACTGTCAGCGTGTTCGGACATCAGATGCGTTTTAACCTTGAAGAAGGTTTTCCACTTGTAACAACTAAGAAACTTCATCTTAAATCTATTATTCACGAACTTCTTTGGTTCCTTAAAGGTGATACAAACGTGAAGTATCTTCAGGAGAATGGTGTAAGAATCTGGAATGAGTGGGCAGACGAGGATGGTAATCTTGGACATATATACGGCTATCAGTGGCGTTCGTGGCCTACTTACGACGGTAAGTTTATCGACCAGATTTCGGAAGCTGTGAATATGATAAAGAACAACCCTGACTCAAGACGTATCATTGTGAATGCATGGAATGTGGCAGACCTTGACAATATGAACTTGCCTCCGTGTCATATGTTCTTCCAGTTCTATGTGGCTAACGGACGTTTGAGCCTGCAGATGTATCAGAGAAGTGCGGATACATTTCTCGGTGTGCCGTTCAATATAGCTTCGTATGCTCTTCTGCTTCAGATGATGGCTCAGGTGACAGGACTGAAAGCGGGTGATTTCATACATACTTTGGGTGATGCTCATATATATCTTAATCATCTGGAACAGGTTGACCTGCAGCTGACAAGAACTCCGCGTCCTCTTCCTGTGATGAAAATCAATCCTGACGTAAAGGATATTTTCAGTTTCAAGTATGAGGATTTCCAGCTTGAGAACTATGACCCTTGGCCACACATTGCCGGAAAGGTTTCTGTATAATAATTATTAACTGAAGGATATTTATGATTTCGATTATTGTAGCTATAAACAAGAATAACGGTATAGGATATAAGAACGAACTTCTGTACTGGCTTCCGAATGACCTGAAGAGATTCAAGACTCTGACTACAGGTCATACCATAATCATGGGACGCAAGACTTTTGAGTCTCTTCCAAAAGGTGCTTTGCCTAACAGAAGAAATATTGTTTTGAGCAGCCAGGATATTACTTTTCCTGGGGCAGAGTGTTTTCACAGCCTGAAAGATGCTCTTGAGGCATGCAAAGATGAAATAGAGGTGTTTATTATCGGTGGCGCAAGCCTGTATAAGGAAGCAATGCCAATAGCAGACCGTCTGTATATAACAGAAGTGGACGATTGTGAAAAAGAGGCTGATGCTTTCTTCCCTGAAATATCACCTGAAATATGGGAAGAAAAAAGTAGAGAATGCCATTCAACAGATGAAAAGCATCTCTACTCATATAGTTTTTGCGATTACGATCGTATCAAATAATTTTATTCTTCATCATCATTCGCCAGATCAAGTATAGGCATCTGGCGTTTGATTGCCTCATGGAATGATATTATCGTTTCAGAACGAGACAGACCTAATGGCTGTAATTTATCGTGTATGATGCTCAATAGATGATGATTATTCTTTGCATAAATCTTTATGAACATATCATACTGACCTGTAGTGAAATGACATTCTACTACTTCAGGAATTTTCTTTAGTTCTTCTGTCACAGAATCAAACTGTTCAGGATCCTTTAAATATAATCCTATATAAGCACATGTCTCATATCCTATTTTCTCAGGGTCTATTATAAACTCTGATCCTTTTAAAATACCGAGATTTGTTAGTTTCTGAATTCTCTGATGAATTGCGGCACCAGACACATTGCACACACGAGCTACTTCCAAAAAAGGAATACGAGCATTTTCTGCAATCATACGCAGAATTTGTTCATCCAAACTATCCAACTGATGATGTCCCATTTCTAAAAATTTTAATTTATACAAAGGTAGTATTTTTATTCAAACTATATATAATAAAGTTCTTATATTTGATTTATATTTAATTATCTTTGTGTTAGATACTTTATTTTTTTATATATTATACATAAAAACAGTTCTTAATTATTATGACAAAAACTTTTTTATCACTTTTTTTAGGATTAGCTGTGTGTTCTTCCGGATATTGCCAAAGTTTTGAAGAGTTCTTTGCAGATAAAACACTTAGAGCGGACTATTTGTTCACAGGAAATAAAAAAAATCAGTCTGTTGTTTTGGATGAACTGAAATCTATGGAGGGTTGGGCAGGCAGAAGAAGTAATTTGGACAAACTGCCATTATCAGGCAACGGACAGTTGACTATGGTTGACAAAGCTACAGGTGTAGTTATTTACAGAACTTCTTTTTCCAGTCTGTTTCAGGAATGGCTGGGCGAAAATGAAGCTGAGACTTTAAGTAAGGGATATGAAAATACATTCCTGATGCCATTCCCAAAGAAAGAGACTTTGGTGACAGTTGAGCTTTTTAATGCACGACATGAGGTTTCTGCTTCGTTTACACATACTGTACGCCCTGATGATATTTTGATTAAAAAGATTGGTCAAAATAACGTAACCGAGCATAAATATTTGCTGAAAAGCGGTTCGCCTGAAAATTGTATTGATGTTGTGATAATGGCTGAGGGATATTCACGAGGAGATATGCAAACGTTCTACAGAGATGCACAGAAAGCTTGTGACGCAATTTTCAGTCATTCTCCTTTTAAAGAGAATAAGAATCATTTTAATGTCGTAGCAGTTGCCAGCGAATCAGCAGACAGTGGAGTTAGTATTCCTAGGGAAAATGTCTGGAAATCGACAGCTGTAAGCTCGCATTTCGATACGTTTTATTCTGACAGGTATCTTACTTCGAGCAGTGTTAATGATATTCATGATTTGCTTGCTGGTATCCCATACGAGCATATAATAATTTTGGCTAATACCGATACTTACGGTGGGGGAGGGATATACAATTCGTTTACTCTCACTACCGCGCATCATTCAAAGTTTGAACCTGTTGTTGTGCATGAGTTCGGTCACAGCTTTGGAGGATTGGCCGACGAATATGCCTATACTGACGCGCCTAGTCCGCTTTATCCGTATGATGTTGAGCCGTGGGAACAGAATATAACCACTTTGGTTGATTTTGAAAGTAAATGGAGTGACATGCTGCCGAAGGATATTGTTGTTCCAACTAAAATAACATCTGATAATTATAGTTCGACTGAAGCGCTAGGAGTTTATCAGGGGGCCGGATATAGTATGAAAGGAATTTACAGACCGGTTCCGGATTGCAGAATGCGTACTAATGAAGCAAAAGCTTTTTGCCCGGTGTGCCAGAGATCGCTTCAGAGATTGATAGATTTTTATACTGACTAATAACCAATATATATAAGCCATGATTAAATTTAATCCTATTAAGACTACAGATCCTTCGTATCCTTTTGTAGAAAATCTTTTGCATGAATCATTTCCCGTAGAGGAAAGAAGGGACGACGAGATGCAGAGATATAATACTGATAGTAATCCTTTGTTTACCGCATATCTGATTACTGATGATGCTGAAAATGTTGGTCTGATAACTTTATGGAAACTGACAGGATTTCTTTATGTAGAACATCTTGCCACCTCACCAAGTGTAAGAAACAAAGGTTATGGAAAAATGATTATGCAGGCTTTATTAAGTAATTTCCCGGATTCCATAATAGTTCTTGAAGTGGAACTTCCTGAAGATGAATTGAGCAAACGCCGTATCGGCTTTTATGAAAGAAACGGTTTTACACTCTCTGAACGTCCATACGTGCAACCGCCATACAGAAAGTCCGGGAGTCCTATTCCAATGTACATCATGTTTTCCGGAGCAGATTCAATAGATGGGATATTCGACACTATAACATCCGAAATATATAAGAATGTTTATTTGGTATAAACTTATAGGTATAAAAAAAAGAGTTACTCGATTGAGTAACTCTTTTTTTATCTTTGATACTATTACTGACGTTGTGTTGCAGAATAGTTGATCTTCAAAGCGTATGCTTGACGAAGTGCTTGTTTTACTTCCTGAACAATACCCATCTTAGTTTTTGCATCAACTTTCAGTGATACTGTCATAAAAGGTTTGTCCTCTTCTTTCATATTTTCACGTTCCTGATAGATATAATCCTGAACTTCATTTGATTCAGAGAATTTATCGTTCAGCTGGATACGGTCTGTAGTACCCATCTTTTTCTGGAACTCAGGTAATGGTTTACCGATGTAGATGAAGGAAACCAATGACTTCTTTTCAAGCTTTTCCAATTCTGTTGCCTGTGGGACCCTAAATTGAACCTTTAATGTAACCTCACGAAGAGTAGTCACAATCATGAAGAAGAACAAAATGGTAAAAATAAGGTCAGGCAGAGACGAAGTATTCAACTCCGGCATTTCTCGCTTACCTGTTTTATTAAACTTTCCCATTATTATTTTCCTCCATATTTTTTAGGTTCTGCTTCAGAAATCTTCTGTGGATAGTAATCTATGATAGCTTCTTTTTGTTCTTCTGAACAGTTTGCAAATGATTTGCCGAATTGTGACATCGCTAATTCGTTACGCAATTCATTATAAGCAGCTACCAATTCGTTCTGAACCTGGATATAAACATCATAGCTTGTACCAACGTCGTTCTGTACAGAAATTACATGCTTTTCAGTTATCATAACATCGCCAAAGAATGGTAGATTCTTTCTATGCTTTTCCGGCATATTAGGGTCATCATTCGGATTGGCAATGAATTCTTTTGCTTTGTCTTTAAGTTGTCTTATGTCAAAACCAATTTCTCCGTTAACCATCAAATTGTCATCTTTGTTAATTTTAACCTGGAGAATGTTTCTTTCCTTAATGATAATGTCATTTTTTTGTTCTTCACTTTCCGGTGGTGGGGGCAGACGCCTTGCCAAACCACGGTCAGTGTCCATTGATGTCGTTATAAGGAAGAAAATAAGCAACATAAAAGAAATATCGGCCGTGGAACTTGCATTGATTCCTGGCACTTTTCTTTTTGTTTTTGCCATATCTTTTTATCTTACAATAAAATTAAAACTTTATCTTTTCTTGAATACGCCTAATAAATTCAGCAAAGTACCTATTGCTGCTATTACGAGCAGTACATATGTTGAATACAAGAACATATCAGTAACCTTAATCAAGAACTTATTGTCATAGGTTACGCCACCACCTAAAACTACGGTTTCGTCAGAACCCATATTATAAGTTACGATCAGTAGAACTACCAAAAGAATAAATCCCAAGAATGATTTCAATGCAGCTTTTGGGTCATCCTTTAGTGCGGCACCGAATTGGATAACCGCTGCTATGATAGTCACAGCCACGCATAATGCAAACAATCCGTACATTAAATACATCAAAGCCGGAGTATTGGCAGGTTCTGTCAAACCTGCTGCGTTTGTTTCGCTGTATCCTACTCCGTAGAACATGCCTAGTACTACCAAGATTACGGCAATACATGCATAAAACACGTAGTATGATACTTTATATGATAATTTAGTCATCGTTCTTATTATTTTTTGTATTTCAAGTTGTACTTCATAATCATATCAAGCAAAGTGATTGAAGAGTCTTCCATCTGGCTTGTGATAGCTTCAATCTTAGACAAGATGTAGTTGTAGAAAGTTTGAAGAATCAAAGCTACGATAAGACCGAAGATAGTAGTAATCAAGGCCACTTTCATACCACCTGCTACGACTGTCGGAGAAATATCACCTGCCATCTGGATTTGGTCGAACGCCATGACCATACCAATCACAGTACCCAAGAATCCGAGTGACGGAGCCATCGCGATAAACAATGTAATCCAAGAGCATCCTTTTTCAAGGTAACCAGCCTGAACACCACCGTAAGAAACTACAGAACGTTCAACAACATCCAAACCTTCGTCAACTCTCATCAATCCCTGATAGCAGATAGAGGCAACAGGTCCGCGAGTGTTACGGCAGATAGTTTTTGCACCTTCTACATCACCTTTTTCCAAAGCTTCTTCAAGTTTTGCCATCAATTTCTTAGTGTCAACTTCAGCAAGGCTCAAGTAAATGATACGTTCGATACAGAAAGCCAAACCAAGTACCAATGCGATAGCAACCAAAGACATGAAACCAGCGTCACCTTCGATGAACTTAGTCTTAAGTTCTTTGTGCATACCACCTTCTTCAACTACTACTGTTTCAGTTGCCGCAGGAGCGTCCTGTGCGATAACAGACTGAGTCATTCCGAATGAGAGAACTCCCATTACTGCAAGAATTGCAAATAACTTTTTCATTGTGTGTCTAATTTTTTAAGATTAATTAATTAATAGTTTATTGTTTATTCTTATTTGTTATTTTTTCTCTTTGACTATCGCGGAGAGAACGGGATTCGAACCCGTGATACGCTTTTGGCGTATACACGCTTTCCAGGCGTGCCTCTTCAACCACTCGAGCACCTCTCCTCAGCACCTATTTTTCCCTTCTTACATATTTAATTATATCCGTAATCGGTACTCATTTGTCCTTTTTCAGTCACAAATGTATTCTTTTTTTTTTTCTTACATAGCCTAAAAGACGAAAAAGTTTGCGATAACGCATAAAATTAATATTATTTAAAGACTTTAGTCGGCATTTTGGAACACTTTTAGTGCATTTCTTGTTGTATGGCGTGCAATATCGTCTATTGATGTATTAAAAATTTCGGCAAGTTTGTTTGCTATTGATGTGATGTATGCACTTTCGTTTCTTTTTCCTCTGTATGGTACTGGTGCAAGGTATGGCGAATCTGTTTCAAGTACTATTCTATCTATTGGCAGTTGCTTTAGTGTTTCCGGAAGGGTACTTTTCTTGAATGTTACAATACCGTTTATTCCCAGCATGAAATTCTTGTAGGACAACATATCGTTTGCCTCTTCCAGTGTTCCGCCAAAGCTATGGAATATTCCTCGTAATGGGGTATCCTTATATTGAGACATTACTTCCAACATCTCTTTGTGAGCATTCCTGCAATGTATAATCAGAGGTAAATTGAACTTAAGGGCCCATTCCAATTGTATTCTGAATACTTCTTTTTGTTCTTCTACGTATGTCTTGTCCCAATAAAGATCCAAACCGACTTCTCCAATACCGTAGAATTTTCTTCCTGAAATCAGGACTTTTTCTACTTTTTCAAGTCTGATTTTCCAGTCGTCAGCAACCGAAGTGGGATGCAACCCCATAAGAGGATAGCAACCTGATGTTTTGTCGCAAAGTTTGAGTAGCGCATCTATGCTCTCATCGTCAATATTGGGCATAAACATTCTTGTTACTCCTGCTTCTTTTGCTCTTATGATGGCCAGTTCTCTGTCGCTGTCAAACTCCTCACAAAAGAGGTGTGTGTGAGTGTCAATCAATCCAATCATAATACTCTTTTCATTAATTGTTTTGTGAAGTTTTTAAGATTGGTTTTTAATGATGCATCTACTGATACATTATCAAGTATGGCAAGCCCTTCATTGTATAGGGTGTTGATTTTATCCATACATATGTCTGGAACTCCGGTGTTGTTATATATTTCAGTAACAGCTTTAATCTTTTCTTCAGGAATAAAAGCTTCGGCATTTATCCAATTCTCAAGTTCTTTCTTGTTTTCTCCTGATGATTTCTCAAGGGCTGTGATAAGCATGAATGTCTTTTTATTTGAGCAGATGTCTCCACCGATATTTTTACCGAAAACGGAAGAATCTGCATACACATCAAGATAGTCGTCCTGGAGCTGGAAGGCAAGTCCCAATTTTATACCGAAATCGTAAAGCAGATTTGCGTCTTCTTCGCTTGCCCCACCTAGTATCGCGCCTATTTTCAGTGAAGCGGCAAGTAAGACAGATGTCTTCAGACAAATCATGTTCATGTATTCGTCAACTGTCACATCAAGTCTTTTTTCGAAATCCATATCCCACTGTTGTCCGTCGCAAACTTCCAGAGCGGCCTTGCTGAAGGTGGATGTGACTTCTGATATGTATTCGGCAGGACATGATTCCATCATCATTTTGAACGAAAGTATGAGCATGGCATCACCGGAAAGAATTGCGGTATTTTCATCCCATTTTTTATGTACGGTTGGTCTGTTTCTTCTCATGTCGGCTTTGTCCATGAGATCATCGTGTAACAGTGTAAAATTATGGTATGTTTCCAGTGCCGCAGCTTGTTGATAGATTTTTTCAACGTCATCCTTGTATAGGTTGTAGGCCATTAACATCAAAACCGGACGAATACGTTTACCTCCTAAGCCAAGCACATATTCTATAGGCTTGTATAGATTTTCCGGCTCGTGAGTATATGACAATTCTCCGATATACTTCTGAATCTTTTCTAATAGTTCTTTGTCTTCGTACTGCTTCATAGTTTTTTGTCTTTGGGATAAAAAAACAAAAAGGCTGCCCTTTTGCGGACAGCCTTTTTAATGTTATAAAGTTATTACTGCAATCTGAATGTTACAGGCACTGTGTATTTTACACGTACAGCTTTACCACGCTGCATACCTGGTTTCCATTTTGGCATGGAGCTGATAACTCGAAGAGCTTCCTTGTCAAGATATGGATCGACAGAGCGCATAACTACAGGGTCAACGATAGAACCGTCCTGATTAACGACAAACTGAACGATTACACGTCCCTGAATACCGTTTTCCTGAGCGATTGTAGGATACTTGATGTTCTTGCTGAGGAATTTCATCAATTCTGCCATACCACCAGGGAATTCAGGCATTTGTTCTACAACCATGAAGATTTCTTCTTCTACAGGTTCTTCTTCTTCAACTACAGGTTCGATGTACTTGATTTCTACGGCTGTATTGTCATCTTCACTAGATTTGATAGTAGTTTCCTCTACATCCGCATCGTTCTCTGCAATCTGAATTACTTCTTCAACTTTCGGAGCTTCTGGTGGAGGAGGTGCTTGCTTTTGCTCCGGTTCTTCTGTGATAGGAATCATTTCCTCCTCAAAAATCGGTTCAACGACACCAGTATCGGTAGTCACCTGTTTGTCGCGTTCTGTCCATTCGAAAGCCACAAACACTGCTGCCAATATCAGCACGTAACCAATCAGCATCCACGTGGATTTCTTTCCCTCGAGGTCTGCTTTGGGCGATTTTTTAACTTCCATAAATGATTTGATAAATTGTTAATAATTCTCTGTGTGCAAATGTAGTATATTTATTTGAAAAAGCAACATCAAAATGATAAAAATAGATTAAAACGGAAATATTTCTGCAAATGAGGATAAAACAGTAAAAACTTTTCCATATCTTTGATTTCCGAACGGAAAAGAATACACATTATATAATATAGATGTTTTATGAGAAAAATAACAATCGCAATAGACGGTTTCTCTTCTTGTGGTAAAAGCACGATGGCCAAGGATCTGGCAAAGGAAATCGGATATATATATATAGACAGTGGTGCAATGTATAGGGCAGTAACCCTGTATTGCCTCGAGAATTCGCTTTTTAACTCTGATGGAAGTGTGAATTCGGAAGAGTTGGAAAAACATATAAATGATATATCTGTGTCGTTTTGTCTTAATGAAGCTACTTTGAAACCGGAAACATTCCTGAATGGTGTAAACGTAGAGTCTAAGATAAGGACTATGGAGGTTTCATCCAGGGTAAGCCTTGTTGCTGCATTGGGATTTGTAAGGGAAGCCTTGGTGAAATTGCAGCAGGAAATGGGAAAAAGCAAAGGTATTGTCATGGACGGACGCGATATAGGAACGGTGGTATTTCCTGATGCGGAGTTAAAGATATTTGTCACAGCTTCGGCTGAAATCAGGGCAAAAAGAAGATATGATGAACTGATGGCAAAAGGACAGGAAGTATCATTTGATGAGATCCTCAAAAATGTTGAAGAAAGAGACAGGATAGACCAGACTAGAGCTGTAAGTCCTTTGAGAAAGGCTGATGATGCTATTGTATTGGATAATAGCAATATGACAGTAGAAGAACAGAAAGCATGGTTAATTAATGAATACCAAAAGGCGGCTAATGTATAATATAGAAATTGATAGTGAATCAGGGTTTTGTTTCGGCGTGACCACTGCTATAAAAAAGGCTGAGGAAGAGTTGGCAAAAGGAACTCCTCTGTATTGCCTTGGAGATATAGTGCATAATGGTCAGGAATGCGAACGTTTGAAAAAACTGGGGCTTATAACTATTAACCATGAGGAGTATGCAAAGCTTAAAAACGTAAAAGTGTTGTTACGTGCACATGGTGAACCTCCGGAAACTTATAGGATAGCTGCAGAGAATAATATAGAAATAATTGATGCCACCTGTCCTGTAGTATTACGGTTGCAAAAAAGAATTAAGCAGGAATATACCAGTAAAGAACCTGAAAAAGAAAAGCAGATAGTAATATATGGAAAGAACGGTCATGCGGAGGTGCTTGGGCTGGTAGGACAGACAAATGGTGAGGCTATAGTTATTGAAAAAATAGAGGAAGTAGATAAGATAGACTTGAATAAAGATGTAAGGCTGTATTCGCAGACGACAAAATCGCTGGATGAGTTCAGAAGTATCGTTTCGTATATAGAACAGAATATTTCAAAGTCTGCCACTTTTCAGTATTTTGATACAATATGCCGTCAGGTGGCAAACAGAATGCCTAATATCAGAAAGTTTGCTGCTTCACATGATGTGATCCTATTTGTGTGTGGGCAGAAAAGCTCTAACGGGAAAATACTGTTTCACGAATGTAAGGAAATTAATCCAAATACATATCAGGTTGATAAACCGGAAGATATTGACATGGAGTGGTTCAGGGATGCAAAGTCTATAGGAATATGTGGTGCTACTTCAACACCTAAATGGCTTATGGATAAATGTAAGAATGTAATATCGGAGTCATGTTAAAGAATTCATAATTCAAGTTAACTTAAAATACATATCTATTTAATACAACTTTACGACGGAATTTGTAAATTTGCGGCATTGAAACAAACTAATAATATTCAACAATATGGCAAGTGTTAAATGTGTTGGTATCCTCACTTCTGGAGGAGATGCTCCGGGTATGAATGCGGCTATTCGTGCCGTGACTCGTGCAGCAATATACAACGGGTTGAAAGTTAAGGGAATTTATAGAGGCTATAAAGGACTTATAACTGGAGAAATACAGGAATTTAAAACTCAGAATGTAAGCAATATCATACAGCTGGGAGGTACAATCCTGAAGACTGCGAGATGTATGGAGTTCAAGACTCCAGAGGGACGTCAGGTGGCTCACGAAACTATGGTGCGTGAGGGTATTGATGCTCTTATCATAATAGGTGGTGATGGTTCGCTCACTGGTGCCAGATTGTTGGCAGAAGAATATGATGTTCCTTGTATCGGACTTCCGGGAACTATTGATAACGACCTTTATGGAACAGATACTACAATAGGTTATGACACAGCTTTGAATACAATTCTTGATGCTGTAGATAAAATCAGGGATACTGCAACTTCTCACGAACGTCTGTTCTTTGTTGAAGTTATGGGACGTGATGCAGGCTTCCTTGCGTTGAACGGAGCTATAGCGGCAGGTGCTGAAGCTGCTATTATACCTGAATTTAATACTGAAGTTGACCAGTTGGAAGAGTTTATCAAAAACGGATTCCGCAAGTCAAAGAGTAGTTCAATCGTTCTAGTGGCTGAAAGTGAAATTACAGGTGGTGCAATGCATTATGCAGAGCGTGTTAAAAACGAATATCCTCAGTATGATGTACGTGTGACTATTCTAGGACACTTGCAGCGTGGCGGACGACCGACTGCTCACGATAGAATTATTGCCAGCCGTATGGGTGTTGCAAGTATTCAGGCTTTGATGGAAGGTCAGAGAAACGTTATGATAGGTATAGAAAATGACAAAATCGTATATGTACCGTTTGCTAAAGCTATCAAGAATGATAAGCCTATCGATAGAGAGCTTGTCAATGTCTTGAACGAATTGTCAATCTGATAGAACTGAAAAAAATATAGATATTCCCGGATTAGTATTTGTGCTATCCGGGAATTTTTTTTGTTCTTCATAGTAATTGTAAAAGAAGAAATTTTGTATTTAAAACGTTTGCAATGCTGTTGCAAAATCATTACAAAGAGTTTTTTCTTATATTTTATTTGCAGAGTAATTAAAATACGCTTACTTTTGCATGTTAAAATATCTATATCATTACTTTTACCATCATGAATAGAATAAAAAAATTGAAGAAAATCCGCATACACCATGAGGGAACCAATATACTTATCACAAGTGCTATAGTCCTTTTGGCTATAAATCTTGCTTCTTATTATCTTTTGGGTACTAATGTATTCTTCTATATATTAGCTGTAGTAAGTATAGTCTTGTATCTTTTGATGGTGAATTTCTTTCGCTGTCCTATAAGACTGTTTAAAGGAGAAACGGAAAAGACAGTTGTGGCTCCTGCTGACGGAAGGGTGGTAGTAATAGAAGAGGTGGAAGAACATGAGTATTTTCATGACCGCAGGCTGATGATTTCCATTTTTATGGATATAACCAATGTTCATGCCAATTGGTATCCTGTTGATGGTGTTGTGAAAATGGTAAAGCATCATAATGGAAGGTTTATGAAAGCGTGGCTTCCGAAAGCCAGTACGGAAAATGAACGTTCTACTATAATTATAGAAACACCGGAAGGTGAAACTATAATGACTCGTCAGATCGCTGGTGCAGTGGCCAGAAGAATTGTGACCTATGCTACTCCGGGTGAGGATTGTTATATAGATGAACATATGGGATTCATAAAATTCGGTTCAAGAGTTGATGTTTACTTGCCTCTTGGAACAGAAGTTTGTGTTGAAATGAATCAGAAAACTACAGGAAACGAAACTGTTATAGCAAAACTTAAATAATCAGAGATATTATGCCTAATATTATAATCAGGAATATTCCAAATGGTATAACAAGCTGTAATCTATTTTGTGGATGTATAGCATCGTATATGGCATTTCAGTCAGATTTTCGTCTGGCAATGCTGTTCATAGTGTTAGGTGCGGTTTTCGATTTCTTTGATGGTATGAGTGCAAGGCTTTTGAAAGTTTCATCGCCTATTGGAAAAGAATTGGACTCCTTGGCTGATAATATTACTTTTGGCTTGGCACCTTCTGCTATTGTTTTTTCCTTGTTTAAAGAAATTCATATTCCTGATTTTATGTCAGGTGTATCTGAGTATCTGCCTTATACAGCATTTATTATATCTGTATTTTCTGCATTGAGGCTTGCAAAATTTAATCTGGATGAGCGTCAGACAACTTCTTTTATAGGTATGCCTACGCCGGCAAATGCTCTTTTCTGGAGTTCTTTGGCTATTTGTATAGATGGAAATCAGTATATGTCGCAGTATTTTAATGCATTTTATTTGCTGCTGCTGGTTGTCATTATGTCTTTGTTGTTGGTGTCTGAGCTGCCAATGTTTTCATTGAAGTTCAAGAATCTTATGTGGAAAGATAATAAAATAAAATATATATTTCTGGCAGTCAGTGTAGCCCTGCTGTTGGTTTATGCCATAAATGGTCTTGCCGCGGTAATAATATGGTATATAATATTGTCTGCATTTACATTCAAAAAATCATAATATAATAATCGTGGCACGGTTATTGTATTTAAAATATAAAAAACGCAATAACTATGTTTCAAATATTAGGACTGATATTTTTTATAATTCTTTTCGTATTGATTATAGGATTTACAATCCTGTATAAAGTGGTTAGGACAGTATTTGGTATTGGAAAAAGTGCCAAGAGACAGACTGAAACCTTTGAAAATAATAATAATGCTCAAGGCTATTCGGAATATAAGAGAAAAGATAATCCGAAGGCTAAGAACAAAGTGTTTGATAAAAATGAGGGTGAATATATAGAATTTGAGGAGATAAAGGATTAAGCCTTTATCTCTTTTTTTGTTTGGTCTAAATGTTTGCCTGTTTGGGCTCATTGAAGAGGTTGATGGAAATAGCAAGACTTCATTTCGAATTATTTTACATAGTGAATATGTTTTGAACTGTTTTTTATAATCTATTTAACTTCTTTAATCTAATTGGCCTGATTTTTCTGCTTAAAGATTTGCTTTTTACGATTTAAAGCTCTACCTTTGCACTCGCAAATAAGAAATAACATCGCGGAGTGGAGCAGTTGGTAGCTCGTTGGGCTCATAACCCAAAGGTCGTCTGTTCGAGTCAGGCCTCCGCAACTAAAAAAAATATGAACATCGCGGAGTGGAGCAGTTGGTAGCTCGTTGGGCTCATAACCCAAAGGTCGTCTGTTCGAGTCAGGCCTCCGCAACTGGAGATAGGAGAAGTCAAGAAGGCTTCTCTTTTTTTTGTGTCCTATAGCAAACAGTTTTAGCGAAACCTGTATTGGCTGAAAAATAATGGAATAAGTAATGTTGTTTGTTATTTGTTTTTTCTATATTTTTGCATAAAAATTTAGTCATTAATCATTTAAATCTTCATTATTTATGTTTAAAAAGCATCCGAAAGGATTAATTCCTGCGGCTTTGTCTAATATGGGTGAGCGTTTTGGCTACTATATTATGAATGCTGTGCTGGTGTTGTTCCTTTGTTCAAAATTTGGTATAAGTGAGGAAAAAAGCACACTTATCTATTCTTTCTTTTATGCAGGTATCTATCTTTTAAGTCTTGTTGGTGGTTTGATAGCCGACAGAAAACAGAATTATAAAGGTACCATCATGGCAGGTTTGGTCGTCATGGCTATAGGATATATTGCATTATCTATTCCGATTACTGCAAATTCAAGCAACACTATATGGTTGCTTTCTTTAACTTGTTTGGCATTGTTCTTTATTGCCTTTGGTAATGGTCTGTTTAAAGGAAATCTTCAGGCCATTGTAGGTCAGATGTATGATGATTTGGAGGCTGAAGCAGCCGCTAAAGGTGAAAAGGAATTGGCGATGGTAAAAGGAAAGAGAGATTCCGGCTTCCAGATTTTTTATGTGTTTATAAATATTGGAGGACTTGTTGCTCCGTTTGTTGCTCCTTTGTTGAGAAGCTGGTGGTTGAGTGCGCATAATATGGTTTACAATGCTAGTCTTCCTGCGCTTTGCCATGATTATATCAATAAGGCAGATAGCATGTCTGCTGAAGCTATGGGAAATTTAAATCAGCTGATGTCTCAGTGCGTAGGTGAAACATCTGATTTGGCTGCATCATGCTCGCAGTATTTGCAGATTTTCAACGAGGGTATCCATTATTCATTCCTCGCTTCTGTTGCTGCCATGCTTATTTCGCTTGTAATTTTCTTTGCGACAAAACGTCAGTTCCCAAATCCGGGAAAGAAAGAATCGGCAGCATCTGTTACATATACAGCTGAAGAAAAGGCTGCTATGGCAAAAGAAATCAAGCAGCGTCTTTATGCATTGTTTGCTGTGCTTGGTGTTGTAATATTCTTTTGGTTCTCATTCCATCAGAACGGAACTTCTTTGTCTCTGTTTGCGAGAGACTTTGTTGATACAACAACAATAGCACCTGAAATATGGCAGGCTGTTAATCCGTTCTTTGTGATAACTCTGACTCCTATTATAATGATGATTTTCGGATCACTTTCCAGAAGAGGAAAAGAGATATCTACTCCGCGTAAGATTGCTATAGGTATGTTTATAGCAGGTCTGGCTTATCTGTTCCTTTCTGCATATTCACTTGTGATGGGTTATCCTTCGGCTGCTGAATATAGAGAGCTTCCTATAGACCAACAGGTGAAAGCGGGTGCTTGGGTATTGATAGTACTTTACTTCCTTCTTACGGTTGCAGAGTTGTTTATATCTCCTCTTGGATTGTCATTTGTTTCGAAAGTTGCGCCAAAACATCTTTTAGGACTTTGCCAGGGATTGTGGCTCGGAGCTACTGCTGTGGGAAATCTTCTCTTGTGGATAGGTCCGCTTATGTATAATGCTATTCCTATCGGTTATTGCTGGGCTATATTCATGATAGTATGTCTTATCTCGATGGGGGTAATGTTGTTTATGGTAAATTGGCTTGAAAAAGTTGCCAAGTAATATACTGTAGAATAAAATAAGTTAAATAAGAGGATATATCTTTTCATGGTATATCCTCTTTTTTATTAAATTTGCAAAGACTGTTTTATTCTTGATTAATATACTAAAAATGAGCGAAGATACATTTGATAAGGAAAACGATTTACAGGGGAGTGAAGGCCATTCTGATTACAAACCGGCAGATACGTCCGATGATGCGGTAAGACATCAGTTGAGTGGAATGTATCAGAATTGGTTTCTTGATTATGCATCTTATGTAATACTTGAAAGAGCTGTCCCTCATATTAATGATGGCTTGAAACCAGTGCAGAGGAGAATATTGCACTCTATGAAACGTCTTGACGACGGAAGGTATAATAAAGTTGCGAACATTGTAGGTCATACCATGCAGTTTCATCCTCATGGAGATGCTTCAATAGGTGATGCTCTGGTACAGTTGGGCCAAAAAGAATTGCTTATCGACTGTCAGGGTAACTGGGGAAATATCCTTACCGGTGACAGTGCTGCCGCTCCGCGTTATATCGAGGCACGTTTATCTAAATTCGCTCTTGACGTGGTTTTCAATCCGAAGACCACTGAATGGCAGTCGTCTTATGACGGACGTAACAGAGAGCCTGTTACATTGCCTGTTAAATTCCCTTTGCTATTGGCGCAGGGTGTTGAAGGTATTGCTGTCGGATTGTCATCAAAAATACTTCCTCACAATTTCAATGAACTATGTGATGCTGCCATCGCTTATCTAAAAGGTGAGTCGTTCCAGCTTTATCCTGATTTCCAGACAGGCGGATCTATTGATGTATCAAGATATAACGATGGTGAGCGAGGTGGAGTGGTACGCGTAAGAGCAAAAATTTCCAAATTGGATAACAAGACTTTATGTATCAGTGAGATCCCGTATGGAAAAACTACTTCGTCACTTATCGATTCTATCTTAAAGGCTGTAGAAAAAGGCAAAATCAAAGTAAAGAAGGTAGAGGACAACACAGCTGATAAAGTGGAAATACTTGTGCATCTTGCTCCTGGAGTTTCTTCAGACAAGACTTTGGATGCGCTTTATGCATTTACAGACTGTGAGGTTAATATATCGCCTAACTGTTGCGTGATAGACAACAAGAAACCTCATTTCTTATCTGTAAGTGATGTGTTAAAGAAGTCTGCGGACAATACTTTGGATCTGTTAAGACAGGAATTGAATATCGAACGTGAAGAAAAACTAGAAGCTCTGCATTTTGCTTCGCTGGAGAAAATCTTTATAGAAGAACGTATCTATAAAGATGCGAAATTTGAGCAGGCAGAGAATATGGATGCAGCATGCCAACATATTGATGAGCGTCTTACGCCTTTCTATCCGCAAATGGTGCGTGAAGTAACCAAGGAAGATATATTGAAACTGATGGAGATAAAGATGGCACGTATCCTGAAGTTTAATAAAGATAAGGCGGATGAATTGATAGCACGTCTGAAAAGTGAAATAGAGGAAATAGATAATCATCTTGCACATATCACCGAATATACTATAAACTGGTATGAAGGTTTGAAAGCCAAGTATGGCAAGAATTTCGAGCGAAAGACAGAAATAAGAAATTTTGATGTCATAGTGGCTACCAAGGTGGCAGAAGCAAACGAGAAGCTGTATATAAACAGAGAGGAAGGCTTTATCGGAACGGGACTGAAGAAAGATGAATATGTCTGCAACTGTTCTGATATAGATGATGTCATTATATTCTATAAAGACGGAAAATATAAGATAGTAAGAATAAGTGATAAACTTTTTGTCGGTAAGAATATATTGTATGTAAATATTTTCAAGAAGAACGACAAGCGTACTATTTATAATGTGATATATCGCGACGGTAAAGACGGTGCGTATTTTATCAAACGTTTTAATGTCACTTCGATGATACGTGACCGTGAGTATGATGTAACACAAGGAAATCCAGGATCTAAGATAATGTATTTTACAGCAAATCCAAATGGTGAGGCTGAAGTGGTGAAAGTAACTCTAAGACCTAATCCTAGAATAAAGAAATTGATTTTGGAACGCGATTTCAGTGAGATTTCCATTAAGGGAAGACAGTCTATGGGTAACCTTCTTACACGTCTTGAAGTGCATAAGATAAGTCTGAAGCATAAGGGAGGTTCTACATTGGGAGGACGAAAAGTGTGGTTTGATCATGATGTACTTCGTCTTAATTATGATGGACGCGGTGAGTATCTGGGAGAATTCCAAAGCGAAGACAGTATATTGGTAATCATGAAGAATGGTGAGTTCTATACGACTGATTTTGATTTGAACAACCATTATGATTCGGATATAATGATTCTTGAAAAATATGATCCAGAAAAGGTTTGGACTGCAGTTCTTTATGATGCAGACCAGCAGAATTATCCATATCTTAAAAGATTCTGTTTAGAACAAAGTGCCAAACGACAGAACTTCCTTGGTGAAAACAAGCAGAATGTATTATTGTTGCTTACATCCGAAACTTATCCGCGTATTAATGTACTGTTTGGTGGACATGACAGTTTCAGAGAGCCAATGATAGTCTATGCAGATGATTTTGTCGGTGTGAAGAGTTTTAAGGCCAAAGGAAAACGTCTTACTACGTTTACTATAGACAAAATAGAAGAACTCGAACCTGTCATAAAGGAAGAACCTGAATCACAAACGGAAGCAGATGATGTGAATACAGATGATGTGGATCTGTCAAATGAAGATGATGGTCAGATGAAACTGTTCTAAAATTATGAATAGAATATATGGTTATATATCAACTCTGATTATATTATTTGTGTCTTGCGCCGAAGTATTGGCGCAGGATACTTTATCTCATCAGAAATACATAGTACGTTCCGTAATGATAGGTGCGGGAATATCCAATGTATATGATACATATCTTTCCCCTTTGGAATATCGTGGACCTGAACTGAGGTTTATGCACGAGAATATGCGCATGACCAGGCTTATGGGAGGTAAGGTGTCTGCCCAACGTGTGATACAGGTCAACTGTTCATCTGCAGAGAATATCTCAAAATCCTCAAAATCATATTCAGGAATGTTTAATTGGACTTATGCTCTTCATTATCAGTATAAGGTTGATGAAAATCTGAAGATTTTGTTTGGACCGATGTTAGATTTGAATTGCGGTTTTATATACAACACACGTAACTCAAATAATCCGGCACAAGCCAAAGCATATGGAAGTATTGATGCTTCTGCTATGGTGATATATAAATTCAGGATTTTCAGATATCCTATGACTTTAAGATATCAGGCTAATTTACCTTTTATGGGTATTATGTTTTCACCTGAATATGGTCAGTCCTATTATGAAATATTTTCGCTGAAACATGGTGGCAGCAATGTCTTGTTTACTTCATTTCATAACGCTCCCACGTTTAGACAAATGTTGACATTAGATTTTCCTATAGGCAAGACAATAATGCGTGCAGGATATTTGTGCGATATACAGCAGGCCAAAGTAAATAACCTAAAAAGCCATTTCTATTCGCACAATTTTATGATTGGATTTGTAAGAAATTTCTCTATTATACGGGGAAAGAACAAAATCAGTCTTTCATCCAAGGTTACTCCATTTTGATTAAATGATTTTTTGTATGAATAGCAGGAATAATTCTTTGTTTATAATATTGCTTTGTGTCTTTTTATCAGTGCTGTATTCTTCGTGTATCAGAGAAGATGTTTCTGGCAACACCCCACAGGCAAACTTTGAATCTTTGTGGAGAATTATTGATGAACAGTACTGTTTTCTTGACTATAAGAATGATGTGTATGGATTGGACTGGGATGAGGTTTATTCGAGATATTCCAAACGGATAACATCCGATATGTCCAGCTATAATCTTTTTGAAGTGCTGTCAGAAATGGTAAACGAGTTGCGCGATGGTCATGTTAATCTTAGTAGTGCTTATGGAACTTCTCAATACAGAGAATGGTTTGATTCTTATCCACGTAATTTCAGCGACAGTATTCAGAGTAATTACCTGGGAAAAGATTATGTAAATACTTCCGGACTTACATATCAGATTTTGGAGAACAATATAGGCTATGTGTATTGCCTAAGTTTTTCTAACGGAATAGGAGATGGTAATCTTGATTACATGTTGAAGGAGATGGAATTGTGCGACGGATTGATAATTGATGTCAGAAATAATGGGGGAGGAAATCTTACGACTGCCCAGAAGTTAGCTTCAAGATTTACCAATGAGAAAATTCATGTCGGATATATGTCTCATAAAACTGGGCCCGGGCATAATGAGTTTTCATCGCCCCAACCGGTGTATATTGAACCTTCCAATGGAGTCAGATGGCAAAGAAAAGCTGTTGTTTTAACCAACAGGCGTTCATATAGTTCGACAAACGATTTTGTTAATTGCATGAAGAATATGCCTCTTGTAACAATAATAGGAGATAAAACCGGTGGTGGTTCGGGGTTACCATTTTCATCGGAAATTCCTAACGGATGGTCTATAAGATTTTCTGCGGCCCCAATGTATGATGCTGAAATGAATCAGATAGAATTTGGTATTGAGCCGGACATACATGTTGATATGACTGAAGAAGATATTTTGCGTGGAAAAGACACTATAATAGAAGCTGCATGCAATTTCTTGAAAAAAAATAGTTGAAAAATTTGTAAGTGTAAAAAAAATGCGTACCTTTGCAACGCAAATGAGAAATAAAGCTTCTCACGCGCCTGTGGCGTAATTGGTAGCCGCGCCAGACTTAGGATCTGGTGTCGTGAGACGTGTAGGTTCGAGTCCTATCAGGCGCACGAAATAGAGGAATTAACTTTAGTTTTATGATTAAGTTAGTTCCTCTATTTTTTATTGGTGTATTTGATGGGGTAACGTTGGCTCACCTGATTTTTAGGAATCAACGTAAAAATCTGGGCTCCTCAGGTTTTTACGCTGATATAAAAAAAGAGAGTTACATTTTTTGTAACTCTCTGGTTGATTGAGTGATCCGCTTGGGGCTCGAACCCAAGACCCCAACATTAAAAGTGTTGTGCTCTACCTGCTGAGCTAGCGAATCAATCCTATTTGCTATCGTTGTTTTCCGATTGCGAGTGCAAAGGTATGACTTTTTTTTAAATCTGCAAAATATTTGAGACTTTTTTATTGGAAAATATTAATAAAAAAAGAAATCTGGGATAATCACCTTTGAAGTGTGTATCCCAGATATTACAAATGTGTGTTTATCTATACTAATAAAGATTTGATTAAATAGTTGAATGTAAGGCTATTAATGTATTAATGTGTTTGTACCTTCAACGATTTCTCCATAAGAGAATACACATCTGACATTAGTATCCTTGTCCAAAATAACGATGTCGGCATCTTTGCCTTTTTGAAGAGTTCCTTTTCTGTCGTCTATACCTATAATCTTTGATGGTGTCTCAGAAGCCATTCTTACTGCATCTTCTAATGGAATTCCTGCCTTTTTAACCATAGTCCATACCAGTTTATCCATGGTTGCAAGGCTTCCGGCCAATGATGAATGATCTGCCAGCTTACATACGTCGTTTTCGATAACATATTGCGGGTCATTAATTTCTCCGTCAAATGCAGCGTATTTTAGTGCGTCTGTTACCAGACAGGTTTGTTCTACACCTTTTAGCTTATATACTAGCTTTAATATTGTAGCAGGAAGATGTCTTCCATCAGCTATAACTTCTACAGACATGCCGTCTGTCAGATACACACTTTCAACGGTTCCTTCATATTTGTATTCTCTACGTTTATGGAATCCCGGCATTGCATTATAAAAATGTGCAGCATGAGTGAAACCAGCAGAGAATGCCTTTTTAATATCGTCATATTCCGCTTCTGTATGTGTGATTGCTGTTAATATACCATTTGAGGAAGTGAATCTGCCGAAATCAAAACCACCTGGAACTTCTGGACTTATATCCCATCTTTTTATACATAAAGTTGAGTTTATTACTTGTGTATATTCGTCTTTGTTAGGTTCTGATAAGTATTCTCCCCACTGGGCACCTGCCATTTTAGGATTCAAGTAAGGACCTTCAATGTGTAAACCTTGTATTACTTTGTTGGTTTTCATCATTTCCTCACATAAAGCGGCTGCTTTTGTTATATTATCGAATGAAGTGGAAGTCAATGTAGGGAACACTGTTGTTGCTCCATGAATTAAATGTGCGTGAGTGGCAGCGTTAAATCCTTCAGCTGTACATTCGTTATAATCGTGGCCTCCTCCTCCGTGTATATGCATACCTACAAATCCTGGAACAATATTCATTCCTTTTACATCAATAACTTTAGCACCTATTACAGCCAAATCGCTATTGGTAACTTCCAGTATTTTACCATTACTAATGAGTACAGAGCCATCCATAATCCATCCTTGTGGAGTAAGGATACGTCCGTTTATTAATTGAGTAAGCATAATCGATATTATTAGTTTGTATGATTCTTAGAATAATTTATTTGTACCTTCTACTATTTCTCCCATAGACCAAACGGCACGTACGTTAAGATCTCTGTCCAAAGCCAGGATATCGGCGTCTTTGCCTCTTTCCAGTGTACCTTTGCGGTCCAATACTCCCATAATTCTGGCCGGTGTTTCAGATACCATTCTTATTGTATCTTCTAAAGGTATTTCGGCTTTCTGTACCATAGTCTGTATCAGTCTGTCCATTGTTGCAATACTTCCAGCCAACGCAGATCGGTCTGCTAATTTGCATACACCGTCTTCGATTATAACTCTTGGGTCGAAAGCTTCCTGACTGTCGCTTGCTGCGCAGGCAAGAGCATCTGTGATTAATGCAGTTCTTTCAACACCTTTTATCTTGTGTACAAGGCGGAGAATTGTCGGTGGAACATGGATACCGTCGGCTACAACTTCAACAGTCATATCATCAATCAAATATATACTTTCTACGGTACCTTCATACTTGTACTCTCTGCGTTTATGGAATCCAGGCATTGCATTATAGAAGTGTGTTGCATGTGTATATCCGGCCTCATAACCAGTCAATATGTCTTCATATTCAGCTTGAGTATGTCCCACAGATGCTAGGATACCTTTTGATGTAATATATTTTGCGAATTGCATTGCTCCAGGCAGTTCAGGAGCAGCATCCCATCTTTTTATACAATTTGTTTCTTCCAGCAGAGGGATATATTCTTCAGGGTCTGGATTTTTTATGTTTTCAGGCATTTGTCCTCCTGCCATCTTCATGTTAAAATAATGACCTTCCAAGTGTAATCCGAGGACAGGGCTGTTATGTTCTTGCATTAATTTTTCTGTAGTTGCAGCAGCAGCACGTATCATTGGGATTGTTGATGATGACAGAGTAGGGAAGATACTGGTCGTACCATGTTGCATGTGTGCTTTGATTGCAGCTCTAAATGCATCTTCCGATCCTTCCATAAAATCTCTACCTCCACCACCGTGTACGTGGATTTCTACACCGCCAGGTACTATATACATACCTTTTGCGTCAATTATTTTTGCGCCGACAATAGCCAGATCGCAATTAGTAACTTCAAGGATTTTATTGTCACAAATTATTACAGAACCGTCTTTAAGCCATCCTTGTGGCGTTAAAATACGAGCGTTAATTATTTGGGTTAACATGATAGATAGTGATTAGTTTCTGATATATTTTTTTTAATGACGCAAATTTAATCAATAAAAATTACTTTATACTCATTAACTTGGATTTTTTTTATTATATATATGATATATTATATGAATGTTTAAAATTTTTAATTGTATAATATTATAAATTCAAGTATTTCAAACTTCTTTAAAGTAAATAATTGTTCTATTTTACTTTCTGGTAATCACTCAAAAAACAGATACTAAAATGAAAGAAATGGAGAACAACGATTTTGTCCACACGTTGGATGCGGTATATAACCTTTGTTCCGAAATCAAGGAACGGATAACTTCGGTTGAAACGACTTATGAATAAGAAAACAATGATGGACTTGTTCTGCTTTCCAACAATTTGCAACGATTTCAAGCGGAGATTGCTGAAATGAAGTCCAAGCTTTCAGCCGGAAGAAATGAGTGGGAGAAGTTCCGTGAACTGACACTGGTTCGTGTCAAGGAAATTTACAACCTGTATTCCAATCTGTGTGCCATTAACAAGGACATATTCTCGGAACAGGAACGCATCGCTAACGAGTTGCAGAGAATGCAGCAGTTGGAAGTTCATCACACTAACAAGCATATTTTGGACTTCAAAGCCTCACGGCCATTCTTGTAGTAGGTTGTTATGTTTGGGATTATTCTGCTTCTTTTGGTCGGTAATGCTTGTCTGTTTAAACTGAATATGCAACTCTCTGACAATGACTTGAAGTACCATTTTATCAAAATGTATGGTGGTGTCTCAGGCAATGAATTGTGGTATTCCATCATGACAGGAATAAAGCTGTCATCAGGAATATCCGTAATGAGGTGGAGGATTTTGAATACCGTACACGGATAAGGGCTGAAAAGTTGGAGAAGGTAAGACTGCTGCAGCAGGAAGCGCAAGAACTTGAATAAAGAAGTTTTTATATGCGAAAGGAAGCATAATCTGCAATATAGGGTTATACTTCCTTTTTTTATTTGTTATGAGGTATATATCAACAAATTAGATTACTTTTGCTTGTGAATTATTAAAAAAGGACATTATGGGACAATTAAAGCCTAATCAAATATTGAATAAAGCGTATAGGCAGGTAGCAATAGAAACAGAAGATTTCAATCGTTTTAAAGAAGCTCTCCATACTTTATTATCTACCATATCAGATGGTCAAAGAGAAGAAACCCAAAAGGAACACTTAAGGAATTTCCTAAGTGATACTTTTTATAAACCATACTATATGGCTCCAGAAGAAGATATAGATTTGGCTGTAAGATTAGATAAAACAAGTAAGTCGAATATTGGCTTATTAATTGAGGTAAAAAGTACAACTAACAAAAATGAAATGATATCTGTTGGTAACTTGAATAGGAAAGCCCTTCAGGAACTTTTACTGTATTATTTAAGGGAAAGGATAACCAAGAAAAATACAGATATTAAATATCTGATAGCGACCAATGTATATGAATATTTTATATTTGATGCCCAAGAGTTTGAGCAAAAATTCTATCAAAATAAGAAACTGAAAAAAGAGTTTCAGGATTTTGAGGACGGCAGAAAAACAAGTCGTAAAACAGACTTCTTTTATTCTGAGATAGCTTCTTTATTTATTGAAGAAGTTGCAGATAGTCTTGACTATACCTATTTTGACATCCGCTTTTACGCTAAATATTTAGATGAGGATACAGCTCCCAAAAAACTTATCGAATTGTATAAGGTATTCAGTGATGTGCATTTGCTGAAACTACCTTTTCAGAATGACAGTAACTCCTTGAATAAGAAGTTTTATGCAGAGTTGTTGCATATTCTAGGTATTGAAGAGAAAAAGGAAAACAATAAGATTGTCATTGTACGTAAAGCCGTTGGACGGCGTAATGAAGCTTCTTTGTTGGAGAATACAATCAACCAACTTGATGCAGAAGACTGCTTGCGAAAAGTTCCAAATATTGCTATTTATGGAAGCACACAAGAAGAACGTTTGTTCAATGTGGCTATGGAGTTATGCATCACTTGGATTAATCGAATCTTGTTCTTGAAATTGTTGGAAGCTCAAATGTTGAAATATCACAATGGAGAGCAATGTTACAAATTTCTTTCTATTCAGAAAATCCGTGATTTTGATGATTTAAACACTTTATTCTTTCAAGTTTTAGCGCGAAGTGTTCATCAAAGGACGGCGTCCATATTGAAAGATTTTGAGTATGTCCCATATTTGAATAGCTCACTCTTTGAGGTTACTGAATTAGAAAGTAATACAATAAAGATAAATAGTTTATCTCAGCGGTCTGAATTTCCACTATTTATTAATAGTGTATTGATTAATCGTAAGGTAAAACAACAGTTTAATAGCCTTCCGACTTTGAATTATTTATTTGCTTTTTTGGATGCATATAATTTTGCAAGCGAAGGCAGTGAGGAAGTTCAAGAAGAAGCCAAGACTTTAATTAACGCATCTGTTTTAGGACTTATATTTGAAAAAATTAACGGACATAAAGATGGTTCGGTGTTTACTCCTGGATTTATCACAATGTATATGTGCCGTGAAGCCGTTGCTAATTCTGTCTTGACTAAATTTAATAGTTTTTATAACTGGAATTGTACGTCTGTTGCAGATTTGTACAATAAAATAGATGATATATCACAAGCTAATCAGCTTATAAACAGTATCACAATTTGTGATCCGGCTGTGGGGTCAGGACACTTTTTGGTATCTGCTTTAAACGAGTTAATACGTTTGAAATATGAACTTGGAATTTTAGTGGATTCCGAAGGTAAACGTATTAAAAAATCTGATTACACACTGTCTATCGAAAACGATGAACTGATTGTAACGGATGCAGAAAACAATTTGTTTGAGTATAATCCATTGAATGAGGAAAGCCGCCGCATTCAAGAAACATTGTTCAAAGAGAAAAAGATAATTATTGAGAATTGTTTGTTTGGCGTTGATATTAATCCAAACTCTGTGAAAATATGTAGGTTACGTTTGTGGATTGAATTGCTTAAAAATGCTTACTATACAGCTGAAAGTGATTATAAACAATTGGAAACCTTACCCAACATCGATATAAATATCAAATGCGGAAACTCTCTTTTGCATCGTTTTGATTTAACGGATAGCATTAAGTCCGTATTAAAAGAAACAGGTATTTCTATTAGCCAGTATAGAAATGCTGTGAGCAAGTATAAGAATGCTCAAGATAAAGCTGAAAAGTGGGAGTTGGATTCAATGATAGCTGAAATTAAATCTAAACTTACCACTGAAATCGGTGCAAAAGAACCTAAAAAACTCAGATTAAATAAGCGTAGGGCAGAACTGGTGAATTTGCTTGCACCTCAGCTGTTTGAAATGAGTAAAAAAGAACAAAAGGATTGGCAGAAACGAGTGGATGCTGTTAAAAAGGAAATAGCAGAACTTGAAAGTTATTTTGAGGAAATCAATTCCAACAAGATTTATTTGGGGGCTTTTGAATGGCGTATAGAGTTTCCAGAAGTATTGGATGCGGATGGAAATTTTATAGGATTTGATTGTGTTATTGGCAACCCTCCTTATATTCAGTTGCAATCTATGGGTACGGATGCTGATGTCTTAGAACGAATGAAGTATAAAACTTATGTTCGTACTGGAGATATTTATTGTTTATTCTACGAGCAAGGGATGAATTTGCTTAAGTCCAATGGTTGCCTATGCTACATTACATCCAATAAGTGGATGAAAGCCGGATATGGAAAAGAATTGCGCCAATATTTTGTTACGGAAACAAATCCTGTTTTGTTAATAGATTTTGCAGGAGTAAAGGTATTTGATACAGCTACTGTTGATGTGAACATATTGATGCTTCAAAAAGCTATAAATGTCCAAAGAACATTTGCTTGCATAACACAAGGAATAAATGGCTTACAGAATTTGAGCGATTTTGTGCAGCAACAGGGGATATGTTGTGAATTTTCCAATGGAAATAGTTGGATTATCCTATCTCCCATAGAACAAGGTATCAAACGTAAAATGGAAGCCATAGGTACTCCACTTAAAGATTGGAATATTCAAATTAACTATGGAATTAAGACTGGCTTTAATGATGCGTTTATTATTACTACTGAAAAACGTGATGAAATATTAGCTAATTGTCAGACCGAGGAGGAGCGTATCAGAACGGATGAATTAATACGACCGATTTTACGTGGCAGGGATATTAAACGATATGGTTATGATTGGGCGGATTTATGGATTATCAATACCCATAACGGCATCAAAGGGAAATTGCCACGAGTTGATGTGAATGAATATCCAGCTATAAAGGCTCATTTAGACCAATATTGGGATAAAATCTCTACAAGAGCAGATAAAGGTGATACCCCTTATAATCTCCGCAACTGCGCTTATATGGAGGATTTTTATAAGCCAAAAATCGTGTGGAAAATCATTGGAAATCGATTGGGTTTCGCTTTAGAAAATAAGAACATGATATTAAATAATGCATGTTACATATTAACTTGTAGCGACGGAGGATTGGAGTATTTGGAAGCGATGCTTAATTCAAACGCTATTTTATGGTACAGTTTTGTTACCAATATGAATAAAACTGGAGTCGGCGATATGCAAGTTGGTGCACAAAATATCAATATTCTCCCTATTCCAAAATATCCAGAAGAGAAGCAAACACTATGTGAATATGTTAATGTGATTCATAATAATATTGACCAAGTTATTATGAATAAGATAGAATCTATTATTTGTAAAATATTCGGTTTCTCAGAGGTTGAACAGCAATATTTGTTACAATTTGCCAAAGATATTTATCTATAAGAATTGGAGTTCTTTGGAAATTATTAATCAGAAAGGCAGAAACAATTATCTGCCTTTCTGATTAATATACAGTATTTCTTCTTCAGTAAGTCCATAGAACATATACACAGCCGTATCTATTGCCGTTTCGTTTTTTGAATCTACATAAGATTCTATGTCAGTTACAACTTTAGCATCTACACTTTGGGGAACAGGAAGTTTTTCTACAAACATAGGTTTGTATTCAAAATACCCACCATTTCGCGTAACTCCAAGATGACGAATGTAATAATCTGCTAATTTTGAGTTTAATACAGCTAACAAAAATTTGCTTGCCGGCACAATCATAGGTGAAGGCGCATTGATAAAGCTATTGTCTTGAATCATTGCATAACTTGCTGTAAGGTTAAGATTACCCCACACGATTTTTGGCTTATAAAAATCCTCCCAATAGCTGATGCTGTCTTGCGTTTCAAACCACTTATTATTGGTTTTTTTACGAGCCTTAACCTTTTCACCATTAACAGAATAGGTCTTGCCTGTCTGTTCTAACCGTTCCTTGCCGAATGAAATAAGATGTTGCTTCACAGCAGGATATTGCTCTATGTCATAATGACGGGAAGGAAAAGTCGCAATAAGATATAACTTCGCCCAATCATAACCATATCGTTTAATATCCCTGCCACGTAAAATCGGTCGTATAAGTTCAGCTGTGCGGGTACGTTCATCTTCCGATTGGCAGTTAGCAAGTATTTCATCACGTTTTTCAGTAGTAATAATAAAAGCTTCATTATAACCAGTCAAAACACCACGATAAATATTTATATTCCAGTCTTTCAATGGCGTTCCCACAGTTTCCATTTTACGTTTAATGCTTTGCTCAATCGGCGACAGTATTACCCAAGAATCAGCACTACTAAAATCACATTCCGACCCGTTCTGCTGCACAAAATCGCTCGTTATGTGTCTGCCAAAAAAGTTTTGATATAACGTGCCAACGTATTTCTATCAACTTTACATATTACAGCTATTTTACGTTTAGATATATTTGCATTTAAAAGCTCCTGAATCAAATTCCTTTTCTTGTGTAACTTGTATTTTTCAGGAGAACTTTTTTTCCCCTTGGGGCGACCTAAAATTACACCTTCTGCTTTTTTTCGTGATAATGCTTCTTTGGTTCGTTGGCTAATGAGATTACGTTCAATTTCTGCTGATAAGCCAAAGGCAAATGCTAATACTTTGCTTTGAATATCCTCTCCTAAGCGATAATTGTCTTTGATTGTCCAAACTCTGCATTCTTTACTCATGCAAAGGTTAAGAATTTCCATTATCATAAAAAGATTCCTTCCTAAGCGTGAAAGTTCTGCACAAATTATAAGATCGTCCTTTTGTATTTGCTTGAGTAGTTTACCTAACTCTCTTTTACTATAGGATTTTGTACCGCTGATGGTTTCTTCTATCCAACCGTCAATCTTTAAATTTTCACGTTCGCAGAAATTATTAATTTCAAAACGTTGGTTTTCTACAGTCTGTTTGTCACTGCTTACTCTAATGTATCCGTAAATCATATTAAAGTTGTTTTATTCAATATGCTACGAAAGTATGTTATATGTTGAATAAAACTATGGTAAACCTAAATAAAGGAAAATAAATAATTCCCAGTTATTTTATTCTTGTTTCTTAATTGAAGTGATATAGCGATGGGAAATATCTTGATTTGTGTCATAAATGTGTCATGCATAAAAGAAAAAGGAGTTAAGTTTATCACTTAACTCCTTCATTTTCACCAGTCGGGGTGACTGGATTCGAACCAGCGACCACGCGCCCCCCAGACGCGTACTCTAACCGGGCTGAGCTACACCCCGAATTGCGGATGCAAAATTAGTGTTTTTTTTATAAACACCAAATTATATTCTTGGTTTTGCCCATGCCATGGTCTATACCATGTTAATTAATTATCCCATTGTTTCGGAATAGAAGTCAAGGCTTTCGAAAATTTCTTGTTTTGAAACTATCTGGTTTATTTTTATTTCGCCAACATCGCTCAAAAGTGTGAAGTTTACGGAATTGGCAGATTCGTTCTTCTTGTCGTGAGTCATGAGTTCATATAAAGTTTCGTAGTCTTTACATGTGAATCCCAGTTTTCCGTAGTGTTCTTTTACAAATGTAACCGTTTGTCGAAGCCTGTCACTAGGAAAACCTGCTCTGATGTGCGATAAATATAATTCGCATACCAACCCCCATGCTACTGCATATCCGTGCAGTGAATGATTTTTTCCACGCAAAGAATAACTTTCAAAAGCATGTCCCACCGTGTGTCCTAGGTTCAATGACTTACGAATTCCTTTTTCAAACGGGTCTTGTTCAACCACGTTCTCTTTTATTCCTACTGATTTTCCTATTAGTGTCTGTAATGATTTATAATCTATATCTTTTGAAAAATCGAATTGTATGAGTTCTTTCCAATTGTCATAATTGCTTATAAGACCATGCTTCAACATTTCTGCATATCCTGACATTATGTTCTCATAGTCAAGTGTTTTCAGAAACTCACTGTCAATGATTACTTCAGATGCAGGCGCGAAAGCTCCGATTTCGTTCTTCAGACCGTTGAAATTTATTCCGGTTTTTCCACCGACTGCTGCATCTACCATTGATAGAAGCGTGGTAGGTATATTTATGAATTGTATGCCTCTTTTGAATGTTGCGGCAGCAAAACCACCCAGGTCTGTAACCATTCCTCCTCCGAGGTTTATTAATAGGGAATGTCTTGTGGCTCCTCTTTGGCTTAATTCAGACCATACATAAGCTAAGGTGTCCAGATTCTTGTTTGTGTCTTCAACTCCTATGGTGATTTCCGAGGCATTATGTATGAAATCTATGTTCTTGGTCAAAGGCAGGCAGTGACGTGAAGTATGGTTATCTGTTAATATGAACAGTTTATCGAATTTATGAGAAGATATTACTGTTTTCAGATCTTCTTCCAGTTCTTTGCAAATAATAATTTTTTGTTTGCTCATGATTTTACATATTTGACGGCAAAAATAGAAAAAAAGTTAGAAAATCACTTTATAACGTTTACAAATAATTATTTTTGTACCACTAATTAAAAACTAAATGATAAGAGTTATGAAAGGACTTTTTCCAACTTGTTTTCGTGTGTCGGGATACACACTTCTTATATTGTCTGTATTTGTTCCAATGCTTATGTATATGTTTGGAATGATAACATCAGATGCAGGTTTTATATATTCTAAACTTGCAGCAAAAGCAGTCATATGGATTTCATTGTTTTTCATATTTTTTGCGAAGACTGTCGATGAGGATGAGATGACATCGTCTTTGCGTGCAAAAGCTGCAAAATTTGCTTTGTTTCTGTGGGGAATATACTATCTGATAGCGTTAGGAATGGCTGCTGCAGATTTGAATTATCAAAGTGCCGATAATTCTGTAGGTATATATTATATGGTAATGAATGTTATATGCTTTGAGTTTTTGGTGCAAAAACGTAAAATAGAGAAAAAATTTGGTAGGAAAAATTAAAATGACGTTTACTGGATTAAACCTTTTCTTAGTTTCTCTATCAAAAGCGTATTGAATATAATTTGTTAAAATATGGAATGATAGTTTTGGGACTATGAAAAGTTGGGTTTTGTGTTTTTTGTTGGGGGCTTTCACCCCTTCGTTAATCTTCTCACAAGGAAGGACTCCTCGGGGTACTGTTTCCGGAACAGTAGTAGATGCTGATGATAAGATGCCGGTAATGCAGGCTACGGTGCAAGTGTTGTCACCAAAGGACAGTACTATGATAATCGGTAATATTACAGATTTGGACGGTAAATTTTCGCTAAATGCAAAGTTAGGAAAGTATTTGCTGAAAGTGTCCTTTGTGGGATATAAGCCGGTTTTTAAAGATTTCGAAATAACCAGACAAAAGCCGAAGGCTTCGGTTGGAAATATAGAACTTTCTTCTGATGCTATTATGCTTGAGGAAGCTGTGATAGTTGCACAGGCTCCCGAAGTAACTGCAGTGGCGGATACTTTGGTGTATAATTCTTCTGCATACAGAGTGCCGGAGGGATCAGCACTGGAGGAACTGGTTAAGAAACTTCCTGGAGCAGAGATAGATGATGACGGAAAAATAACCATTAACGGAAAAGAAATAAGCAAAATTATGATTGACGGTAAGGAGTTCTTTGCCGACGATCCTAATATTGCCCTGAAGAATTTGCCGGTAAACATTATTGATAAACTCCGTGCGTACGATAAGCAGTCGGATATGGCAAAGGCTACAGGTATTCAGGATGGAGAAGAAGAAACAGTACTTGACCTTACTGTAAAGCCGGGTATGAACAAAGGTTGGTTTGGTAATGCCGATGTTGCTGGTGGTACTCAGGATAGGTATAGTGCAAAAGTCCTTTTAAACCGTTTTTATGGTGGAAATCAGTTTACTGTCATCGGTTCGTCAAACAATGTAAATGACAACGGTTTTCCCGGCGGAGGGGGAGGTGGCGGTTGGAGACGTCAGAATGGTTTGAACACTATTCATATGGCAGGTTTCAACTTCGCTACAGAAACAGAGAAGTGGCATAATAACGGAAGTGTAAACTTTAATCTGAAAAATTCGGATATAAGAAGTAAAAGTGCTTCTGAAACATTTGTGTCCAGTTCTTCAAGCTCTTTTACAAATGCGATGAATATCCAA
The DNA here is from genome assembly GCF_024733815.1 of Bacteroides sp. ET336. Classification (NCBI taxonomy): domain Bacteria; kingdom Pseudomonadati; phylum Bacteroidota; class Bacteroidia; order Bacteroidales; family Bacteroidaceae; genus Bacteroides; species Bacteroides sp. ET336. Next base: position 143,509 of record NZ_JANRHK010000002.1, read on the forward strand.
GATAATAAGAATCTTAATCTTACGGCTGATTTTAGGATTGAATGGAATCCTGACACTATGACTATGGTGCTTTTCCGTCCAAGATTTCAGTTGGGAGATACTGACAACGGAACTGACTCCAAGACATATACCTTTAATCAGGATCCGGTGTTCTCTACAGACGAACTTATCAATGCTGATGATTTGACAGAACTTGTTCCTGAAGAGAACATCATCAACACCATTATACGTAACAGTCTGTCGCGTTCAAATTCGCTTACTCATGGAGCCTCATTGATGTATAACAGGCGTCTTGGTAAAGCTGGAAGAAATATAACATTGAGAGGATACTATAATGTAACAAACAGTACATCAGAGCAATTCTCTACATCTGAAACCAATTATTTCCAGAAGACACCGGAAGAGCAATTGGAAATATTGAACCGTTATATATCTACACCTACAAAAAGTTACAGCTACAGTGCCCGTGTTTCATATAGCGAACCTATACTCAAGAATATGTTCTTGCAGTTCAGTTATAATTTCCAGTATAAGAGAAATACCTCGGATAATTCCACTTATGATATGCCCGAAGGATGGACAGTACCTCAAGGCATAGCAGGAGATATAAATGGTATTTATAATGATGATTTAAGTAAAAGTGCAGCATATGACTATTATAATCATCAGGTTGATGTGTCTTATAAATGGATAACCCAAAAGTCTCAGTTTAACTTGGGTGTCTCATTACAGCCACAGAACACAAAACTTGATTATAAGAAAGGTGATTTGGATACTGTAAGTGTGCGTAAGGTGTTTAACTTCACTCCTACATTGGACTTCAGATATAAGTTTTCGAAAACAAGTCAGCTCAGGGTTGACTATAGAGGACGTAGTTCACAGCCAAGCATGACAGATCTGTTACCTATTGAGGACAATACGGATCCGCTTAATGTAAAACAGGGAAATCCTAATCTGAAGCCTTCCTTTACAAATACATTGCGTGTTCATTATAATACGTTCAATGTTGATACTCAGAGAGGTTGTATGACATTCTTTACATACAACAATACACTTAACAGTATCAGTAACCGCCGAACTTATGATGAAAATACCGGAGGATATACTACCAGACCTGAAAATATTAACGGAAACTGGAATATATTCGGTATGGTAGGTGGTAACATTGCCTTGAAGAACAAGAAATATACAATTAACACGTTTACTAATACCAGATATAGTAATATGGTTAGTTATATCAGCAGTAAGGAGGTTACCACAAATTCAGATAAGAATATAACCAAGCAGTTAAGTCTTGGCGAGCGCTTGAGAGGTACATACAGATCAGACTGGTGGGAAGTTTCATTGAATGGATCTATCAATTATACTCATTCAAGAAACAGTTATCAGGAGTCCAGCAATATGGACACTTATCAGTTCTCTTACGGTGCAAGTACAAATATCAATCTTCCGTGGAATATGTCCATCTCTACTGATTTGTCACAGAATTCCAGACGTGGTTACACGGATGCTTCCATGAATCGTGACGAACTTTTATGGAATGCACAGATTTCACAGAATTTCCTCAAGGGAAATGCAGCAACAGTAAGTGTACAGTTCTACGATATATTACGCAATCAGAGCAATATAAGTCGTGTAATTTCGGCTGCCATGCGTTCTGATACAGAGTATAATGCCATCTACAGTTATTGTATGGTTCATTTTATATATCGTCTTAATTTATTTGGTGGAAAACAGGGTGGACGTCCTATGGGCGGCCCGGGATTCGGACCTCCGGGACATGGACCTGGATTTGGTCACAGGAGATAATGATAACGTTAGAAAATCGCATGAAGTCAGAAATGATTTCATGCGTTTTTTTATTATATAAAGGCTGAAAAGTAATATGTTTTTCATTAAAAACATGTATTTTTGTTTTTAACCTGAAATGGAATTATTATGAATGATGTTTTCTTTTCGCTGTTTTATTTTACTTATATCCTGGTTGTTTTCTCAACTGTGGTATTTGTTGTACTTGATAATAGAAACCCGGTTAAGACAATGGCTTGGATACTGGTTCTGTTTTTCCTTCCATTGGTAGGACTTGTACTATATTTCTTTTTGGGGAGAAGTAATAGAAAGGAAAGGCTGATAAGTAAAAAAGGATATTCCAGGCTTATAAAAAGGCCTATGGCTGAATATCAGGCACAGGAAACATTAAATATCAGTACAGGAAAATACAGGATAATATCATTCTTTAAAAATGTCAACAAAGCTTTGCCTTTTGATGGAAATGAGGTTGAGATATACACAGACGGTTTTTCCATGTTTCTTTCATTATTGAGGTCTGTTTATAATGCAAAGCATCATATTCATATTGAGTTCTACATAATAGAAAATGATCCCGTTGGCCGTATGCTGAGAGATGCTCTGATAGACAAGTCGAGACAAGGGGTAAAGGTTAGATTGCTTTATGACGATGTAGGATGTTGGAAGGTTGACAACGGATTTTATGAACAGATGTTGTGCGAAGGCATAGAGGTGCAAGGTTTTCTGAAAGTGAGATATCCTATTTTTACCTCAAAGGTCAATTATAGAAATCATAGGAAGATTGTTGTTATTGATGGTAAAGTGGGTTATGTCGGAGGTATGAATATTGCCTATAGATATTTGTATGGATTTGATTGGGGAAGATGGAGAGATACTCATGTAAGGATTAAAGGAAAAGCCGTATATGGATTGCAGACAAGTTTCCTGACAGACTGGTTTACTGTGGAAAGATCTCTGATTACCGCTCCTGAATATTTTCCTAAAATGTCGGAACAACCTGAAAATGAAAGGAAGTCCAATTCATTGGTTCAGATAGTAACTTCTGATCCGGTAGGTGAATGGAGGGATATTATGCAAGGTTATGTTATGGCAATAAATAATGCCAGAAGCTATATATATATACAGACTCCATATTTACTTCCTACCGAGCCTGTGCTTACAGCTTTACAGACAGCAGCTTTGGCTGGTGTAGATGTAAGAGTCATGATTCCTAAGAGAGGCGATTCGTGGCTTATACATAAAGGAACTATGTCATATATTGACGATATGCTCGAGGCCGGGGTGAAGGTTTATCTGTATAAGGCAGGATTTTTACATTCCAAACTCATGGTCAGTGACGATGAGATATCTACTGTGGGCTCAACAAATATGGATTTCAGGAGTTTTGAACATAATTTTGAAGCCAATGCCTTCTTCTATGACAAAGAAACGGCATTGGCTCTGAAAAGTATATTTTATAATGATATAAAATCAAGTATGTTGCTGACACAAAAGATATGGAATTCCCGTTCAGGAAAGAATAAGATTTCCGAATCTGTCATGAGACTGTTGTCTCCTCTTCTGTAATGTCATTATTTTCGTCGTTTGCTTCCGCATCAGACGGATATCCGAAAAATGAGAAGTTGACACTTCCATAGTATCTGTGTTCTATGAAGTATGGATGTGATTCAAAGCTCAAGTCTTTTCCATGTTCAAGAACAAACAGCCCTCCTTCTTTCAGTAATCCGTATTTGAAAATCAAATCAGGTATTTCCGACAGCCTTTCAAGTGCATAAGGTGGGTCGGCAAAAATAAAATCAAACTTCTCCTGACATCTTTCTATATACTTGAAAACGTCTGCCTTTAACATGAAACATTTGTCTGTCTTCACTTCTTTCATTATCTTGCTGATGAATGACAGATGTTGGGCGTCCTTTTCTACAGAAATAACTCTGTCGCATCCTCTCGACAGGAGTTCTATGCTTATGCTTCCTGTTCCGGCAAACAAATCAAGCGCTGAAACGCCATCTTCAAAATCAATATAGTTGTTCAGTACATTGAATAGATTTTCTTTTGCAAAATCTGTTGTAGGGCGTGCCTTGAATGTATGAGGAACATCAAATCTTCTTCTTTTATATATACCGCTTATTACTCGCATAATATTAGTGATTGAACGTCGAACGGGATATTCTCTATTTCACTTATTGATGAATTATTGAATTCCGCTTGTGGGTTAATACTGTAAATGTGGCTTATATACTTTTTAAGCTCCGGGATAATGATTTTTTTTATATCGGATAGTCCTGTTAAATACAACTCGTCTCTTTCCTGATCAAATCCGGCCTGTTGCCATATGTTGAGTATAAAGTAATTGATGTCATTTGTTGATGTGCTTGAATACGTATTTACAAGCATAAGTCTGCCTTTATCCAGTGCTACTACATCAATACTGTTGTGGTGAATATTGGTGTATAGTTTCTTGCTGTTACCAAGTTGGCTTTTTATAGTCAGATATTCAATCTGTGGACTTATTGAAGAAAAGAATCTTGCATCAGGAAAATGTTCGGACAAGAACACGTGCGTAAGTTTGTCCAGTGAAAATATAACAACAGAGCTGCTGTTACTTAATATATTGCACAATATGATTTCATTCTTCTTTTCCCTTACGTTATGATAGAAAATATTTTCCATGGAGTCATCCTCAAAAAATTCCAAAGGTACTATCGTATAGCGTGGTGAGTGTATCAGAATGTTGGTTTGTTTGAATATGTATTTCAGCTCTTCTGTGGCTGCAAGGAAAGCTTTTACGTTTGCGGCCATCGAACGCTGTGTGTTTACAGGAAATGCGCGATAATAGAAGTCATTCCCGTTTATAGGGTTATAGATAGAAAAAGAAAATCCATCCGTACTGAGACGGATGGATAATGTATATTGTTCTGATTTGTTAAAATCTAAAGTTTCTGTCATGTATAAATGATTATTCCCAGTTTCCGGCATTGTTGTTTGGCTGTTCGATATCACCTACTCTCAAACCGCAATATTTGCCAAGTTTAGACTGCATATCTTTAAGGTTTGCAAGTTCCTGTCTGTTGATACCGTCCAAATATACATCGTATGCAACCTGTGCCTGGAACAAGTTAAGAGGAGCACCAGATTTCATAGTGTCTTTACGTACTGCCATTTCGAATTTAGCACCGTTACCGTAAGGAACATAGCAAAGTGAATCAGGGTTAAATCCTTTTGAGAAGATAGTGTCAAGTACAGCTACCCACATAGTATCACGACGGAAGTTCTGAAGTCCTTCTTTTTCTACTTCTTTATAGTTACCAGTTTTCTTAGCCTTGTTGATGATAGCCATAGCTTTCTTTTCAGTCATACCGGCTTCAAGCTGAGCGTCAGTCAGAGATCCAACTTTAAGGATGAATGGAAGTTTTGCTGTTTTTACGAAGTCTATCAAAGAGTCGAAGTCAGCTGTGTAAGCACCCTGGTGCATACCGCGGTATTCCTGCTGTGCTTTACGGATGTCGATAAGACGAGCAATGATAGCTTTTTCTCTAATTCCTCTTTCTTTGTCAAAATTTATTGGACCCATTACACTGCCATAGCAGATGTAAACCAAACCTACAACGCAGGCTGCTAAAACAAGATTAATAACTGTTTTCATGATAATATTATTTTTTTAGTTTATATTCGTAGCGCAAAAATAAGATAAATAACTTGAACAACGTAAATATTACTCAATCTTTTTATTTACTTTTATGTTAAATAACTATTTAACGCAACAAATTAAGCGAAATTTTTGTTACCAACCAACAGAAGAGCAAGAAAAAGCTATAGAATGTATAGCAGATTTCTTGTTTAAGCCTGAAAATGATACTTTGTTATTACTGAAAGGATATGCAGGAACCGGTAAGACAACTCTGATTGGGGCTGTCGTCAGGACTTTGTCCGAGATGCGGGCCGGCTATGTACTTATGGCTTCTACCGGAAGGGCCGCCAAGGTCTTTTCCCGTTATTCGGGATTTTCAGCTTATACAATACACAAGAAAATATATCGTCAGAAATCCTTTTCCAATGATCTTGATAATTTTTCTTTGAATGACAATCTTCACAAGAATACACTGTTCATAGTGGATGAGGCTTCCATGATTTCTAATGACGGGCTGACGGGAGCATCTTTTGGAAGCGGAAGGCTTCTAGATGACCTGATAGAGTATGTATATGCCGGACAGGGATGCCGCCTTCTTATAATAGGTGATGATGCCCAGTTGCCGCCGGTTGGTGAAGATGAAAGTCCGGCTTTATCTGCCGAAGTGTTGAGCGGATACGGACTTGACGTTACGGAATGTATCCTGACGGAAGTAATCCGATATTCTGGCAGAAACGGTATTCTGTCAAACGCAACCATGCTTCGCGAAAGAATGGCAGCCGATGATATTTACGATCTTCCGGTGCTTACGCTTAAGGGATACGAAGATATTTCTTCCATACCAGGCAGTGAACTGATTGAGGCTATAAACTCATCCTATAATGAAGTAGGTATGGATGAAACTATGGTAATATGCCGTTCAAACAAGAGGGCTTATCTTTATAATAAGGGAATAAGGAATACCATTCTTTATAGAGAAGAAGAACTAAGTACAGGCGATATACTTATGATTGCCAAGAATAATTATCACTGGACTGCGGACTGTAAGGAGATGGACTTCATTGCAAATGGAGATATAGCCGTTGTGCGCCGCGTACGCAGGACTCAGGAAATGTACGGGTTCAGGTTTGCCGATGTAGTACTCTCTTTCCCAGATCATAATGATATAGAGTTCGAGCTGAAGATATTACTTGACACACTTCATTCGGACTATCCGTCGCTGTCGAAAGAAGATAGTGACCGTCTGTTCAATGCCGTAATGGAAGATTATTCGGACATAACCAATAAGAAGGAACGTATGAAGAAACTCAAGGAAGACAGTTTCTATAATGCTCTTCAGGTGAAATATGCTTATGCCGTGACATGTCATAAGGCGCAGGGTGGACAGTGGAAAAGAATCTTTATCGACCAGGGATATATCACCGAAGATACTTTTACCCCCGATTATTACCGTTGGCTATATACAGCCTTGACCAGAGCAAGTGAGAAGCTTTATCTTGTCAACTGGCCCGAAAGTCAGACTGAATAAGACGGTAGGTGAGTGCTGCCTGCACGCTTCCTCTTACGAACAGATATAATATGAATGCCATCCATAGTGAATGATTTCCAAGCGTACTGTCCGATATATAATAAGTAGAGAAAAATGCAACGGAAGCCACGAATATAGAGCGCAGCATTATGCCTGTTGCCGTGGCTCCTATACATATACCGTCGAGGATGAAAGCCATAAATCCGGCAAAAGGTATTGCCAGTACCCAATAGTAATATTCGGATGAGTTTTTTATTACATCCGTGTCGTCAGTGAGTAGCTGCAGGAAATCTTTTCCACCTATACTATATAATAATGTAAAGAATACTGCAACACCTGTTCCCCAGTAAATTAGGTGTTTTATAGTCTGTCGTAGAAGTGCGTTGTTGCGGCTGCCTACATGCTTGCCTACCAAAGCTTCTCCTGCATATGCAAATCCGTCCATTATGTACGAGAAAATTGTAAACAGCTGCATCTGCAGAGTGTTTACTGCCAGAGTAGTATCTCCGTATGCCGCTCCGGACGATGTGAAAAATACTGTAACAGCCACTATGCATAATGTTCGGAAAAATATATCTCTGTTTACTTTAAAGAAAACCGACATGCTCTTCCTGTTGAATACATTGGCTGGAGATATGTTCCATGTATATTTTTGAGTGTATTTTAATCCCAAGAGTATAGCCATCAACAATCCGGCATATTGGGCAATCAGTGTTCCGTATGCCACACCCTCAATTTTCATTCCCATTTCTTTTACAAAGAAAAGACTTGCTGCAATGTTTATGATGTTCTGTGTTATGGCTATGAACATTGGGTACTTGGAGTTCTGCATTCCAAGAAACCATCCTGTGAAACTGTATAGTCCCAATACAGCCGGAGCTCCCCAGATACATATATGGAAATATTCCGATGCGTATGTCTTTACCTCAGTGCTGGTGTCGATAAAAAGAAATGCTATGCTGACAATGAGTGTTTGTAGCATAATAAGTATGGCTGCCAGCAGAACGCTTATCCCCAGCGAACGCAGCAGTATATTACGGCATTCATTATCATTCCTGCTTCCATATGCCTGTGAAGTCATACCTCCGGTTCCCATTCTCAGAAATCCGAAAATCCAGTAAATCATATTGAACAGCATACCTCCCACGGCTATGGCACCTATGTATGCCACATCACCCAAATGCCCGGTTATGGTTACATCTACCAGTCCCAGCAGCGGTACTGTAATGTTCGAGATAATTGATGGTATGGCTATCTGCAGAATTTCCTTGTTTGTCTGGTTCATGTTCCTGTGTTTGGTATATTATATAATATATGACACTTCCTTAAACAGATATTTCCTAACGTTTCCTTCTCTGTCTTTAAGTACGAAGCGTCCGTCTTTCTCTATATCCTCTATGGTAGCGTCAAATGTTCCGTTGTCATCTTTATATTTATGGAAACCGTCTTTTCTGTATATGGCATCAAAATATTTTTTTCGGATAATATCACTTTCTCCATTCTCGTACATATGATAGTAACCGCTTGCCGAATTCATTATTTTGTGAAGCACGGCCTCAATATCATATTCCTGTCCTGTAATCTGTGATAGAGAGACAGGATTAGGGGCGTCACTTCTGAAAATTTTCTGATTCAGATTTACACCTGTTCCCGAAATGGATCGTTCTATGTTCATACCGCTCAAGTCGTTTTCTATTAATGTCCCGCAAATCTTCTTGTCCATCCAATAAATGTCGTTGGGCCATTTTATGCTTATTCCGTCAGTGTATTCCGACAGAGTGTCGAACAACGCAAGAGCAGTAATCTGCAGCAGTATGAAATGTTCTTTGGCAGGCAGTTCCTTCGGGAAAACCACAAAGCTGAACAGCAGATTTTTTCCGTCTTCCGATTCCCACTTGTTTCCTCGCTGTCCCCTGCCGTCGGTCTGAAAAGATGAATATACAGATGTAAGGTCTTCTGTGTAACCTTTTGAACAAATATCAGCCAGGCTTACATTAGTAGAAATTGTCTGTGGTATATATATAGGTTTAGGATAATTCATTTTAAATCTTTAATTAATGTATTGTTTTACCATACAGGAGAAATAAAGGCGTCCTCAATATGTTTTATTTTGAAATTTCCGTCTTGTCCGGTTATGGATATAATGTCGAACCTTACATTAAGGTCAATCATATTCTTCTTTATATACACATCCGCAGCATTGATGATTCTCCTTATCTTTTTGTCGGACACTGTATATTCAGGCTCACCATAGGCGTCGGTACTCCTTGTCCTTATTTCAGCAATAATCAGGCAGTTGTCTTTTCTGGCTATTATGTCTAGTTCCAGTTTTCTCCATGTCCAGTTTCTTTCCAATATTTCATATCCTTTTTCCTGAAGGAAATGGCATGCTATGTCTTCTCCTGTTTTTCCTAAAATATTATGTTGAGCCATTTTGTCATTTTTTGCAAAAATACTTATTTATTTTTTCTTAATTAACCGGAAGTAGATTAATTTTGCACATTGAATGATAGCAAAAGGTAAAACAAGAAAGAGAGTCCCGTCATCTGTTCCACCACGCAAGCAGCGTATGGTATGTCTGATGAGTGAAGAAGAAATCCGCATAGTAGATTGTTATCTCAAGAAATATAAGATAACAAACAAGGCGAGATGGCTTCGTGAGACCGTATTGTCTCATATCCATCAGCAGTTGGACGATGATTATCCTACTCTTTTCAATGAACACGAAATGCGCAGATAGTATATGGCAGACGATAAATTCTATATGAAGCAGGCCCTTGCTGAGGCTGAACGCGCGGCAGAGAGGGGAGAGGTTCCGGTGGGAGCCGTAGTGGTTTGTCTTGACCGTATAATAGCCCGTGCGCATAACTTGACTGAAACACTGAATGATGTTACTGCTCATGCCGAGATGCAGGCGATCACGGCAGCAGAGAATGCTTTGGGAGCAAAGTATCTGAATGACTGTACGTTGTATGTCACTGTTGAACCGTGTGTGATGTGTGCCGGTGCTATAGCATGGTCGCAACTCGGAAAATTGGTTTATGGAGCTTCTGACGATAAGCGTGGTTTCATGAAATATGCTCCTGATGCTCTTCATCCCAAGACTGTTCTTCTTTCAGGCGTTATGGCTGATGAGTGTGGGCAGTTGATGAAGGATTTCTTTAAAAAACGTAGATAATTCGTTTCTTTATTTGATTTAGCGATTAGCGCAAATTCTTTTAATATAGTAAAAAAGTGACCGCTGTTGTACGGATTTTAACCTTTCTAATGGTCAGAAGAAAGCGTGCGCACATTTCATCTAAAACGTGCGCACGTTTGGATTTGAATGTGCGCCCGTTTAAAGTGGAACGTGCGCCCGCTTTTAAAACATATATTTTTCTATCTGATAACATGAAATAAATAGATGTTGTCAACTAAAGATTTTTAATAAATATGTTGAGCAATCCGTTATTTTACTCTTAGTTCTTTGATTGATAAAACATGTCTAAAGTTTTACCTTAATTTGTTTTTATGTAGAAAAATAATTATTTTTGCCATAATTATGCACAATGAAGATTAAAGCTTAAGTTTGAATTTATGATGTCCGTATACAAAAAATATATATTTTTACTCACTTACTTTTTTTTATTTCCAGTTTCTTCCTATTCTTATGGACTGAGATTTAAAGGATCAAACTATCCTATTGATAAAAGAACATCGTATCGTGTTTTTGATAAAAAGGTACCTGTTTATAATGATTATTTTGATGTACAGTTTGATATGGCATTATATCCTGCCGTTGAAATAGGTTATATTGTAGATATAAGAGGTGATTATAATGAGCAGGCATTTAATCTTTTTTTTGATATACGTGGAGAAGATGTGTTGTTTCGTTTGAATCAGGAAGGTAAAAGTGTTTTAATAGCTTTGCCGGTCAATAAAGAAGATATGACAAAGAATCACTGGTTTAAAGTTAAGATTGCATTTGATTTAAAGCATAATGAGGTTACATTAAAAATACATAACCGTGAAAAAACTTACTCGGGTGTTTATTTGTCCAATAGTTTCAAGCCCTCTATCGTTTTTGGCAGAAGTGAGCATATTATAGATATACCTTCTTTTGCCATAAACAGTTTATCTGTTAATGGAGATAAAAAATATATTTTCCCATTGAATGAGGCAGAAGGTGAATCTGTATATGATTCTGTAGGTAAGAGTTATGGAAAAGTTGAAAATCCGGAATGGCTTATAAACGAGGCTTTTCACTGGAAAAAAGAATATATATTCAGCTCATCGTCTGAGGCTGGTTCTTGCTATGATGAAAATAATAGTATTATATATTATTTTAATAGAGATTCTATTTTTTCCTATAATATAGAGAACGGTAGCTATGAAGTTAAGAAAACAAATGGAAGTTGTCCTATGAAATTGTTTCTTGCTAGAGGCTTTTTTGACTCGGTTAATGAAAAATTATATGTGTATGAGGTTTATCATGAACCATCATATGATAATAACCCTTCTATAGTTAGTCTGGATTTAAAAACTTTAGAGTGGAAGATAGAAGGAATGCATCATCTGGATATGCAGTTGCATCATCATGATTCCTATTATGATGTACAGAATGGTTCTTATACCATTTTTGGCGGATTCGGAAATATGTATTACAGTAACAGGTTCTATAATTTAAGAACAGGTGTTAGGGATAGCTCTTTAAATTTAAAATGGAATGAAATAACCGGTTTGTCGGGTGATAGAATATGTCCACGTTATTTTTCATCTGTAGGGTATTCTCCAGAGAATAATTCTATTTATATTTTTGGGGGGATGGGAAATGAAACTGGTGAGCAGATTGTTGGGAAACGCTATTTACATGATTTGTATAGGGTTAATTTAAAAGATAATCAAATAAATAAATTATGGGAACTTAATGGTGAACCTAATATTGTTCCCGCACATGGCATGACAATATTGGCGGATTCTGTCTTTTATGTTCTTCAATATCGTGAAAGTGTTTCACGTTCACATTTGCATTTATATAAATTTTCTATTAATGATGGTATTTATAATGTTTTAGGAGATTCTATTCCTATAATTTCTGATAAAATTACAACAAATGCTCATCTGTATTATAATGAACGAAGAAAACGCTTTTTTGCCACAGTTCAGGAATCTTTAGATGATATTTCATCAACGTTTACAATTTATTCATTACTTTATCCCCCAGTCTCCTATTCGACATATGAAAAGGTAAAAAGTAGAAATAATCTTCCTTATACTTTAATTGGAGGGGCTTTGGGTATTGTCTGTGTATTTGGTTTAGGCTATATAATAAGGAATAAAAGAAAACCCAAAAAATATTTGAATGAGGAAAGCTGTATCGACGAATTGAAATCCTCAAAGTCTGTTGTGAAAAAAGAAATAGAAGAAAAAGAGGCTCGTAGAACTAATGCTGTATATATTTTTGGAAACTTTACAGTGTACGACAATATGGGACGTGATATTTCTTATATGTTTTCTTTACAGATAAAACAATGTTTTTTTCTGATATTATATTATAGTTCTTTTGAAGGTATTTCTTCGAAAGAACTGAGCGACAGACTATGGCCTGACAAGCCTAAAGATAAGGTGAAAAACTCGAGAGGTGTAGCATTAAATCATTTGAGGTCTTTGCTTAATGAATTGGATGGTATCATGTTGGTATATGAAAAAGGTTTTTTTAAATTTGTATTGAGTGATACTTTTTATTGTGATTATTTACGCTGCATGGAACTTATTTCCAATAAATTAGAAAATCCCTTTAGAGAAGAATTTATTAAAATAATAAGTCGTGGTAAGTTTATGACCTTTTTGGACAATCCATTATTCGATCATTTTAAAGATGACGTAGAATGTAAGCTTGAGGTTGTAATATTGGAGCAGATGAGAAGTGCTTTTAATAATAATGATTATCACATGACAATAAATTTTGCTAAGTCTGAATTTAATATTGATCCTATAAATGAAGAGGCTTTGTCATGCTGTATTAAATCGTATTTTAATCTAAAACGCGAAAACATGGCGATAGTAGAATATCAGAGATTTATGGCAGAATATTTAAAAGGAACAGGAGAAGAATATCCACGTCCGTTTACCGATTTCTGGTGTTGATCTTTGTGTTTTTGCATAGTAACTAGTATAACTAATCTCATTTTTCTAAGTTTCCATATTAGAATTATTAAATTAAGGGTTAATATACTGTAGATTAGAACTTTTATGTATCTTCTAACCTGATTTTAACCCTAAATTTAACCCTAATTTCTAAACTTTGTGTCAGCTTAATGATTAAGTGGCGCGCTTGTTCGTTAATGTGATTATTCATTTGTTATTAATCAAATTTAAACTATGGAACTTACAAAAATGCGGAATTTTTTCAGTTTTATAGCTGTACTTTTATGTATGGTGTTTATGTTTGGTTCTTGTACGGATGATGTTTCCGACAATGAATCTATGATTTATGGTAAGGTGAAAGGTGTAGTAACGGATGTTTCTTCTATGCCGATAGAAGGGGTTACTGTGGTTGTTGATGAATCAGGGTTGAACGCAACTGAAGGTGGTCCAACAGCCGTTACAGATTCTAAGGGAGAGTTTATACTCGAAAATGTTTCAATAGGTACACATATAATTACATTTAAGAAAAATGATTATCAGACAGTAAGTATTACTGTAGTGCCTGGCAAGTTTAATAGTGAAAATGTTGCAAATATTTCAGCGGTTATGCAATATGCTGCAGCAGAAATTCGTGGAACAGTTACTGATGCTTCGAATGCAGATTCTCCATTGTCGGGTGTTAAAGTAAGTATAAGTCCTACAGTCTCTGTATTGACAGATGATAATGGTACATACGTAATAGATAATTTGCCTTTATCAGATTATACAGTTACTTTTGCTAAGGACGGTTTTACTTCAATTACAAAAAATGTAACTATAGCTGATTTTAATGACGGTATTGCTGTAGCTGATGCACGAATGGGAGCAACCGAAATCTTACGTGGGTTAACTGCTGAGGATTTGCAGAATGCTGAAAAATGGTATTACAATGAGTATAGAGGAGGTCGTAATTCAGAACAATATCCTCATTGGGACTGGGCTTGTGATTATATGTGCACATTAGATTTCCGCGGAGATTGGGAAGAACAGAACGAAGGTACAACACTCAGAATACGAAATGATGAAAGCGACAGGCAAAATCCTGCAGATCTGGAGATGTTTGATTCATTTGTTTTCGGTAGTAAGCTGATAACCTCTGACAATAATATCATGACACTTCAGGTTCGTACTCATAATGCAGATAATGATTCTCCAACAACATTTGGTGTTCAGGTAGTTGATTTGTCTGAATCTACTCCGATGGCACAATTGATAGGTGGCATAAAGACTCTTGCATCTGAGGACTATGTTTCGTTTGATTTTGATTTAAGTGCATATATAGGTAAGGAAGTAATCATTGCAATAGGTACTTTCCGTGCGCAGACAGGAGATTATTGGAAACAGTTGGTTTTGCGTAGAATAGCTTTTGCAAAAGAAAAGGTAGAAGGTTGGGGTTGGCTCCCTGGTACAAAAATAGCCGCGTTGGACGGTTGGGAAATGACCGTGGAAATGGTACGTTCTACAATGCCTCAAACAAAATCTTCATTTACAGGAATAAGCAGTGTTACTGGCGATCGTGATAATTATGTTGATGCTTATAGAGCATGGCGTGGAACAGGACATTTTGCTGCAGAATGGTCTTTTATGCCTGTACAAAAGGACCCGGAAGTATTCCCTAGTGAAGGTTATTTGATAAAGACAAAAGGATCTGATGCTCAAGTAAGTACTACAAAACCTCAGTCATATTTCTATGCCAAATTCTCTATTGCTGATGGTTCGAATAAACTGAAGTTTAGTACACGCAATTTTAGTGATAATCCTACATTCTTTAAAATTACAGCTATTACTGAAGATATAAATATCAAACATTTGTCACCTGTATCTCATATAGCCAATAGTGCTTCTTCTGATAATGATGGATGCTGGAAGTTTGTACATCAGGATGGTGGAGCCGGAAGCCCGGACAAGTATGCTACTTTCGAATATGATTTGTCTGAATTTAACGGACAAGATGTTCTGATAGCAATAGGTGTTTATAAAGGTGAGTCTAATGGTGATGAGAATAAGTTAGTTCTTCACAGTTTAATCTTAGAATAATCAAAGAAACTTGTTTCTGTATTCCTTAAATGGAATGCAGAAACAAAATCAAATCCACAATATGATGAAAACGTTTTTTATGTTAGTGACAAGTTCGATGTTGACACTTGTTACATGTGCATGTAATTCCGAAGAAGTGAATACTCCTGACAAAGATGGAGGAATTTTTATTGAAAATGTAGCTGAACAGAACACTGCCCGTGCTATTGAAATTATAGACAATGCAATAAAATGTTATTTCCCGGAATCTGGAACGAGTATGACTCGCTATTATAATCCTTATACAAAAACGAATTCTACAGAAATAGCTAGTGTATGGATGTATACCAGTTCTATAGAGGCAGTAAATGCGGCCATGAAAGCTATGAAAACTGGGAAAGATAACGGTTCAGCGTCTTTATATGACGAAAACTTCGAGCGTTACAAGGAGCTCTTGAAGACGTTATATGATAATCTTGAGTATTATGCCGGAACTTATACTTTAACTTCTTATACACAAACAAAGGAATGGACTGTGTATGGAGTGAACAGAGGTAGGGACAAGGGAGCAGCCGAAGTAGAAGGAGTTCTTAATGTCTATGATGACCAGATGTGGCTTATACGTGAGCTGATAGAGTCTTATCATCTGACTGGCGAGCAAAAGTATTTGGAAAAAGCCGAATACTTAACTTCATATGTCTTGGATGGATGGGATTGTACTTTAGATAATAGCGGAAAGCAAAATGGAGGTATTACATGGGGACCTGGGTATTTCACTAAGCATTCTTGCAGTAACGGTCCTTTGGTAAGCCCTTTGGTCTGGTTGCATGAGATATATAAAGGCAAAGCAGATGAAGTAACATATGGATATGTAGCTGAGAATAACAGCCGCAAAGTTAAGACGGAGAAAAAGGCTGATTATTACTTGAATTTCGCAAAAGCAGTATATGATTATCAGAAGGGACATCTTATGAATCCAGGAATAGGTGTTTATGATGATATGATGGGTGGAGGAGATGAAATAAAGTATATAATAGTTGACGGTGAAAGATATCGTGATAATACGCCTCTGCCAGACCGTGTAGGACCAGCTATTTCATATAATTCCGGTACAATGCTTTCTGGTGCGTCAGATTTATATAGAGTAACTGGTGATAAAGTTTATAGTGATGACATGATTTCATTGTCCGACAATAGTTTTTCTTATTTTGCAAAGCTTGACGCTGTTGTCAAAGGGTACTATTATTTTGAAATAAGTGGTTTCAACAATTGGTTTAACGGTGTCCTTATGAGAGGTTATGCTGATGTAAGAGCTAGTTATCCTAAAGCAGCGGATTATCTTAATGCATTTCAAGATAATCTGGATTATGCTTACGAGAATTTTAACTATGAACATATGCTTCCTACTAATTTGCTAGTAGGTTGGAATAAGTCAGAAACGACAAAGAATAATGTAGAAGGCATGTTCACTTTTGCATTTGCGGCTGAATATGCTGTATTAGCAAATATAGAATGGAACTTTAAAAACAAATAAATGAACTATGAAGAATTTAGGTAAATTACAATGCAACTTATCTTATTTGGCTTTAGCATTTCTGTTAGTGCTGATTCCTGTTGATATGTTTGCTCAGAAAACAATTTCAGTATCGGGAGTAGTCATTGATGAAAATAATGATCCGATTATCGGTGCAGCCGTACAAGTTAAAAACACGGACACTGGAGTTATAACAGACATTGATGGACGTTATATAATCAATGCAGCTGATGATGCTATACTTTGTTTTAGCTATGTAGGTCTTAAAAGTGTAGAAGAAAAAGTCAATGGACGTACCACTGTGAATGTTACCATGATGACTGATGCAAAGATGATTGATGAAGTCGTTGTTGTTGGATATGGTACACAACGTAGAGGATCATTGACTGGTGCTGTATCAGGAGTTAAAGGACAGGATTTAATTAAGACAAAGAGTGAGAACCCTCAAAACATGCTTACCGGACGTATCCCAGGATTGCGTGTATGGCAAAAAAGTTCAGAGCCAGGTACATATAGCAATAGCTTTGATGTTCGTGGTATGGGTAGTCCTTTGGTTGTTATCGATGGTATTCCACGTAGTGTTGAAGAGTTTCAACGTTTGAATGCAACAGATATCGAAGATATTTCCGTATTGAAGGATGCTTCGGCTGCAATATATGGTGTACGTGCTGCTAATGGTGTTGTTCTGGTAACAACTAAAAAAGGAAACTCTGGAAAAACTGAGGTTACTTATAATGGCTCTTATACAGTGCAGCAGCCATCTCGTATGCCAAAGCTTGCAGATCCTTATGAAACAATGACTCTCTATAACGAAATGGCCATGAATAATATCAATGGTGGTAATTGGGTCTATAATGAGGATGATTTTGAGGCTTTCCGCAATGGCTCACGTAGGACAACAGATTGGAATGATTTGATTATTGCTAAAACTGCTCCACAGACACAGCATGATATTAGCATCTCTGGAGGAAATGATAAAACCAAATACTATATCAGTATGGGTTATTTTTATCAAGAAGGTATTTTTAAATCTGGAGATTTGAACTATAATAAATTCAATGTACGTTCAAATATTTCAACTGAAGTAGCAAAGGGTGTTAAATTTGAACTTAATCTCAGTGGCGTTTCTGATGAGAGAAATACTCCTTTAACAAGTTCTCCGGATATTATTAGGAATTATTGGAGTCAAGGTGTACTTTTCCCTGCATATGCTGATCCGGAAAATACAATGTTGAACTATGAGGGTCTTGATATGCAAAGAAATACTGTTGCAATGATGACATCTGATATTTCTGGTTATAAGAAATACAAACAGAAATATTTCCAGTCATCAGCAACTTTATCTGTAGATTTTGGTAAATATACATCCGTTTTGGAGGGATTGACTGCTAAGGCTATGTTTAGCTATGATTATCGTTCAGACAATAATGAAGCTTTTCGTAAAGAATATTCTTTGTATGCTTATGATAAGACAACAGACTCGTACAGTCAGGTAATATATAGCGAAAGCTCTCCAAGTAGTATGCGTCGTGAATTTTATGACAAATCACAAGCATTGGGTCAATTTGTATTAAATTATAATCGTACATTTAAAGAGGTACATAATGTTGGTGCCATGATAGGATGGGAGTTGCAAAAACGCAACGGTGACAATTTCTATGCTTATAGGGATTTGGCATTTTCAATACCATATCTATTGGCAGGAGTAGATGAAGGTCAGATTGGTGGTATGAATACAGGAAGTAATGATCTTTATGAACAAGCTAGCGAGGCTTTGATCGGACGTGTAAACTACTCTTATGCTGATCGTTATCTGTTTGAAGCACAATTCAGATATGATGGTTCAAGTAAGTTCGCTAAAGGTCATCAATGGGGATTCTTCCCTTCTGTTTCAGCCGGATGGAGAATGTCTGAAGAACCTTTCTTTAAGAACACTGATTGGCTGAAGTTTGTAAATATGTTAAAACTTCGTGCAAGTTATGGAGTATTAGGAGATGACGGAGATTTGAACTATGATTGGGCTATGGGATATACTTATCCGGCTACTAGTGGTAATATGGCAAATGGAGACTATAATCAGTATTCTCCAGGATATATATTTGGAGGTAAATTTATATCAGCAGCAACTCCAATGGCTTTGCCAAACGAAAGTATTACTTGGTTTAAATCTAAGACTTTTGATATAGGTTTTGATTTTGAAGCATGGGACGGTAAACTTGGAGCTTCATTCGACTATTTTGATAGACGTCGTTCAGGTTTGTTCGCTCGTCGTACAGGAGCTTTACCTACTGTAGTTGGTGCTACTGCTCCACGTGAAAATCTGGATAGTGACCGACAGTTTGGTATGGAGTTGGAACTTTCTCATCGCAATAGAATTGGTGATGTAGCCTATAACTTAAAAGGTATTGCAACAATAACACGTAGGAAATATCTTACAGCATCAGAAAAAGGACCATGGGCTAATTCTTATGACCGTTGGAGAAATGATAACCTTACAAACCGCTATCAAGGTGTGCAGTTCGGTTATACATCTGCAGGACGATATACAGGTTGGGAAGATATTTGGAGTTATCAGATCTTTAAGGAAAGAGACATCTTGCCAGGTGATTACAAATATGAAGACTGGAATGGTGACGGTGAGATAAACAGTCAGGATGAACATCCATATGCTTTTGACCAAACACCATGGGTTCAGTTCAGTTTGAATGCAGGAATACAGTGGAAGAACATTGATTTCAGTATGTTGTTCCAGGGTTCTGCACTTGGATCAATGGAATATAAGGAACCATTACATGAAATATGGGGTAAGAATGGTGGAGGTGCCCTAGAGCAGTTCCTCGATCGTTGGCATCCAGTTGATCCAAAAATAGATCCATATGATCCTTCTGCTGAGTGGGTTTCTGGATATTATGCATATACAGGACGATGGACTAAGAATAATTCTTCTTTTAATCGTGTAAGTACTGCATATCTTCGCCTTAAGAGTATTGAATTAGGTTATACATTCCCTAAGTTAAAACAAATACCTAATGCAAGCTTAAGAGTTTATGCAAATGCATATAATCTGTTAACATTTACAGGAGTAAAATTTGTAGATCCTGAACATCCTGATGATGAACTTGGACGTATGTATCCTTTGAATAAGACATACACAGTTGGTCTGTCACTTTCATTTTAATAAGTAGTGTAAAAATAAAAACGATTGATATGAAACATAAATTGATATCCGCAGCATTGTGTTTGACACTTGCTACTTCGTGCTTGGATTTAGATATTGATCCTAAAAATATTATTACTTCTGAATCTTTGATATCCAATGAGTCCGGTATGGATATATACATGGCTCGTATGTATAGTAATATGCCATGGGAGGATTTCAAGTATTTAGGTCAATGGGGTATAAATTTTAATGGATGGTTAAATGCGGTAGGTATTGATGGTACCGGTGAAGCTTTGAACCGAGATGGTATTTGTAAATCCTTTACAGGTGAAGATAATCCATATTGGGGAAAGGCATTTGAATTGATACGCGATGCAAATTATTTGATTGAGAATCTTCCTAAGTACAAAGATTCTTTCGCTAGTGTTACTTACAATCATTATCTGGGAGAAGCTTATTATGTACGAGCTACTGTTTTTTATGCAATGGCTCGTAGGTTTGGTGGAGTACCATTGGTTACAAAAGTATTGCAGTATCCTGGAAATGATAATCTCGAAGTTCCTAGAGCTAGCGAAGAAGAAACATGGAACCAGATATTGTCTGATTATGATACAGCAATAGAACTAATGATGCCTACAAGTCCTAAAAGCGGATACAGTAACAGGTATGTTGCATTGGCATTTAAGTCAGAAGCAATGTTGTATGCAGGTTGCGTTGCTAAGTATAATGAAACTGTAAGTGGTAGACTTACAGGTCTGGGTGCGAAGACCGGTGTACGTGTTATTGGTTTTGCTGAGGACCGTTGGCAAGAAGCGTCGAAGAAATATTTTACAGAAGCTTACAAAGCCGCTTCAGAAGTTATAAAAGACGGTGGATATGAACTATATAAGAAGAAATGGCTTGCAAATGATCCTGAAGCACAATATCAGAATATGGTTGATATGTTCTCAGATCTTGATAATCCGGAAAATATCTATGTGAAAGAATATTCATATCCAACTAGTACACACGCTTTTGACTCATATAATTTGCCACGTACATTTAAGGCTCCATTAAACTGTGGAACTTGTCCGACTGCAGATTTTGTAGAGTTGTTTGATGGCTTTGAACATTATGCTGACGGTACACTGAAGGTTACTGATGGTAATTCTAATGCAGATGGCAATTATATTATGTATGATAAGCCAATGGATTATTTTAAGAATGCCGAACCACGTTTACGTGCTTATGTTATTTTCCCTGGTGATGTTTTTAAAGGTCAGACTATAGAAATTTATGCAGGAGTTTATACAGGTAATACTCCAATTAAACCTCTTTTCGATGACTATTCTTATGCAACAGGAACAACAAAATATCAACATTTGTCAGCTTATAAGGATACTCCAAAGACACTTTGGTTAAGTCCAAAGCCTGAAGGTAGCCAGGAAATAGTACAACTGGAGGACGGAACAACAATGACTGCTTCTGGATTTAATGGTCCATTTTATGATGAAGGTGGTTCTGCTCTAACAGGTTTATTATTGCGTAAATGGCTTAATCCTGATCCGTCATTTGAACCTCGTGAAGGTAATAGTGCGCAGCCATTTGTCCTGATGAGATATGCCGAAGTTCTGCTTAATGCGGCAGAAGCAGCTGTAGAACTATCTTTGGCTGGTGTTCCATCACCTGACGGTACAGATATGTTGGCTGTAGCTACTCAAGCTATAAAGGATATTCGTGAACGTGCCGGTGCGGAACCTCTTAATGGAAATTTAACTGCATCAAATGAGAGCCGTGATATCGTTCGTAAAGAGCGTAGAAAAGAATTGGCGTTTGAAAATAAGACCAAATGGGATTTGCGTCGTTGGCGTGTAAATCATGATGAAGGTAGAGATGGTTTTTGGGGTATTCAGCGTGATAAGAACCTTTTCAGTAATAACGTTAACTATCGTTTCCGTGGTATTTATCCGTTTTATTCAACTAAGGATAAAAAATGGTTCTTTGATGTTCGTTTCCAATATGTAAGTGAAAAAACATTTGGATATACTCCTTTGGATTATTATTTTGAAATACCTAGTGGTGAGGTTTCTAAGAGTCTTGTAATAGATCAGCAACCTAATAGATAAAAAATAAAATCATAAAAAAGTAAACGATATGAAAAAAATAAAATTTTACAGCTTGCTTTGTGCAGTATTTCTTATGACATCGTGCCAAATGTTTGAGATGGATAATTATGATGAACCAAGTGAAACAATTTGGGGAGAGGTCGTTGATGAGGCAACAGGTAAAAGAGTTCTTACAGATCAAGGAAGTGAAGGAATAAGAGTACGCCTTACTGAGTTAAGTTGGGGAGAAAATGTTCAGCATAACCCTGATTTCTATTGTATGCTTGACGGTACTTTCCGCAATACAAAAATTTTTGAAGGTGATTATAATATTCGTATCGATGGTCCTTTTATTCCGTTAGTGCGTGAAAATACTGATGGTACATTATTATTCGATGGTTCTCAAAATACAAGGATAAGTGGTACTACTAAAGTGAAATTTGAGGTACAGCCTTTTCTTAATGTAGAGTTTGTGGGCGATCCGCAAGTTAGTAATGGTGTAATAAGTGCAAAGGTTAAGGTTACACGAGGAGTTGCGAATGAAATATTTCGTGAAAAAATTGAGCCAATGGGTAATTGGAAAGATGAATATTTAAATGTTACAGATATACAACTGTTTGTAAGTTATTCAAGTACGGTTGGATATCGTGCCCGTGATGATCGCTGGTCGAATAAGATAGAGTATTCTGGGGATGCATTTAATGAACTTTTAGGTCAACCTGTTCAAATAAGTTCAATTGGTAATATCCCTTCAGGAAGAAAAGTATTTATTCGTGCTGCAGCTCGTATAAATTATGACACTCCTGTTGGTAGTGGAACTCGTCGTTGGAATTATAGTGAACCTGTAGAGGTTCTTATACCATAATTTTTTGTCGGCAAGAAAATATAGTCTTATAATATATCTTCTTGCCGATAAATTTATTGGATTTAATACCTGAAAAATAATTTTTAATTATGAAACGCAATTATTTTCTAATAAGCATTCTTGCCATGAGTATTCCAGTTATGGCTCAGACAAACAAGAATGTTAAAACAACTTTTCAAACTTCAAGAGAATGGAAGGCAACAATAGACAATCGCGCTGACGCTGTTATGGTATATGGGGTAGGCGGTAATCCATCTGATAATTCTAAAAAACTTTCATTTGAAGACAGAGTACGGTCATGGAGAGAAAAAGGTTATACCGTACATTTTATGACAGGTATTGCCTGGGGGGAATATCAAGACTATTTTACTGGAGCATGGGATGGAAAATCTCATCTTGACGAAGGTCAGGTTACAATGGCGGGGGATACAATTTGGCATGGACATTTGGTTCCATATATAGTTCCATCAAATAACTTTCTGAAGTACATGAAGGAAAAACATGTGAAAAGAGTTATTGATGCCGGAATTGATGCTATTTTTATGGAAGAACCTGAATTTTGGGCAAGAGCTGGATATAGTGATGCTTTCAAGAAAGAATGGAAAGAGTATTATGGGTTCGACTGGAGACCTCAACATGAATCTCCAGAGAATACTTATCTAGCAAATAAACTGAAATACCATTTGTACTACAGAGCTCTTAATGAAGTCTTTACTTATGCTAAGGAATATGGTAAAAGCAAGGGAATGGATGTAAAATGTTATGTACCTACCCATTCTTTGGTGAATTATTCGCAATGGCAGATTGTAAGTCCTGAGGCTAGTTTGGCTTCATTGCCATGTGTGGATGGCTACATAGCTCAGGTATGGACTGGAACATCACGTGAACCAAATTATTTTGATGGTATTAAGCGTGAACGTGTTTTTGAAAACGCTTATCTGGAATATGGCTCTATGGAGTCGATGACAGCACCTACGGGGCGTAAAATGTTTTTTTTGACTGACCCTATTGAGGATTGGCCTCGTGACTGGGCTGATTATAAGAAAAATTATCAGGCTACTTTTACAGCTCAGCTGTTATATCCTAATATCGCTGATTTTGAAGTAATGCCTTGGCCGGAACGAATCTATGAAGGACTTTATCGCACTAGTGCGAACAGTGACAAAAAAGAACGTATTCCACGGTTTTATTCTACTCAAATGCAGGTCATGATAAATACTCTGAATAAAATGCCTTTGTCTGAGAATAAATTGAATGGCAGCCACGGAATTAGTGTATTGATGTCAAATTCTCTCATGTTCCAGCGTTTCCCTACGCATGATGGATATGAAGATCCTCAGTTGGCTAATTTTTATGGCCTGGCATTGCCTTTACTGAAACGTGGAGTTCCTGTAAAAACAGCTCATATTGAGAATTTGGGGTATAAAGAAACTTTGGCTGATACTAAGATATTATTGATGACTTATTCGAATATGAAACCATTGGAACCGGAAGCACACAGATATTTGGCTCAATGGGTAAAAGATGGTGGCATTTTGATATATAGTGGAACAGATAAGGATCCTTTCCAAAGCGTTAGAGAATGGTGGAATACAGGTGAAAAGAAATATGCAACTCCGTCAGCTCATTTATTTGAGTTACTAGATATTCCGGATTCTGCCCAGGGTGAGTATCGTTGTGGAAAAGGTACGGTATGTGTTTTACGTACAGATCCTAAAGATTATATATTAAACAAAAACGGCGATAAGGAATTCCTGAAATTGCTTTCACGTATGTACCGACAGAATGCTAAGGCTGGAGAACTTGAGTTTAAGAATAATTTTTATCTGGAACGTGGGGCATACGATTTGGTAGCTGTTCTTGATGAAAGCGTAAGTAATGATTCTTATGTCGTAAAAGGCTGTTTGATAGATCTTTTTGATCCTAGTTTACCGGTTATAACCAATAAGAAGGTAAATCCTGGAGAACAAGCTTTTTTGCTCGATGTAAATCGAATAGATAATAAAAAGTTTCCTCAAGTATTGGCATCTGCAAGTCGTGAGGAGAATGAAGAGCGTGGTAAAAGATATTATTCGTACGTAGCAAAATCTCCTTCCGAAACATCGAATATATCTCGTGTCCTGCTGCCTGCATGTCCAAAAAGTGTAAAGATTGATGGTAAGGAAAAAATCGATTTGCAAAATTGGGACAAGCAAAGCAGTACTTATTTGATTGCGTTCGAGAATAATCCTGACGGAGTCAATGTGACATTTGAATGGTGATTTTTAATATTTAATTCTTTGCTTTATAAAAATATTTATGAAAAAAATTTTATTGTCAGCTTTGCTTGCTCCATTTTTCATTTCGTGCAGCACTGAAAAAGCTAATTATGAGATTGTAAAAAATGATTTACGTGCTCCTGCCTATCCGTTGGTAACAATAGATCCTTATACCAGTGCATGGTCAATGAGCGATAATTTATATGATAGCCCTGTATGTCACTGGACAGGCAAAAGTTTTCCTTTTGTCGGAGTAATCAAGGTAGATGGTGTATCATATAGATTTATGGGAACAGAAGATAAAGAGATGATACCTGTTGTACCAACTTCCTTGCAGGGAGATTGGAGTGGTCGTTATACCACTGAAAGGCCAAAAGGGGATTGGACTTCAGAGAACTTCAATGATTCTAGCTGGAAAGTTGATAAAGGTGCATTCGGTACTATGGAGTATGAACCTACAGCCAAGACACAATGGGGAACAAAAAATATTTGGGTACGTCGTTCAGTAAACATAGAACGTGACCTTGATGACTATCCTGTATATTTGGAATTTTCGAATGATGATGATGCTGTTTTCTATATAAATGGAGTAAAAGTTCATAGTACAGGTTCTACATGTTATAAGAATAAACAGATAAAATTGTCGGAAGAAGCAAAATCGGCGTTGAAACCTGGATTAAATATTATTGCTGCAGAATGTGTAAATCCGGTTGGTAATGGATTGTTGGATTTCGGATTACTTATTCCTAAAGATCTTAAGACTTCGTTTGCTCAGACTGCTGTTCAGACTTCTGTTGATGTGCAAGCTACTCAGACTCATTATTCTTTTAATTGTGGCAATGTTGTGGACTTAAAGCTATCATTTGCAGCACCATTGTTTTTGGAAGATTTATCATTAGTGAGCCGTCCTGTAAATTATATTACATATAATGTTACTTCTTTAGATGGGAAAGAACATGATATAGATATATATTTTGAAGCATCGCCTCGTTGGGCTTTGGACCAGCCTCACCAACCTTCTGTAAGCAACGTATATGAACAGGACGGACTGATTTTTATTAAGAGTGGCAGTAAGGAGCAAAATATTCTTGCAAAATCCGGTGATGACTTGCGTATAGATTGGGGCTATTTCTATCTTGTTGGTGACAAGAAAAATACAATATATAATATTGGAAATACAGACGCTTTACGACAGAGTTTTGCAGACGGTACTTTTGCTCAGACTAGTGCTTTAGGTGAAGGCAATATGGCTAATATGGCTTTGGTACGTGATTATGGAAAGGTAAAGGAAGTGGCAGACAAGATTATGATTGGATATGATGATATTTACTCTATACAGTATTTTAATACCAATCTTCGCCCTTATTGGAATAAAAAAGGTGATAAAAAAATTGAATCTGAGTTCCTGACCGCTTTCAGAGATTATGATAAACTGATTTCACGTTGTTACGCTTTTGATAAAGAGTTGATTGAAGAAGCAGCAAATGTAGGAGGAAAAGAGTATGCTGAACTTTGTGCATTAGCTTACCGTCAGTCAATTGCTGCTCATAAACTTGTTGAAGCACCGAATGGTGATTTGTTGTGGCTTTCAAAAGAAAATAACAGTAACGGATGTATAAATACTGTTGACTTGACTTATCCGTCTGCACCATTATTCCTTATTTATAATCCGGACTTGATGAAGGGTATGATGAATGGCATTTTTTATTATAGTGAAAGCGGAAAACATCAAAAACCTTTTGCGGCTCATGATTTGGGAACTTATCCTTTGGCCAACGGTCAGGTATATGGCGGTGACATGCCTGTAGAAGAGAGCGGAAATATGCTTATTGTAGCTGCAGCAATAGCTGCTGTAGAAGGAAATGCTGATTATGCAGCTAAACACTGGGATGTATTGACTACTTGGACTGATTATTTGGTAGAAAAAGGTCTGGACCCTGAGAATCAACTTTGTACTGATGATTTTGCCGGACACTTTGCTCATAATGCAAATCTGTCTATTAAGGCTATTTTGGGTATTGCTTCTTATGGACGTTTGGCTGAAATGCTTGGTAAAAATGATATTGCAAAACATTATATGGCAAAAGCACGCGAGATGGCTGGCGAGTGGGAAAAAATGGCTAATGATGGTGACCATTATAAGCTTACTTTTGACAAATCTGGAACGTGGAGCCAGAAGTACAATCTGGTATGGGATAAAATATTGAAGCTTGGAATCTTCAATCCTCAAATAGCCGAAACAGAAGTCGCTTATTATCTGAATAAAATGAATGTGTATGGCTTGCCACTTGACAGTCGTGAAACTTATACCAAGACAGACTGGGTTATGTGGACAGCAGCTTTATCTAATGATCAGTCCACCTTCCGCAAGTTCATAACACCTATGTATAAGTTTATGAACGAAACCATAGACAGAGTTCCTATGTCTGACTGGGTATTTACTGATAAACCAAATTATAGAGGTTTTAAAGCTCGTTCAGTGGTAGGTGGATACTATATGAGAATGCTTGAGAACAGACTGCTTGGCAAAACGAAAGATAACAACTGATTTGAGTAAAATATAAGCAGTTCTTCCTGTTCAGAAGTTATATGGACAGGAAGAATGCTTTTTATTTCTAATATTTTTAACATTTAATATTATCATGGGAATTAAACAAATATTTTTTACGACTGTTCTTGCGTTAAATAGTTTGATTGTGTTGGGGGAGAGTCTTACTCCTGTTGATTATGTAAATACTCTTGTTGGAACAAAGTCTAAGCATTCACTTTCTACGGGTAATACTTATCCGGCGGTTGCATTACCTTGGGGAATGAACTTCTGGTCGCCACAGACAGGTGTAATGGGCGATGGCTGGGCTTATACTTATGATTCAGATAAAATAAGGGGATTCAAACAGACTCATCAGCCTAGTCCGTGGATTAATGATTATGGACAATTTTCAATTATGCCGGTTACCGGTGCTGTTGTCTTTAATCAGGATGAACGTGCAAGTTGGTTTTCTCATAAAGCAGAAATTGCTACTCCATATTATTATAAAGTATATTTGGCTGATCATGATGTAACGGCGGAGTTTTCTCCTACGGAACGTGCTGCAATATTTCGTTTCACGTTTCCTGAATCAAAAGATTCTTATGTAGTTATAGATGCTTTTGATAATGGTTCGTATATCAAGGTAATTCCATCCGAAAATAAGATTATAGGCTATACTACTAAAAATAGTGGAGGGGTGCCAGAGAATTTTAAAAACTATTTTGTTTTAAAGTTTGACAAGCCTTTCAGCTATGTTGCTACGGTTAAGGATGGAGTGATTGATACCCAGAATACAGAGCAGACAACCAATCATGCAGGTGGAATTATTGGATTTGAAACTGTCCGCGGAGAGCATGTTAATGTAAAAGTGGCATCATCGTTTATCAGTTTTGAACAGGCTGAGTTGAACCTGAGAGAGATTGGAAACCGTACCTTGGAACAGGTTTCTCAAGATGCCAAGGAAGAATGGAATAAAGTATTGGGTCGTATTGAGGTGAAAGATAATAATATAGACAAACTACGTACTTTCTATTCATGTCTTTATCGTTCGGTATTGTTCCCAAGAAGTTTCTATGAGATTGATTCAAAAGGTGACATAGTGCATTATAGTCCTTACAATGGTAAGGTGCTACCAGGCTATATGTTTACTGATACTGGCTTTTGGGATACTTTCCGTTGTTTGTTCCCTTTTCTTAACCTTATGTATCCTTCGATGAATTTAAAAATTCAGGAAGGTCTTGTTAATGCATATAAAGAGAGTGGTTTCTTGCCTGAGTGGGCAAGTCCAGGACATCGTGGCTGCATGGTAGGAAATAATTCAGCTTCTGTAGTTTCTGATGCATGGATAAAAGGCCTACGTGGATATGATATAGAAACTTTGTGGGAAGCCGTTAAGCATGGTGCTGTAAATGTTCATCCGGATGTTCCTTCTACAGGACGTTTGGGATATGAATACTATAATAAATTAGGATATGTCCCTTATAATGTCGGGATTAATGAAAATGCAGCCCGCACATTAGAGTATTCTTATGATGATTGGTGTATTTATCAGTTAGGGTTGTCTTTAGGAAAATCAAAGAAAGAATTGGAACCATTTGCAAAAAGAGCATTGAATTATAGAAATTTGTTT
The DNA here is from genome assembly GCF_024733815.1 of Bacteroides sp. ET336. Lineage (NCBI taxonomy): Bacteria > Pseudomonadati > Bacteroidota > Bacteroidia > Bacteroidales > Bacteroidaceae > Bacteroides > Bacteroides sp. ET336. The sequence goes on from NZ_JANRHK010000002.1 coordinate 172,716, forward strand.
GATAAAGAACATAAACTTATGCGTGGAAAAAATGAGGATGGTAAGTTTCAAACTCCTTTTAATCCTTTGAAATGGGGAGATGCGTTTACCGAAGGAAACAGTTGGCATTATACCTGGTCTGTTTTCCATGACCCTCAAGGCTTGATTGATCTTATGGGAGGAAAAGATGCATTCAATGAAATGCTGGATTCCGTATTTATTTTACCTCCTGTCTTTGATGATAGCTATTATGGTAGCGTTATTCATGAAATACGTGAAATGCAGATAATGAATATGGGAAATTATGCACATGGTAATCAGCCTATACAACACATGATATATCTTTATAATTATTCAGCGCAGCCATGGAAATCTCAATATTGGGTACGTGAGGTTATGGATAGAATGTATAATGCAAATCCAGATGGATATTGTGGAGACGAAGATAATGGTCAGACTTCTGCTTGGTATGTATTCTCTGCAATGGGCTTCTATCCGGTTTGTCCTGGTTCAAACCAATATGTTTTAGGTTCTCCACTATTCCGTTCAATAAAATTACATTTGGAGAATGGTAAAACTGTAACGATATCTGCTCCAGAAAATACTCATTCCTCAAAATATGTACAGAAGTTATATATTGATGGAAATGAATATAATCATAATTACGTTACTCATGAGCAACTGCAAGAAGGTGCTATGCTTGAATTTAAAATGAGTGAAACTCCTAATAAACTTAGAGGTATAGATATAGAAGACGCCCCATATTCTTTCTCTAAGAGTTTAGAAAAATAAGATTTTAATAAAGATGTTTATTCTTTATTGTATATTTGTAAGATATAATGTAATTTAGAAGTAAAAATAAGATCATGAAACACAAAGTATTTATAACTTCATTTTTGTTAAGTTTAGGAGGTTATGCTATTGCTGATACATCTGCTTTTGAAACTGTATCATCAGGATATGTATGTTTAAATGATGCTATATATAAGGATAACCGTCCCGAAGTCGGTCAAAGACTTTTTACGTCGCAGGTTATAGAGAATAAGATAAAGCAAATGCAGAAACTTTTGGCAAATACCAAACTTGCTTGGATGTTTACTAATTGTTTTCCAAATACTCTAGATACAACAGTTCATTTTAGATATTTTGATGATGGCAGACCTGATACCTTTGTATATACAGGTGACATACATGCAATGTGGTTAAGGGATTCTGGTGCACAAGTGTGGCCTTATGTCCAATTTGCAAATGAAGATCCAAAACTGAAAGAGCTTATAGCCGGAGTTATAAACAGGCAGATGGAATGTATATGTATTGACCCTTATGCCAATGCATTTAATGATGGTCCTACAGGTGGGGAATGGATGAGTGACAATACTGATATGTGTCCTGATGTACATGAAAGAAAATGGGAGATTGATTCTTTATGCTATCCAATTCGTTTGGCCTATCATTATTGGAAAATCACAGGTGATACGAGTGTATTTGGTGATAAATGGTTAAGCGCTGTGGAGAAGATTATTGAGACATTCAGAGATCAGCAAAGAACAGATGGAAAAGGCTCATATAAATTTCAGCGTAAAACAGAAAGAGCATTGGATACAATGACAAATAATGGCCTTGGTAATCCTGTTAAGCCAATAGGCCTTATAGCGTCATCATTTAGACCTTCAGACGATGCAACTACTTTCCAGTTTCTTGTACCTTCAAATTTCTTTGCTGTTTCATCACTTCGTAAGGCTGCAGAGATACTGGATAAGGTAAACGATGAAAAGATTTTGTCTAAAAAATGTAAGGTTTTGGCCAATGAGGTAGAAGAAGCATTAAATAAATACGCTATTTATAATCATCCTAAATATGGTAAAATATATGCTTTTGAGGTTGATGGCTTTGGTAATCATATGCTTATGGATGATGCCAATGTTCCAAGTCTTTTGGCAATGCCTTATTTAGGAGATGTAAAGCTTGATGATCCAATTTATCAGAATACACGCCGTTTTGTTTGGAGTGAGGATAATCCGTACTTTTTTAAAGGTAAGGCAGGAGAAGGTATTGGAGGTCCTCATATAGGTTATGACATGGTATGGCCTATGAGTATAATGATGAAAGCTTTTACTAGTACAGATGATGATGAAATAAAAGATTGTATAGAAATGCTTATGAATACTGACGCCGGAACAGGTTTCATTCATGAATCTTTTCATAAGGACGATGCATCTAATTTCACTAGAGCATGGTTTGCTTGGCAAAATTCTCTTTTTGGAGAACTTATAATAAAAATGGTTGATGAAGGTAAATTGAAGCTTTTGAATAGTATAAAGTAGTCTGTATCTTATTGAATAATAAGGTGTAGGTAAAAATATTGATGCGTTTTACTGCTATAATGTTTATGATTTGTTGTTTACATAAAAACAATGATTCTATTGACAGGAACAAGTATATCTATAAAACGAACACATCTTATACAGAAGCTAAGGACAGATAGAATGGTACGGCAGCAATATGGTATCAATCAATATATTGGAATATGGTTATGAATGCCTGCAAACTGGCTTGCAAAACAAATGACAATAAAAGGAAAAAAGAACTACTTGGGCTGAATCGTAAGATATTTGAGGTGTAAACAAATGGAAATATATAGAATTGACAGTGTGACCGCTGTTGTATGAATTTCCACCTTTCTAATAGTCCGAAAAAAACGTGCGCACATTTTATCTAAAACGTGCGCACGTTTTGTATTGAATGTGCGCACGTTTAAAGTTGAACGTGTGCACAATATTTTGGCGGTTTCATCCGAACTCCGTATTCTGTTCCAATTTTCAGTATTGATAAAAAAGAAACCGCCGATAACGATTAGTTATCAGCGGTATTCTTTTTGAGTGATCCGCTTGGGGCTCGAACCCAAGACCCCAACATTAAAAGTGTTGTGCTCTACCTGCTGAGCTAGCGAATCAATCCTGTTTTGCTATCGTTATTTCCCGATTGCGAGTGCAAAGGTATGACTTATTTTTGAAACTGCAAAATATTTGAATGATTTTTTTATAATGAAATTTTAAAAAGTCCTGTAAATCAGGATGAAAAAAATGATAAAATTAAATGGGTTGTGTGATAAACTCTACATAACCGGGAGCAAAAATTATTTTTTTTCGTATAACATAGATATGTTTGATGTAATATTATGTATTTTTGTCGTACTATTATAATATAATAATGTATATATGAAAGTCAGAAAATTTCTTGTTCCATTTATGATTTTATTTCTTGCTTCATGTGGGCAGGAAGAAAAAAAAGCCACAGAGCTGTTCAATAGAGCAGAGGAGTCTTTTAAGTCGGCTAATTATAGTGAGGCTAAACTTCAGATAGATAGTATAAGGAATTTATATCCTAAAGTGTTTGAAGTCCGCAAGAAAGCTGTAAGACTTATGCAGCAGGTTGAATTGGAAGAACAGAAAACATCCCTAGAATATCTTGACAGTATGATGGCGGTAAAGCAGGCTGTTTTGGATTCCATGAAAGTTGCATTTGTACTTGAAAAAGATACGGCATATCAGGAAATAGGAAATTACTTTTATCCGTCGCAAGTTGTTGAAAAAAATATAGGAAGAACATTTTTGAGGGCTTGTGTAAGTGAAAAGGGAGAAATGTCACTCACTTCCATTTATTGTGCAGGCGGTTCTTTAAATCATACATCTGTAAAGGTTAGTTCTGCTGATGCTTTTGCTCAAACACCTGAATCGCCAGATATGTATGTCACTTCGGACTTGGGACGAAAGATTGAAAAGGCAGATTATAAGGTTGGTGCAGACGGTGGTGTCGTTGGGTTTATAATAGCGAATAAGGATGCCAAGTCATTGAAGCTTGAATTTATTGGTGATAGAACTTACAGAACTGTTATGTACTCGCCGGACATCAAGGCAATAGTAGAGGTTAGCAAACTGGCTCAGGTATTGGCTTCGATGGAAAAAATAAGAAAGGAACAGAAAGAGGCTAATTTAAAGATGCAGTTCCTTAATAAGAAGATAGCTGAAACTGTGATAGAGTAAAAATAAAAACGCTTCGATGTTTTAGATAAGAATGCTTTGTAAAACATCGAAGCGTTTTTTATGGGTATTGGAAGTTTATAATCTTTCTGCCACTTTATTCCAGTTGACAAGCGACCAGAAAGCATCAATAAAAGCTGCACGGTTATTTCTGTAGTCAATGTAGTAGGCGTGTTCCCAAACGTCTATAACCATAAGTGGTGTAAAACCTTCGGTGATAGGGTTGCCGGCATTGGCAGTATTCATTATTTTCAGATTGTTTTCATTGTCTTTTACTAGCCAAGTCCATCCTGAGCCGAATACACCTAATGCTGATTTGGTAAATTCTTCTTTGAATTTTTCTATGGAACCAAATGTGGAGTTTATCTTGTCGGACAGTGTTGATGGAATTTCCTTTTGCTCAGGTGTGAGCGACATGAAGAAAAATGTATGGTTCCATGTCTGTGCAGCATTGTTGAATGTTGGTCCTTGGGCGTTACGGATGATGTCTTCCAGGTTCATGTTCTCGAATTGTGTACCTGCTATAAGTTTGTTCAGGTTGTTTACATAGGTTTGCAGGTGCTTGCCATAGTGGTAATCGAAAGTTTCTTTGCTCATTTTAGGAGCTAATGCTTCCATGTCGTAGGGAAGCTTTGGCATTTCGTGAATCATAGTAAAAATGTTTTTAAAATCATTATATTGCAAAGTTATAAACTTTAGTATTATATGTTGTCAAAAGAAGAAGTTATTTATATGTTGTATGGCATAAATCCGGTATATATTTTTCTCTTACATTTTAGCGATGTATTAAATAGTAAAAATGAAGTGGATAATAATTAAAAACTGTAATTAAAAATATCTTATTTTCTTTGGGATTGTTATATATGTATTTTGATTTACACAAAGTATAGGTAAATTGAATTTTTTCTTTCAAAAAGCTGTACTTTTGCAGTAAAGAAAGACATAAAGATATAAATATAACTTTAATACTTTCTAATAGATAGCAATAATCCATGGATATTGGTTTAAATAAGACAAAAGTTCATTTTAAAAAGGTAAAGAGATATGAAAATGATTAAAGGTAGAAAAATGATGTTGCTTTTTGCTATTATTGGATTGGCATCAGCATCGGGTGTTAAGGCGCAGGACAAGGTTGAAGCGTCGGTAGGAGCTGACTTGGTCAGTGGTTACATCTGGCGTGGTCAGGATCTGGGTGGTGTAAGCATTCAGCCGGGAGCAGGACTTTCTTACAAAGGTTTCTCTTTGTCGGCCTGGGGTTCTGTAGGTTTTGAAGGCACAGATACTAAAGAACTTGATTTGACACTGGGATATGAGTATGGTGGTTTTAGTGTCGGAGTGACCGACTATTGGTTTACAAGTGCGGATTCGCCTGCACGTTATTCCGATTATAAGGATGCTCATACATTTGAAGTTGCCTTGGGTTACGATTTCGGACCTGTAGCGGTCAATTGGTTTACTAATTTTGCTGGTTCGGTAGGTGTAAACGAAGATGGTAAAGATGCATATGCTTCATATTTTTCTGTTTCGGCACCTTTCTCATTGGGAGGCATTGATTGGACAGCAGAGATTGGAGCCACTCCTTGGGCTAATGATTTCTATAATGGTTATTCCAACGGTTTTAAAGTTTCTGCCATAAGTCTTCAGGCATCAAAAGAGATAAAGATAACAGACAGTTTTTCTCTTCCGCTTTGGGCACAGGCTATCTGGAATCCTACAACAAAAGGCGCATACTTCGTAGCCGGAATAAGTTTCTGATATCCGGGTATAGCATATACAAATACAATATACATACAATATACAAATACAATAACGAATGAGATTATGAAAAAGATTGAAGCTATTATTCGCCGGACGAAGTTCGACGATGTAAAGGAGGCTCTTCTGAAAGCCGATATAGAATGGTTTTCTTATTACGATGTGAGAGGAGTCGGGAAGACACGCGAGGGACGCATATATCGAGGTGTAGTATATGATACAAGTTCCATAGAGCGCATTTTGATATCTATTGTTGTGAGAAACAAGAATGTGGAAAAAACTGTTGAAGCCATAATGAAAGCCGCACATACAGGCGAGATAGGCGATGGTCGTATTTTCGTAATTCCGGTGGAAGATGCGATTCGCATTCGTACCGGGGAACGTGGAGACATCGCACTCTATAATGCGGAACAGGAGAAATAACCTTGTTCGTCATTCCTTAATATATAATAAAATAACTAAATAAACGAGATAAATTATGGACAAATATATAAAAGGCGGCATGCGTATGTTGCGGTATGCCGTAATGCTTCTGATTATGTTTTGTTGGGTGCCTGATGTGTGTGCGAGTGAAGAAACTGTTGTAACCGAGCCGGTTTTGAATTCCGGCAATACGGCTTGGCTGTTGGTTGCCTCAATATTGGTGTTGTTTATGAGTATTCCCGGTATCGCTTTATTTTATGGCGGTCTGGTTCGACGGAAAAATGTGTTGAGTGTCATCATGCAGACGCTGTTTATTGTTGGTGTAGTCAGTATTTTGTGGGTGGCGTTCGGCTATAGTTGGGCGTTCGATACCAGTTTTGCCGAAACAGGCAATCCGCTGGCGTGTATAATAGGAGGCTTCGACAAGGCTTTCCTTCACGGCATCAGCATCGGCACCCTTACAGCAGGCGATATTCCCGAACTGCTTTTTGCGATGTTTCAATGCATGTTCGCAATTATTACGCCGGCATTGATACTCGGTGCTTTTGCCGAGCGTATAAAGTTTTCCGGATATGTATTGTTTATTACTTTGTGGGTGATTGTAGCTTATTTCCCTATGGCCCATTGGGTGTGGGGTGGAGGATTCCTGCAGGAAATGGGTGCTATCGACTTTGCCGGAGGTACGGTCGTGCATATTAACGCCGGAATTTCCGCATTGGTTATGGCTATCATGCTTGGCAAGCGAATGGATTATAGGGTAGGACACCCCATTACGCCACACAACGTGACTTTCGTTTTTATGGGAACTTCTTTCTTGTGGTTAGGATGGTTCGGATTCAATGCCGGAAGTGGGCTGGCGGCCGACGGACTGGCGGCGAACGCTTTTATGGTGACGCATATTGCCACAGCCGCAGCTGCCATAACCTGGATGGTGATAGATTGGTTTTGCAATAAGAAACCTACTATCATAGGTTCGTGTACAGGAGCTGTGGCCGGACTTGTGGCTATCACTCCCGCAGCCGGTACAGTTGATTTGCTAGGTGCATTGTGTATCGGTATCATTACTTCCGTGGTATGCTTTTTCATGGTTGCCGCTGTAAAGCCTAAGTTTAAATACGATGATGCCCTCGACGCTTTTGGTGTGCATGGAGTTGGTGGTATAATTGGTTCTGTTCTGACAGGTGTGTTTGCTACGCGTTTTATTTCTGGAGAGGACGGCGTGCAGGGTGCTTTGTATGGAGACTGGCATCAGTTGTGGATACAGATTGTGGCTACGGTAGTTTCCATTGTATATAGTGCGGTAGTTACTTTTATCCTGTTCAAGATTGCTGACGCGACAGTTGGCTTGCGTGTTGACAAGCGCGTGGAAGAAGAAGGACTTGATATCTATGAACATGGTGAATCGGCATACAACAGATAATTTATAATTAATAATGAACAATGAATAATTAATAGTGAAGAAGACATCAATTCTTTTTTAATTATTAATTATTCATTGAATAACCTAACAACTAAATAAATATGATTCGTTTTAATGTAGTGGAAAAGGCTTTCCAGACAAAGCCTATGGAGGTAAGCGTTCCGAGCTGCCGTCCGAGTGAGTATTTTGGCAAATACGTATTCAACAGGGAGAAAATGTTCAAGTATCTTCCAAGCACGGTCTATGCTAAGTTGGTAGATGCGATGGATCATGGAGCGGCACTTGACAGACAGACCGCAGACGAAGTGGCGGCAGGTATGAAACGTTGGGCTAGCGAACTTGGTGCAACACATTATACACACTGGTTCCAGCCTCTGACGGAAGGAACAGCCGAGAAGCATGATGCGTTTGTGGAACATGATGGTAAAGGTGGCATGATGGAAGAATTCTCCGGTAAACTTCTTGTACAGCAGGAACCTGATGCGTCATCTTTTCCAAACGGAGGTATAAGAAATACATTCGAGGCTCGTGGATATAGCGCATGGGACCCTTCATCACCGGTTTTTGTAGTTGACGATACATTGTGTATTCCTACTGTATTCATTGCATATACAGGAGAGTCGCTTGACTATAAAGCTCCTTTGCTTAAGGCTCTTAGCGCCGTTGATAAGGCTGCCGTAGCTGTTTGCAAGTATTTTGACACAAACGTGAAAAAGGTGACGGCATTCCTTGGTTGGGAACAGGAGTATTTCCTTGTTGACGAAGGTTTGTATGCAGCTCGTCCGGACTTGTTACTTACAGGACGTACACTTATGGGACATGAGGCTTCTAAAAACCAGCAGCTTGAAGACCATTATTTCGGAGCAATTCCTACCAGAGTCGCAGCATTTATGAAGGATTTGGAGATACAGGCACTAGAACTTGGTATTCCTGTAAAGACACGTCATAATGAAGTTGCTCCTAACCAGTTTGAGCTTGCTCCGATATATGAGGAATGTAATCTGGCTGTTGACCATAATATGCTGGTTATGTCACTTATGCGTAAAGTGGCACGTGCACATGGTTTCAGAGTGTTGCTTCACGAAAAACCTTTTAAGGGTGTTAATGGTTCCGGTAAGCATAACAACTGGTCTTTAGGAACTGATACCGGCGTTCTACTGATGGCTCCAGGAAAGACAACAGAAGAAAACTTGCGTTTCGTTACATTCGTAGTCAATACATTGATGGCTGTTTACAGACATAACGGACTGCTTAAGGCTTCTATCATGAGTGCTACTAACGCTCATCGTCTGGGAGCAAACGAGGCACCTCCAGCAATCATTTCTTCTTTCCTTGGCTCACAGTTAAGCAAAGTTCTTGACCATATAGAGGAAAATGCCAATGAAGATTTAGTATCATTGGGAGGAAAGCAAGGAATGAAACTTGACATACCTCAGATTCCTGAACTGTTGATAGATAATACAGACCGTAACCGTACTTCACCTTTCGCGTTTACCGGAAACAGATTTGAATTCCGTGCAGTAGGTTCTGAAGCCAACTGTGCAAGTGCCATGATTGCATTGAATACAGCAGTTGCAGAACAGCTTGTCATATTCAAGAAAGAAGTGGATGACCTGATTGAAAAAGGCGAACCGAAAGTTTCTGCTTTGTTACAGGTATTGCGTAAATACATAAAAGAAAGTAAACCTATCCGTTTCGACGGTAATGGTTACAGTGACGAATGGAAAGAAGAAGCTCTCAAGCGTGGATTGGACTGCGAAACCAGCTGTCCGGTTATCTTCGATAACTATCTGAAACCTGAAAGTGTAGCGATGTTTGAGTCAACAGGCGTAATGACACGTAAGGAACTTGAAGCACGCAATGAGGTAAAATGGGAGACTTATACCAAGAAAATTCAAATTGAGGCACGTGTTCTGGGAGACTTGGTTATGAATCATGTAGTGCCTGTAGCTATCAGCTATCAGACAAAACTTATTGATAATGTATTCAAGATGAAAAGTTTGTTCCCAGCTGAAGAAGCAGAAAGACTGTCTGCTGGAAATGTGGCTATCATTAAGGAAATTTCAGAACGCACTGCATATATAAAAGAACACGTTGACTCTATGGTAGAGGCTCGTAAGGTGGCTAATAAGATTACTTCCGAACGCGAGAAAGCCATAGCTTATCACGATAACATCGCTCCAATGCTTGAACTTATCCGTTATCATATAGATAAGTTGGAACTGATTGTCGATGACCAGATGTGGACTTTACCTAAGTATCGTGAGTTATTGTTCATACGATAACATATACGATTCTCTATTTATTGGTTGTTTAATTCAGAGAAAGAGCCGGTACGCCGTGATGGTGTATCGGCTCTGTTGTTATGATATATAAAAGTATTAAAGGAGATAAAGTGTTGAGCTTTATCTCCTTTAACTTCTTTATCTCCTTTACTGTTTTATTTATTGTTCCAATAAGAAACTTTTCAACTCATTCGCATCATCGGCAATGAAATCCGGTTGGTATGCTTCAAGTTCTGTTCTAGGACGGAATCCCCAGCTTACTCCAACAGTTTTTACTCCTGCATTTTTACCAGTTTCCATGTCAACGCATGAATCGCCAACGTACACGATTTCTTCTTTGCATATGCCTGCATGTTCTGATATCTCATTTACTATTGTTGGGTCCGGTTTTGATGGAACTCCATCACGCTGCCCGAGTATTTCGCAGAAGTTTATGTCAGGAAAATACTGTCTTACCAGCTTTACGGCTGCTGCCTGATATTTATTTGAAGCTACTGCTATCTGTATGTTGTTTTTCTGCAGATCTGCCAGAAGACAGTTCATTCCAGGATAAGGTTTGCTCAGATCTGAATTGTGCGCATCGTAATAAGGCACAAACTCAGAGCGTATTTTCATAACATATTCATCGTTTTTCTTATCTTCCGGCAATGCACGTTCGAATAGCTTGTTTATTCCGTTTCCTACGAAAAACTTATATTCCTCTTCATTATGTGTAGGAAGTCCATATTGCTCAAGTGCATAGTTGGTAGCCGCAGCCAGGTCGGCTATTGTGTTCAGTAATGTGCCGTCTAAATCGAATATTACAAGTTTCATGAATAAAGAATTTTCTTTTTGTTTGATTATCCTATAGTTTATAAATCGACTGCAAACTTAGTTAAATCGTTTGATTTGTTATATCTTTGTGACTGTAAAAAGTTATAAAATTATGAAAACACATAGGTCGGGTATATTATTGTTGGTAATTTGTGGGCTTCTTGCATTGGGAAATTTTCCATTGATGGCGCAGGACGGGGCTGACTGGAGTTCATGGACATCTGTAGCTGTAAATCATAAGTTTAATAAGAATCTTAGACTTATGTCGAAAGTGCAAGTCAGGTCAAGGGATAATTTCAGTGCTTTTGAGAGATTTTTTATAAATGCCGGATTGGGTTACAAGGTTCTGCCTAAATGGGAACTGAAAGGTGTCTTTGCCTATCATCGCAGGAACAGTGCTTCGAAGGGTAACTTCAATGCCTACAGGTATCATCTGGGCTCGGAAGCATTCTGGAAGAAGGGCGATTTCAGAATCCGCTGGAGGGAGAGGTTTCAACATACATTCGCTTTAGGCGATGATGAGATGATAATTCGTTCCAGACTGATGTTTGACTATAATATACCATCAACTATATTGGTCCCGTATTTTTCAATTGAGACCTTCAATGATTTGGAGAATAATGATGCTTTCAAAGCTGAAAGAATCCGCTATATGCCGGGATTAAGGATGAATCTTACTGATATGTATTCATTATCGGTTTTTTATTGCAGGCAGGATGATATTTCCACAAAGACCAATATTGCCGGTGTGGAGTTTATAATCAATTTGTGATAGATTAAAAAACATTTAGTATCAAACTAACAACTAAAATAATACTTTAATTTATGAGTTTTCTTGATTTGGTAAATAAGCGTTATTCTGTACGTTCATACGAAGAACGTCAGATTGAGAAAGAGAAGATAGATTATATCATGGAATGTGTTCGTATGGCTCCGTCAGCTGTGAACTTTCAGCCGTGGAAATTCTATATTGTAACGGATAAAGATAAGCTGAATGATATAAAGTCAACTTACAAGCGTGAATGGATAATGTCTGCTCCATGTATTATTGTGGCATGTGCCAAACATGATGAGTCATGGCATCGTCGTTCGGACAATAAGGATCATGCAGATATTGATCTGGCAATAGCTATCGAGCATCTGTGTCTTGCTGCTGCGGAACAGGGGCTAGGTACTTGCTGGGTATGTAATTTCGATGCTGCACTCTGCCATCAGTTGATGTCATTGCCTGAGGAGATGGAGCCGGTTGCTCTAATTCCTGTGGGTTATACACCTGATACTGAAATACCGGAGAAGAAAAGAAAGGATATGGATGAAATCTGTACTTATTTATAGTTGACAAGGTTTCAGTTACAAGTTGACCAGGTTTTAGCTTAGCTGACTGTTGGCTGACTCCGTAGATTCTCAATTCATTCGGATGGAGAACCTTGTCAACTCGTCAACTTGTCATCTGAGAAATTCTTAAAATAAGCTCGCCGAAACTGCCGCAACTATAGTTCTTTTCATCAATATGTAATTGCATTTCTGATGATGACAGGACTTTAAGTTCCGGCAGTTTTTTGTCTTCCTGTGCAGCCTGTTTGTCCAGACACAGAAATCCGTGGCGGTTCAGTGCGTTCTGTGTCCAGTGTTTAAGTATCTGGTCGTCTGTATATAGTATGATGGAACGGTCGGCTTTCACGGTAGGGGAGTATCCTCCGTGCATAAGGTCGAATTTAATTTCTGCTTCAGGAAAAAGCCGGTCCATCTGTCCGGATAATATTATATCTTCCGTCACTCCGGAATGTATTCCGTTTTTAGGAGTGAGCAGCCATAGATAGTCGGCTGTAACCAGCGCCTGCTCTATGTCGTGGGTGGAGAGTAATATGGCTTTGTTTTCTTCATGCGCCAGGCGGTGGAGCAATGTGAGTATTTCTATTCTGCTTACTGCATCAAGGAATGCGGTCGGTTCGTCAAGGAGTATTATCGGACATTCCTGTACTATGGCTTTGGCTATCATGGCCTTTTGGCGTTCTCCGTCAGAGAGATTGGTAGTATAAGTTTCTGCTTTATGGCTTATTCCTGTAAGATGCAGCGCATGGTCTATTATTTCTTTGTCATAGGCAGACAAGCGTCCGAAGAAACCGGTGTGCGGCTGGCGTCCAAGGGCTACAAGCTGTCGTACCGTCAATGCCCCTGCAAAAATCCTTTCCGTCAGTACAAGTCCGATGGTGCGCGACAGTTCCTTTTCCGAATATCTTTCTACCGGTTTGTCCATAATGTTGAGGCTACCGTCCAATATAGGTTGCGATGCTGAGATTGTACGCAGGAGAGTTGACTTTCCCGCACCGTTCGGACCAAGCAGACATGTCAGGTTGCCTCCCTTCAGTGTGAAGTTGAGGTTGGACTGTACGGTAGTTTTCCTGTTTTTCGTGTGGTAGCCGATACTCAGATTGGTAGCTGTAATCACATCGTTGTTTTCCATCAGTTAAAGTATTGTATTTTCTTCTGGTTTATAATTACATATATTATTACCGGAGCTCCGAGTACCGGTGTTACGGCATTTATCGGTATGATACCATTCTCTCCCGGAAGTATGCTCACTATCGAACATAACAGAGCCATTGCTGCTCCACAGAGTGCGGTTGTGGGGAGAAGTGAGTTATGGTTTGATGTTCCTAGCAGAAGCCGTGCAATATGAGGTACAGCCAGCCCGATAAACGAAATCGGTCCGCAGAACGCAGTTGTTACGGCAGTCAGTATTCCTGTTGACAGCAGGAGCATATTCCTTGTTCGGCGGATATTTACGCCAAGATTTTCCGCATATCTAGTTCCCAGCAAAAGAGCATTCATAGGCTTTATGAGCATTACGGATATTGCCAGCCCTATTAATATCATTGAGGAGAAGGTAGGAAGTTGAGTGAGCGATACACCTCCGAAATTTCCCATTCCCCATGTGACGTAGGAGTGTACTCCTTCGGCTGTAGAGAAGAAGTTTAGCAGTGATATTGCAGATGAAGTGACGTACCCTGTCATAATTCCGGCTATCAGAAGCATGACGTTGTTCTTTATCAGTGTGGATAGAAACAGGATGAATGCCATTATGGCGAATGCGCCTGCCATGGCTCCAGCGATGACTGACAGAAATCCGCCGAGACTGATGGTAGATACCGTTATGCTTCCTCCCATACCAAGTATTACCAGTGCGGCTCCTAGACTGGAGCCGGAACTTATTCCCAGTATGGAGGAATCTGCAAGAGGATTGTTGAATACAGTCTGCAGCATAAGTCCGGACACGGCAAGTGCGGCTCCGGTTAGTATAGCGGTAATGGTCTGTGGTACACGCGACTGCAGGACAATGTAAGTCCAGCTGGCTTTTTCCGCCTCTCCACCTGAAAGTATATCGGTAACTACAGATGCCGGAATACTGACTGAACCATAATACAGACTTATGGCGGCAAGGGTTACAGTCAAGATGGCAAGCAGTGCGATATATATGGTATTCCTGTTTCTCAAAATTTTATTCTTTAATAGACGAGTAATCAAAATCAACAGTTAAAACTTCAATTCTGTATAATACAGTGTCTTTTCATTTTTCATAATTTCCGGATGGAAGATTATAATCAGGTCTCTGAGCAGAGTCTCCGGATGAAAAGGCGTCTCTTCGTAAAAGTTTACGTACGAGGTATTGCATCCAAAGATACGTTTATTTTTCCACGCGTCAAAATTGGTATATGGAGAGTAGTCGTTTTTCAGTTCGGAGTATGTCTTATCCTGTTTCTGATTATACTTTATGAGCCAGAAGTCAGCTTTCTGACCTTTGTCCAGAACTGTCTCAAACGACATAGGCACTGAGCCGCTTTCCTTTGTATAGCTGAATATGTAGTCTCCTCCGGCATCGTTTATCATCCTGGCCATGGTGCTTCTTCCTCCGGGAACATACCATGCAGATGAATATTTCAATTCAGTAATCACAGTAGGGCGGTCGTGGACATCTTTTGTCATATGTTTCAGAGTGAGATATTGTTTCTCTATTTTTCTGAACAGTGAGTCAGTCTCTTCCTCTTTACCTGTAAGGAGTCCATAAAACTTCATCCATTCTGCTCTGCCTAGGGGAGATGTCTCCATATAGTCGGCACATTCTATGATGGGTATTCCTATACTTTCTATTCTTCCGTACCCGCCGCTATTCTCAAAAGGAGAGAGCAGTACCGCATCGGCATTGAGGTCGATAATCTTTTCTATGTCGGGACTCATTGAAGAGCCGCAGTCGGCTATGAAGCCACCTTCGTACATCTCCTTTATCTGTGGATGCTTGATATACTGAATGTCGCACACTCCGGCTATGGATTTGATAGCTCCTGTTTCGGCCAAGAGGGAGTTGTGAACAGATGAGTAAACAATGGCATTATTTAAAGGAGTACGAACTATAGTTCCTTCGGGCAGATTGCCGGTGTTGGTATTGTCTCTGTCTGTCAGTATGTACGTATGCAGAGTTTTCAGTGTATCCCATGGATTGCGCAGTTCCACTTTGGTATAATCCTTGAATTTCAGAATTCTGATGTTTTCCGCATAACTGAATTTTACTGTATCGACAGGAGTTTCAGAATGCGAGGAAGTCCTGCTTCCTCCGCTGCATGCAGAGAGAAGCAGGACTAATGTTACTATATTGGCAGATAGTAAAAATGATTTCTTCATTATAATAATGATGCAGATATTTCTTCTTTTGGCTGTTATTCTGTTACAAAACGTATTCCTGTAGTGTATTGACCGGCTTCAAATTGAGATTTTTTGTTGCCGTTTTTGTCGTACACATATACGTCGTTCAACGCTCCGTATGGCTGGTTTATTATGTACACATCTTCTGTCTCAGGGTCAACAGCTATACCGCCTGGGTTTGGTATGTCGCTGAATTTTACGAATTCTGTCTCTTTACTGGTCTTGATATCATATACGAAACACTTTGCTCTTTCCGGCAGATGGTACTCAGAGTAGAGAATATACATCTTGTCGCCATTGTTGGCTATGTATGAAGCGTTGCATAGTTCCTCAACCTGATATGTATCTGGATTTATACGTTGCATAGTTCCGTAGATATAATCCTCCTCTTCTAGTCCTTCAGATCCGGCATAGTTACCATTTGATACAATATACACAAATCCGTCGCTACCCACAATGCTTTGCGTATAAGGATTAAGCAAAACTGTAATATCCTCGACTTTGGTCATGGTCTTTGCATCTACTACCGCAACTGTATTTCCCATACCATATCCGGAGATATTTACGAAGATTTTTCCCTTGGTGTATGACAATCCCTCCGGATAATCCCCTACATTTACAGAAGAAACTATTTCTTGAGACAGGGTATCAAGTTTGGAAACAGTACCGTCGTATGCAGTAAAGAATACAAATCCGTCGCCTGCTGTGGCAAATCTTGGTTGCAGAGGTTTATTGTCGGACGTTGTAAGTGGCATGCTTTTTATTATTTTTCCTTCCTTGTCCAGTATCTCTATTTTTGAAGAAGTGGTGCTTACTGCATATAGTTTAGAGCCATAAACACATAAGTCCTGAAGGTCACCTATTCCTTTGCCGTTACTTGCTGCATAAATATCAGATGACGCTGTGCCTTTGTCTATATCGTACCATTGTATTGAACCGTCATTGGCACCCCAGTTGCCAGTGTTAATTATGTATGCTCCTGTGGTGATTACAGGTTTTTCTGTTCCACCATCAATTCCCGGTTCATCGTTATTACATGATGTCATTGCAGTGATAAGAAACATAGTTGCTGTAAGATAAATGAATTTCAATTTCATAATGTTCTGTTTTTATTTGTTGTTGTTTAATGATTTAATATTCTTATTCATAGAGTTTTATCTGTTATAGAATATAACTCAGTGATACTTTATAGTTTCTTCCCGGCATAGGATAAAATCTTATGACCTCATAGTTTTTTCCGCTCAGGTTTAATGCATCCAGCTGAATCTTGAATTTGTGCTTTTTCCAGGAAAAAAATCTGTATGCCGATAAGCTATGATCGGAATATGGCTCAATACGGTACGAAGGAAGGTTTTGTGCCAGAGTATATCTCTCAGAAGCAAAGGTTACATTATATGTAATATTCACCCATGGGTTCTCTATTGTGAGACTTCCTCCTCCTGAATGTTTTGGAGTATATATAATCTGGTTTCTCCATGTTTTTGATTCAGGGTCGGTTATATCCTCTGCCTGGATAAAGTTATAGTTAGCTGTGAGATAAAGGTTTATTTTGTCTGTCAGACTGTATTCCGACGATATGTTTATGTCTGTTCCTATAGTCTCAACTTTACCGACATTCATCATTTTCCACACAAACATGGTGGGAACCGCAACAATTTTGTCGTTGACCTTATTATAATATACATCAGCTGAAAGGCTAAGGAATCTGAATCGTCTGTTAGAGTCCGATCTATTGTATGTCACTCCGAAGTTTCCCTGTCGTGTGGTTTCCGGACGAAGATTGGTATTCCCTATAAGGAGATAATACAGGTCGTTGAATGTAGGAGTTCTGAATATATCCTTATACGAGGCTCTTATCCTTAATCCGTGCTGACGTAAAGGTTTCCACGATATACTGACGGCAGGAGACAGACGTTTCCTGTCATCTGCAGCTTTCCCTATCTTCACATTCTCTGTTATGTATGTGTTGAGCAGTGAAGCCGAAGCTGAGAAGTTGGTACGTTCATATCTGGCAGCCAAAGCACTCAGTACAGTAAATCTTTCAGGAAACTGGCAATCTCTCAGGTTAGTGTACAGATAATTATATGCAAAATCCTGTGCAAATGAGAAAGAAAGATTTTTTATCGGACTGCCCATTACGGTGGCTGACAGATAGGTCTCTGTCTGTCTGTATCGGTCGTCTGTTATTCCGGATGACTTGTCGTTATAGTCTCTGTTCCAACTGTAGTTGAATTTTCCAAGTACCTGCATTTTCAACCGTTTATTCCATCTGTTTTCGTAACGCACTTGTCCGAAGTAGTTTCTATCGTACAGTCTTTCAGCAGAATAAGGATTGTCGTAAACCACACTTCCCGGCAGTCCTCTTTCAGAGTCAAATAGGTATGCTTTTACTTGTAGGTCTTGTTTGGAGGTAATGGATGAGTACAGATTTGCTTCTGCTCTGTAAGAACGTATGTCGCTGTTGTTCCTTTTTGCATCAATCAGTTGGTTTCCGTTCCATAATTTAAATCTGTAGTTACCGTCGGCTTGCAGATAATCTCCATAAAATGAAAGACCAGTTTTATTGGTTATTTTATGGCTATACATTACAGAGGGATTAATCAAACCATATGAGCCGGTTTTGAAGGAAGCGTTAATACTGTATTTACCTTTTTCTATGTCAGGTGTTATAGTCTTTATGTTGAGAACTCCTGCCGAGGCAAAAGCTTTTGCACTTTGATATATATCATCAGTCTGACCAATTGTAAGAGAAAGTTCTGATACATTACTCAGAGAGTACCTTGAAATATCAACTTGTCCAGACTGGCAGTCGCTTATGCTTACTCCATCGTATATAACTCCTGTATGCTGTGCTCCCATACTTCTTATGGAAACAGTTTTCAGTCCTCCTATACCTCCGTAGTCTTTTACATTAACTCCCGAAAAGTGTTTTACGGCTTCGGCTACATCATACACTCCCATACGCTCCAGCTCTGATTTTTTCAGTATCTGAAGCGGTGACGTTGCCATTAAGGCTGATGGAGTCTTTCTCGCACTGATAGTAACGTCCGGAATTTGGTGTATCCTACCGGTGATGCTGTCTGTGTTGTTCTTCTGTGCCATAGATACCATTATCGGACATAAAAACAGTACAGTTACAGCGTACCTGTGGACAACATAATTCAGTTTGCCCATTTCTTACTCAATAAGTGTCTTACAAAAATTACATGTATCCGCATCATTCTTTCCTCGAGAATGCTGTGGCATGATTTCTTGTTTTGCAGGTCTTCTGACTTACTCCGGATGGCTTTACCTTCCCGTCTTTAAGTTAGACAGTGGTTAAACAGATATTAAGCTATCCTTATTCTGTGGAGATTACAGCAGCGGGACTGTCCGGGATTTTCACCCGATTCCCTTTTCATCCTCATCCTGTAAATAGGCATATTGGAACAAAACATTGCAAATATATGAAAAAAACGGAAAATTGAAAATCATTTATTTTATTTTCGCATTTTTACTATATATGAAATGCAATCTTCAGATACTATGAGTAATTAGATGATGTGTCAATATAATATAAATCCAGCGATGCCGCAGAGTATGATAAGAAGTATAGGATTGACTTTATATTTGTGTGAAGCAATGAACACTGAAGCGAAAATCGCTATGCTCGTTATTATGCTGTAAGTGTCCGAACCAAAATTCTCGGTATTCATCAGTACAAGGGCAGCAGATGCTAAAAGTCCCACTACTCCTGGGCGTAGCCCGTCGAATACAGAAGCCACTACAGGATGTTTCTGATACTTCAAAAAGAATTTGCTTATCAATATCATCAGGATGAATGAAGGTAAGACTACAGAACATGTTGCTATGGCAGAACCTAAAACGCCTATTCCATGAGAGTAGCCGGCATTAACTACAGCTGTATAACCAACGTATGTTGCAGAGTTTATACCGATAGGACCGGGTGTCATCTGGCTGATGGCAACTATATCTGTGAATTCAGAAGAACTGAGCCAGTCATGACGTGTCACAACTTCACCTTGTATCATGGACAACATTGCATAGCCTCCGCCGAATCCGAAGAGACCTATCTTGAAGAATGTATAGAATAGTTGTAGGAATATCATGTTGTAAATTAAAAATTAAAAGTTAATAATTAAGAATTTGGGTGTGGCTTTTACTGACTTTCAACTCTCTGTCATTTGCTTTTATCCTCAGTTTTTCTTTTATATCGCCCGTAAATATATCCGCCAAGTCCTGACAGAATAATTACGTAGATAGGCGAGAAGCCGAGCAGCCATATAAGCAGTGCAGATACTGCCGGAATCCATATATTGTATCTGTTGATACGTGCGGTTTTAGCCATTTTGAAAGTAGGTGCTGCAATTAATGCCACTACTCCGGGACGTATGCCCTTGAATACTCTTTCTACAGGTTCCAGATGCTGGAACTGCCTGAAGAAGAGTGCAATGGCCAGTATTATCAGAAATGATGGCATGATTGTTCCTAAAGCCATGAAGAATGCTCCCCAGAATTTACGCAGTTTATATCCTATGAAGATTGCGATGTTGACGGCGAATATTCCCGGAACTGTTTGCGACAATGCCATGAGGTCAAGGAATTCTTCTTTTTTTATCCATTTCCTTTTATCAACTATTTCCGCTTCAATAAGTGGAACCATGGCATAACCGCCTCCTATAGTGAATAGTCCTATTCGGAAGAATATTGTAAAATAATTTAGATATATCATGTCGTTAATTAAGAACTAGCTTCTTTCTCTGTTTTTAGTTATTAACTGATTTCATATAATCTCTAGGAGGGACGCCGTAATATTTTTTGAATGTATCTGCAAAATATTTCGGGTCGGCAAATCCGAGCATGTCTGAAACCTCTGATACGGTATATTCCTTTGTTTTCAGTAATATGGCTGCTTCCTGCATACGTATGTTCCTGATAAGCTCGGCTGGAGGCTCACCTGTAAGTGCTTTGATCTTGTTGTAGAAACTTGTACGGCTCATGTTTACGGCTGCACATAAGGTATCCACATTCAGACCTTTTCCAAGTCCTTCTTTTATAAGTCCGGTCACTTTACGGATAAACTCTTCGTCAAGTGTGGAGATCATTTCCGGCACGTCATTTTCTTCTGATGATATAGAATTCTCGTCCGTATCTTCTTTTTGTTGTGGCAGGGATACTATAAGTTCCTGAAGCCTTTTCCTTATCAGGTCTCTGTTTTCAAGAACATTGCTGATATTGGCTTTCAGAAGGGTTATGTCGAACGGTTTTACTATATACAGGTCTGCTTTAGTCTTCAGACCGTCAATAATATCCTTCTTTTCGCCAAGGGCAGTAAGCATAATAAACGGTATATGACTGGTTGCCATATTACCTTTTACGGCTTTACATAGTTCGTATCCGTTCATTATAGGCATCATTACATCCGATATAATCAGATCCGGTTGTTTCTTTCTTATTGTGTCAAGGGCCTCTTTTCCGTTCTCTGCACCGAATGTGTGGTATGTGTCTGCCAACGATTGCATCAGGAAGTTTCTCAACACATCGTTATCTTCTACAATTAGAATGTGCGGAGCATTTTCCGGGATGTTATTCTCCGTTTGTGTGACAGTGGATTCTGTCTGCTGGTCTTCTTGTGAAGCTATGGTGTATGCCCATCCTTCCTGTATGTTTGCTTCATTCCATTCTTCCGGATTTTCATCACGATATATATATTTTCTGCTTCTGATAGGGAACGACAAATGGAAGCTTGTTCCGGAATTCTCTTGACTGGTGAACGATATGCGTCCTTCATGGTTGCGTATTAGCCTCCATGTCAGAAGCATTCCGATACCTGAACCGGTGATAAGCTGGTTTGTTGCGTTCTGTCCTCTGAACATATATCTGAACATCTTCTTCCTGTCTTTTTTAGGTATTCCTATACCGGTGTCGGTTATGTCGATATTCCAGTTCTTTTTATTATGTGATGCGTTTATATCCACATATCCACCCTTGGGAGTATATTTAATGGCGTTCGATATAAGGTTCCTTAATATCGAATCCATTTTGTTACGGTCTATCCACACTTCCAGCTCATTGAAATCGCTTTCGTATTTCAAAGTAACCTCCTGTTGCTCAGCATAGTTTTTGAACTGTTGAAGATACTCTTTAAGATATGAATTAAGTTCATATCTTTTTACGCTAACTTGCGGACTGTAAAGCTCTTCTTTCTGGAAGTTCATCAGTTTGTTCGCCAGTTCCGAAAGGTTGTCAGTGTTTTGTAGAGCCAGGTTTATGTTCATGGTACCTTCGGACGAGAGCTTCTCTTTTTTCAGAATTTCTCCCAAAGGCGCTTTTATAAGTGTAAGTGGTGTACGTATGTCGTGGGCCGTATGTATAAAGAAATTTATTTTCTCCTGCGATATACGTCTGTCTTTCTTTATCATCTTATATCTGTAAAGTGAAAATGCCGCTCCGAATATTAATACTATATAAAGCATTATGGCCCATGAAGTGAGCCATATAGGACTTTTGATGATAATACTGATGTTTCTCTCTTCCAGCAATTGGTTGTTGTCCAGAAGTATTGCTCTTATTCTTAGTCTGTATTCTCCCGGTGATATGTTAGTATATCTTATCATTCCATCTTCACTGGGACTGCTCCACTCGTCGAAGAAGCCTTCCAGTTTCCAGGTATAATAGATGTTTGACGGATTGTCGTAGTTGACAGAAGATACGTTTATGGAGAAGGTATTCTGATTGAATTTCAACTCCAGGATCGATGTCTCGTCAAGCAGTTTTTTCAATGGCGAACCTTTTTCGCCCGGGTATGCAGGTTTGTACATTATGCTAAGGTTGTCAAGAACCATATGAGAAGAAAATTTCTCAGGCAGTTTCATACTGTCTGCAAGTACAATTGCTCCGTCATTACTTCCTAATATAATCTCTCCATATCCAGTATTTACGGCAGCCCCCTGGTTGAAGTTATATGCTGAAAGGCCCTGTTCCCCAGTCCAGTTTGTAAACATTTTGTCTTTGATGCTGAATAGGGAAATTCCGTTTTCTGTTCCCAGAACTATGTCGCCATATTTGTTTTCTACCAGACTGTAAATGTTGTTTGTGATAAGGCTACAGTTTGCAGTAGTATAATGTTTTACCTCTCCTGAAATATTGTCTATGATGAAAAGTCCGTTGCCGTACGTTCCTACGAATGTATAACTTCCATCCCGAGTAATGCATATGGAATTTACACACCCGGTTTCTTCTTCAGTTCTGAATTTTTCCAGCTTTTCTTCAGGCTTGCTGAAAATGTACAGTCCGTCTATTGTTCCTATCCATAATGATTTTTTGTCTTTTTCCTTTATGCATGTTATCGGATATGTTGATGGATACATGCTTGTACGTTTATTTTGGGGATCATACATCCTTAGGCTTTGGAAGCCTCCTCCCCAAAGTATATTGTCAGAGTCGCGGATTATGCTTCTTATATATTTGTCAGGTGTTTCGTCATTATCAGGTGACAGTCTGATTGCATAGTCGGCTGTTTGGCTATTTTTGTTTATTCGGTATATTCCTGACATATATCCTCCAGCCAGTATCTCTCCCGTTTTGTATTCGCATAAAGACGTAAATATATGGTTATCATTCTTCGAATCTTTAGCAAATGATGACAGATAGTTTATCCATTTCTTTGCCGAGCGGTCAAAACAGCTTATACCATTGCTGGTAGCAAACCATACATCGCCATCCGAATCGGTCATAATGGCATTAATTCTGTTGTCTATTAGTGAATTACTATTGTCTTTGGAGTGTCTGATCCATTCGTATGGCTGATATTTTTCTGTATATACAGTGATACCGGTAGGGTAAATTACATTCCATATACGTCCGTCATGATCAATGCATAAGTCCTTGACAATGCTTCCATTCATTCTGTTCTGTCTGGAATAGTCCTCTGTAAGGAAGCTGGCGAAAGTTCTGTCCTTCAGGTTCAGCTTATAAACTCCGTCTCCGTCTGTTGCTATCAGAACCTCGCATCCTGAATTGCCATACGGCTTTATTGTATTTATGCTTACGTCTGTCAATACTTTACCTACATTATGTAGAATGGCTTTATCTGTATCATAAAGGTATAATCCATTTATAAGGGAGTTTATAATCAGATATCCGGTTTCTTTGTGGTAATAAATGTAATCTATCAATCCAACCTCATCCAAGCCATAGTTTTCTTTAGAATATGTGCCGGAAGGTGTTCTCTTGATTTTGTAAATATGTCTTTTTGACGCCAGAAAGTATTCACCGGGATTTTCATCCTGTGCTATGTATGAAATATCCTCATTTAGCAGATTGGTAATACATGAGGTGCTGTCTTTCTCCGTATTGTAAATAACAATATCTTTTTCGCAAGTCATTAATATTTCATTATGACCAAAATATATGGCAGATACGGGTAGATCCTTGTATTGCGGATATGTCTGTTTCATGTCGAATACAAGACGAAATGAATCTCTCATCTCCTCGTATTTATATATGTATCCATCTTTTCCCGCTTCCCATAGTTTGTTCTCGGCGTCGGTGGCAAGTTGATTAAGGTTTGGATAGAAGTTTACTGTATTGTTATTTCTCGTCAGTTGGTAGTGCTTGAAATTCTTTCCGTCGAATCTGTCCACACCTTTGTGTGTCAGAATCCACATATATCCCTGATTTCCTTGGCATATAGATAGGACACGTCGGCTGCTGAGGCCGTCTTTCATGTCAATGTATTTGTATATTTGAGTGTATGAATTTAATATACATGAGAATAATATGATAAATGTAAGGACAATTCTATAAAACATGGCATTATGAAGTTATACATTGCAAATGTCGCTAAAAATGATTGGAAATCAAAATAAAACGAAAAAAAGGTTTTCCCGATTTTACCCGGGAAAACCTTTTTGATATTATTAATAACAAAATGTTACATATTATTTCTTGTTTGCTTCAACCCATTTGCGAGCATTTACGAATGCCTCCATCCATGGAGTAATCTGGTCTTCACCAAGACGTTCTGCTGGATAATAAGCATTTTCCCATGGGAAGCAAGCTCTTTCAAGGTGTGGCATCATTGCAAGATGACGTCCGTCCTGTGAAGCGATACCTGCTACGCTGTAGTCTGAACCGTTAGGATTACCAGGATATTCATCGTATGAATACTTCAGAACTACATTATAGTGGTCTTCAGGATAAGGCAATGAGAACTTACCTTCTCCGTGAGCTACCCAGATACCGAGCTTAGAACCGCTCAATGAGCCGAACATTACGCTGCGGTTCATAGGAACTGTCACGCCAAGGAAGTTAGATTCAAACTTGTGTGAGTCGTTATGAAGCATCTTGCCTTTCTTCTTGTCTTCAGGAGTGATAAGTCCGAGTTCCATCATCAGCTGGCAGCCGTTACATACACCGAGTGACAATGTATCCTGGCGCGCGTAGAAGTTGTCAAGAGCTGCTTTAGCCTTAGGGTTGAACAGGAAGCTTCCGGCCCATCCCTTAGCAGAACCAAGAACGTCAGAGTTAGAGAAACCACCGCAGAATACAATCATGTTGATGTCTTCCAATGTTTCGCGACCACTTACAAGGTCAGTCATTGTGACGTCCTTAACATCGAATCCTGCAAGGTAAAGCATGTATGCCATTTCACGTTCACCGTTAGTACCTTTCTCGCGGATGATAGCAGCCTTGATACCACTTGGAGTACGACGGTCAGGATCAAGCCCGAACTGAGAAAGCTTACCTGTGAATGAAGGGTTGAATGCAAATTCAACAGGCTGTTGTTTGTAGTTTTCGAAACGCTTCTTGGCACATCCGTTCATGCTCTGATGACGATCCATCAGGTATGAAGTAGAATACCATACGTCGCGCAGATAGTCGATACCGAACTGGTAAGTAGCACCATCCTTAGAAACGAGGATATGACGTTCTTCTGTCGGTTTACCAAGTTTCACGAAACCAACGCCTGCGTCTTCAAGAATCTTCTTGACTTCAGCTTTGTTCTTATCTGCTACCTGTATAACGATACCCGGATTTTCTGCAAACAGAATCTTGACAATATCATCACATTTAATCTTGTCAAGTTCGATTTCCATACCGCCTTCTGTGTTGGCGAAACACATTTCAAGCAATGTAGTGATAAGACCACCGGCAGAAATATCGTGACCTGCAAGAATCAGTCCCTTGTTGATAAGTTCCTGAACTGCGAGGAATGCATCGCGGAAGTATTCTGGGTTCTGTACTGTAGGAACATCGCTACCTACCTTGTTGAGGCTTTGAGCAAAAGCAGAACCTCCAAGACGCAACTGGTCGAAACTGAAGTCTATATGATAGAATGTAGATTTTTCCTTATTAACCATAACAGGAGAAACCACCTTCTTGACGTCGCTTACTTCACCACCTGCAGAAACGATTACTGTTCCCGGGCTGATAATCTTTTCTCCGTTAGGATATTTTTGAGTCATTGACAATGAGTCCTTACCTGTAGGAACGTTTATCTGAAGTGAGCAGCAGAAGTCAGATAAAGCCTTCACTGCTGTATAAAGTCTTGCATCTTCACCTTCCTGTGAGCGACAAGGCCACATCCAGTTGGCAGAAAGAGAAATACTGTCCATACCGTCTGCCAAAGGAGCCCATACAAGGTTTGTCAGAGCTTCAGAAACGGCAAGAACAGAACCTGCAGCAGGATCTGCAAGTGCAGCCTGAGGAGCGTGACCGATAGCTATTGCGATACCGGCATTTCCACGATAGTCGAGAGCTACCACACCACAGTCACTCAATGGCAACTGAAGTTCACCCTGACACTGCTGACGTGCAATCTTACCTGTTACCGAACGGTCAACCTTGTTAGTCAACCAGTCCTTACAAGCTACAGCTTCAAGCTGAAGAACAGTTCTAACGTATTCGTTCAGTTTTGCTGCATCGTATGATACATTTTCATATTTACGTTCTACGGTCTTGTCAACCATATATGTCTTAGGAGAAGAACCGAACATCTGGTCAACAGCCAGGTCGAACGGACGAACGCCGTCAGCCTGTTCGAATGCGAAGCGATGGTCTCCTGTAGTTTCACCTACAACATACATAGGAGCACGTTCGCGTTCTGCAATCTTTCTTACGTGGTCAATAGCCTTTTCATCGATAAGCAATCCCATACGTTCCTGCGATTCATTTGCAATGATTTCCTTAGCAGAAAGAGTCTCGTCACCGATAGGAAGCTTGTCCATGTGGATAAGACCACCGCAATCTTCAACAAGCTCAGACAGACAGTTTACGTGACCTGCCGAACCGTGGTCGTGGATAGAAACGATTGGGTTTTCATCTTCTTCGCAAAGTGAACGAACCACGTTGTATGCACGTTTCTGCATTTCCGCGTTTGCACGCTGTACGGCGTTAAGCTCGATACCTGAAGAATAACGTCCTGTCTCAACAGAAGATACAGAACCACCACCAAGACCGATACGATAGTTGTCACCACCAAGAACCACAACTTCGTTACCAGCTTCAGGGCTACCCTTCAAGCAGTCACGCTGAGTACCGTAACCTACACCACCGGCAAGCATGATAACCTTGTCGTAAGCATACTTTTCGTTGTTTTCCTGATGTTCGAATGTAAGTACAGAACCACAGATAAGCGGCTGACCGAACTTGTTACCGAAGTCAGAAGCACCGTTTGAAGCCTTGATAAGAATCTGTTCCGGAGTCTGATACAACCACTGGCGTACAGGAAGAATGTTTTCCCATTCGCGTCCTTCTTCCGAACGAGGATAAGAAGTCATGTAAACGGCTGTACCGGCGATAGGCCATGAACCTTTACCACCACCCATACGGTCGCGGATTTCACCACCTGTACCAGTTGATGCACCGTTGAACGGTTCTACAGTAGTAGGGAAGTTATGAGTCTCAGCTTTCAGTGAGATAACAGTCTTGATATCTTTGATTACGAAATAATCAGAAGTAGAGTGATCTTTCGGAGCGAACTGTTCCACAACAGGACCTTCAGCGAATGCTACATTGTCTTTATATGCTGAAATAATCTTGTTAGGATTTTCGTTTGTTGTTTTCTTGATCATCTGGAAGAGTGATGATTCCATTTCCTGTCCGTCGATGATGAAAGTACCACCGAATATTTTGTGACGGCAGTGTTCTGAGTTGATTTGTGCGAAACCGAACACCTCTGAGTCGGTAAGCTTGCGTCCCAGGTCTTTTTCCACTTTAAGCAGATAGTCCATTTCCTCGCGTGAGAGGGCCAGACCTTCCTGCTCGTTATATTCTTCCAGGTTTTCTATGTAAATAATAGGTTGCGGTTTGATATTTACATCAAATATTTCCTGATTCAAGCCTTTGTACATACGCTGAAGCATAGGGTCGTATTCAGCGTTTTCATCTTTTACAGGGAAATATTCCTCTATACGGCGTATTCCGCTTATACCCATGTTTTGAGTGATTTCTACGGCATTCGTACTCCATGGAGTAATCATTTCTCGGCGTGGACCGATGAAGCATCCTTTCAGGTTATCTTCAGTCTCTACAGTAGCGTCACTGTAAAGCCAGCATAACTTTTTGATGTCTTCAGCATTCAATTCCTGACTGCATGAAGTAGCAATCACGCTTTTACTAGGGGTTCTGAAAAATAGAATCATAACATTTATATTGTTTTTGAGTTTAAAGACATTCTGTAATTGTAAAACAAATAAAAAACATATATAATATGTTGCAAAGGTACATAAAAGCCTGTTTTTACGAAAGAAAATCTACATGAATTATAGGTACTTTCGCAAAAAAGTCACATCTTTGCACTATGAATTGGTTAGAGCAAGTTACTATACTGGATTTATTGGTAAAGGGTTTTGTTATTGGGGTAGTGGTTTCGGCACCACTCGGACCCGTTGGCGTTCTTTGTATTCAGCGAACACTGAATAAGGGACGTTGGTTCGGTTTTGTAACTGGTCTTGGCGCTGCATTGAGCGATATAGGCTATTCATTGATAACGGGTTACGGCATGAGCTTTATGGATGATCTTATTATCAAGCACCAGACTTTGTTGCAGATAGTAGGTAGTATAATGCTTCTGGCTTTCGGTATCTATACATTCAGAAGTAACCCTGTAAAAGCTTTGCGTCCGGTTTCCGGTAAACGCGGTTCATATCTTCATAATTTCATCACAGCATTTTTTGTTACATTATCCAATCCTCTGATTATATTTCTTTTTGTAGGTCTTTTTGCAAGATTTTCATTTGTCATGCCAGGAAGTCCTGTCGGTTTTCAGTTGGTTGGATATCTGGCTATCGTGTTAGGTGCTCTGACATGGTGGTTCAGCATTACATATTTCGTTAATAAAGTTCGTAATCATTTCAATGTCCGTGGCATTTGGATTTTAAACCGTGTTATTGGTATCATTGTAATAGTAGCCTCTATAGTGGGCTTGGTTTTGGCATTATTAGGAAATTCATTATATTGATATATGTATATATCTCAACAGTTAAAACAGCAGAATATAGCTGAATATCTGCTTTATATGTGGCAGATAGAAGATTTGCTTCGTGCGTATCATTTTGATATGGACAGGATAAAGAAGGATATAGTCGATCCATATCCTGTGTCGGAAGAACAGAAAGCGACACTGTTCCAATGGTATAAGGATCTTGCAAACATGATGCACGACGAGGGTGTGATGGAGAAAGGTCATGTCCAGATAAACAAGAATATAATAGTCTGGCTTACAGACCTGCATTTGCAATTGCTCCGCTCTCCTAAATATCCATATTATAGTGCAGCATATTATAAGGCCCTTCCTTTTATTGTAGAACTTAGGGCAAAAGGTGCGGATAAGGATGTTCCGGAGCTGGAAACATGTTTTGATGCCATGTATGGCGTACTTATGCTGAAACTTCAGAAAAAGGAAATAAGCGAGGAAACTCAGAAAGCCATTAAAGTGATAAGCGACCTTCTGGCTATTCTTGCCGATTATTATATAAAAGATAAGAAAGGAGAATTGGAGTTATGAAAAATATACTCGTGACAGGCGCCAACGGTCAGCTTGGAAATGAAATGCGTATCCTGTCGGAATCATATCCACAGTACAGATACTTTTTCACTGATGTGGCAGAACTTGACATTTGCAATGAGCAGGCTGTAATGAATTATGCAATGTCGAACAATATAGATATCATTGTCAATTGTGCGGCATATACTGCAGTGGATAAGGCAGAAGATAATGTTGAACTTTGCAAGATGCTTAACCAGCAGGCTCCGGGCTTCCTTGCCAAGGCTGCAAAAGCAAGAAACGGATACCTTATTCAGGTGTCAACCGATTATGTATTCGACGGAACGGCACATATCCCATACCGTGAGGATGAAGAGACATGCCCGAACTCTGTTTACGGTGTGACCAAACTCGGCGGAGAACAGGAAGCATTCAAGTATTGTCCTGAAACAATGGTTATAAGGACCGCATGGCTGTATTCTTCTTTCGGCAATAATTTCGTAAAAACAATGATGCGTCTGGGAAGGGAAAGAGATACACTGGGTGTTATATTCGACCAGATAGGAACTCCTACATATGCCCGCGACCTAGCTGTGGCAATATTTTCAGCCATAAACAAGGGAATAGTTCCTGGAGTATATCATTTCAGCAACGAAGGTGTATGCTCATGGTATGATTTTACCAAGGCAATTCATGCTATTGCAGGCATTCAGGGATGCAATGTTAAACCGCTTCATACAGAGGATTATCCTACAAAGGCTACACGTCCTCATTATTCTGTGCTTGACAAGACCAAGATTAAGGAGACTTACGGGATAGAGATACCATATTGGATGGACAGTCTCAAGGAATGTATGGAGATATTAATGAAATAAAGATTTAAAAGACGAGTTGTTAGATATTAGTTCTTAGTTTTTAGATCTAACAACTGACAACCAACGACTAACAACTAAATAATATATGAATCAGGAAATAGAAAGAAGACGTACGTTTGCCATTATCGCCCATCCTGATGCCGGAAAGACATCGTTGACAGAAAAACTCTTGCTTTTCGGAGGTCAGATTCAGGTAGCCGGTGCGGTAAAATCAAACAAAATCAAGAAAACAGCTACATCCGACTGGATGGACATCGAAAAGCAGCGTGGTATTTCCGTTACCACATCCGTGATGGAGTTCGACTATAACGACTATAAGGTCAATATCCTTGATACTCCAGGTCACCAGGACTTTGCCGAAGACACTTACCGTACACTTACTGCTGTGGATAGTGTAATCATCGTTGTCGATGGTGCGAAAGGTGTGGAAACACAGACAAGAAAACTGATGGAAGTGTGCCGTATGCGTAACACTCCGGTTATCATCTTTGTCAATAAGATGGACCGCGAAGCCAAGGACCCGTTCGATTTGCTTGACGAGCTTGAAGAAGAACTTGTTATTCAGGTACGTCCTCTTACATGGCCTATCGAGAGTGGACCACGTTTCCGCGGTGTATATAATATATATGAACAGAAACTGAATCTTTTCCAGCCTTCTAAGCAGGTTGTCACAGAAAAGGTAGAGGTAGATATCAATACAGAGGAACTGGACAATCATATAGGTCATGATCTTGCAGACAAACTCCGTGGCGAGCTTGAACTGATTGATGGAGTATATCCTGAATTCAATGTAGAAGAATATCTTAAAGGTGATGTAGCTCCTGTGTTCTTCGGTTCTGCACTCAACAACTTCGGTGTTCAGGAATTGCTCGACTGCTTCGTAGAGATTGCTCCTAGTCCTCGTCCTGTTACAGCTGTAGAACGTACTGTAAATCCGGATGAGCCTAAGTTTACAGGATTTATTTTCAAGATAACGGCCAATATCGACCCTAACCACCGTTCTTGTGTGGCATTCTGTAAGGTATGTTCAGGCAAGTTCACCCGTAACACCCCTTATCTGCATGTACGTCACAACAAGACAATGCGTTTCTCTTCGCCTACACAGTTCATGGCACAGCGTAAGACTACAGTGGATGAGGCTTGGGCAGGAGATATCATCGGTTTGCCGGACAACGGAACATTCAAGATTGGTGACACACTGACTGAAGGTGAAAACCTTCACTTCAAAGGTCTTCCAAGCTTCTCTCCTGAGATGTTCAAATATATAGAGAATGCCGATCCGATGAAGACAAAACAGCTCAACAAGGGTATCGACCAGCTTATGGACGAAGGTGTGGCACAGCTTTTTGTCAACCAGTTCAACGGCCGCAAGATTATCGGTACTGTAGGTCAATTGCAGTTTGAGGTAATCCAGTATCGTTTGGAAAATGAATATAATGCCAAATGTCGTTGGGAGCCTGTAAGTCTTTATAAGGCTTGCTGGATAGAAAGTGATGATCCGGAAGAGCTTGAGGCATTCAAGAAACGTAAATACCAGTATATGGCAAAAGACCGTGATGGAAGAGATGTGTTCCTGGCAGACAGTGGATATGTACTGCAGATGGCACAGATGGATTTCAAACACATCAAGTTCCACTTTACTTCTGAATTCTGATTAAAATTTTAATATAAAAAAAGCCGCTTCAAAAGCGGCTTTTTTTATATCCGTTCTTGTGAGTAATTTTTACCCATAAACAATCCTATTCCACAATATTGTGTATAAAATTACACATCTATATTTATTCCGGTTTAAAATCTGAAAATCTGAATTTTGATTTAATGTATTGGTTATTAATTTGTTATATGTGGTGTAAACTTTTTGGCATGCACTTTGCACTTAATTCTACGAAAACTAAACTAATTGTCTAACATTTAAAACTATTGAATTATGAAAAAAGTATTTTTTGCATTAGCATTGGTAATGGGATTAGGAACAACAGTTGCATTCGCTTCAAGTTTTTCATCACCTGAAGTTACTGTAGTAACAAATGTAAACGATTTTAAACCTATAGAAATCAAGGATCTTCCTAAAGCAGTTCAGGAAGTATTGGCAAAAAATTATAAGGACTTTACTGTTAAATCTGCAGCAGTTGAAGTTTCAGAAGACGGAACAGCTGTTTATCAGGTAACTTTGGTTGATGCCGAAGGTGAAGAAGGTGTTGTTTTGTTCAATGAAAAAGGAGAAGTACTTGAATAACCTTGGTGGAGTTGTAAATCAGTTTTGATTGATGAACTTTTTTGTGATGTGAATTAAATTGTCTCATCTTTTTTAATAGAATTTTTTGCTGTTTATTTCCTTTTAGAAAGCACTGAAAAAAACGTGCGCACATTTGATCTAAAGCGTGCGCACGCTTTGTTTCGAATGAACGCCCGTTTTAAGTGAAACGTGCGCACGCTTAAAATATGCTTTTTGGGTAGCTCTCATTGCAGTGTCGGATTTTATAGCTAACTTTGTATGATAACTTATTTCGAATAAAAAAACATGTCCGAAACCCAGCTATTGTCCGATATATTGAACGATTCCCCATGCGCGGAACTTTTGCGTTTGCGAAACAGGGAGATTATTGTATTGTTTCTGTATGAAACATTTTATAAGCACAGAGAGCCTGTGGCATATGATTCACTGAAAATGCGACTTTCAGATTATCTTTCTTCCATTAATCTGGAGAAGGATGAGGAGAACGATATAAATGTGTTCGATTCATACGACGAAAAGGCATACAAGTATATTCAGAAATGGACGGACAAAGGTTTTCTCCGCAATTATCAGGAAGAAAGCGGCGAGGTGTTCTATGAGCTTTCGTCATATTCCAGCAAGGTGATAGACTGGCTTCTCAGTCTGAAGAAGGATGAGTTCGTGGGAACAGAGTCGAAGTTTATGAACCTTTACGGACAGATAAAGGAACTTGTTGAGTTTACCAACGAGGATCCTGAAGAACGTATCCGAATGCTTGAGCAGAAAAAGATGGAGATAGAACATCAGATCCAGAGCCTTAGAGCAGGCGAGTCGGCAATGGTCTATGAAGACTATCAGGTACTTCCACGTTTCCGAGACATTACCCGTACGGCAAAGGAACTTCTTTCCGATTTCAAGGAAGTGGAAGATAATTTCAAGTCCATTACAAAATCCATATATCAGAAACACGCCGAGGGAGACGTTTCGAAAGGTGATATTCTTGGATATACGTTCGATGCACTTGACAAGCTTCAGCAGAGTTCGCAGGGAAAAAGTTTCTATGCTTTTTGGGATTTCCTTATGACACCATCCATGCAGGACGCATGGGATAATATGGTGGATGATTTGTATCATTCCATCGATCCGTCGCAGATCCGTCAGGAAGATATGTTCCTGAAAAATATGAAGCAGTATCTGTATAATAGTGGAAAAAAGGTATATCAGGCAAACGACAAGATGGCTGAAAAGTTGAGCCGTATCATCTGCGAAAACAATAATTCTCAGTCAGCTGCATCGAAACGTGTTATTCAGGATATACAGTCGGTACTACTTCAGTTGGCAAGCCAGAATATAAAACCCGATGTGTCGCTCGAACTGGAGACTATACCGGAAATATCCATGCCGATAGAGAGAAAGCTTACTCTTGAAAAGACTGACGATGTGAACTATAACAATGTGATAGAAATAGCAAGTGCGGACATTGCCGAGGCAGAACATGCCGACAAGCTTTTTGTAAGTCATGGAGTGGATCGTTCGATACTCAAACAAAGAATTCACGATTCATTGAAGCGTCGCAAGCAGGTTTCTCTGTCCGACGTGGTAGAGGAGAGTGGAGGACTGGAAAAAGGACTGGCAGAGTTGTTCGGATATATCAGTGTGATACGCGGATTCAGGCATACCATTAATGCCGACCGTACACAAACAATACCGTTTAACAGCGAGTTGAAGAAATCAATAGTAATACCGGAAATTATTATCTTAAAATGAATATAGATTCTATAATAGCACCTTACGGACGTACCGTAGTACGCCTGCTTAAAGGTCCCGTAGAGGTAACAGACACGAACGTATGGGAGGACATCCTTAACTATCAGTCGGAGATAAACAAGTATCTTGCTAATATTGGTATAGAGCTGATAGTGAAACGCGATGAAGGTTTTGCATATATCAAGCAGATAGTGGATGATGAAGACAGGACCACAGGACTTATTCCTCGCCAGCAGCTTGGTTTCGAAATATCGGTGATTCTGATAATCTTAAGGCAGATGCTTGAAGAGTTCGACAGCAATATGGACGAGCTGTATGCTACAGAGCGTTTTGTCAGTGCCGACGAGTTGAAGGAGCGAATAGAGATATTCCTTCCGGAGCGTTTCAACAGAGTGAAGTTACTCAGCGAGATAGACACATATATCAACCGTATAGTGTCGCTGGGATATCTGAAACTGATAAAGCGAGACAATGTGAATACATACCAGATTCACAGAATAATTAAAGAGAAAGTAACATTGGACAAACTACAAGAATTTAAGGATAAACTGCAAGAATATGTTGAGTCTGTTTAGTACCGGTTCCGATACGTCGGGATTTCGTTTGAAATACATGGAGATATACAACTGGGGAACATTTCACGAAAGGATTTTCCGCATGGAGCCCCAGGGAAACAATGCCCTGCTTACGGGAGCAAACGCTTCGGGAAAGAGTACCATAATAGATGCTCTACTCACTCTGATGGTACCTGCCAAGAAGGACAGGTTCTATAACCAGTCGTCGGGAGTGGAGAAGAAAGGTAACCGAACAGAGGAGACATACGTTCTTGGTAATTATGGAAATATTCAGCGCGACGGCGAAAGCGGTGCAAGCACACAGTCATTGCGCGATCATTCGGCATACTCTGTGCTTCTTGCCACTTTTACCAATACCGATACCCGTGTGGTTACAGTGTTTCAAGTACGCTGGTTCTCGGGTGGTGAGTTGAGGCGTACCTTCGGTTTGGCTCATTGCGAACTGGATATTAAGACCGACTTCCAGCCATTCGATGGCAAGGGTATGTGGCGTCGCCGTCTGGAAAGCTCGCATAAGGGGAACCGTACGATGGTGGAATTCTTCGAAGGACCTGTAGGCTATGCCGACCGTATCACACAGCTTTTCGGTATGCGTTCCGTAAAGGCGCTTTCATTGTTCAATCAGATAGTGGGTGTGAAGGTGCTTGATGATCTGGACGACTTTATCCGTACCAATATGCTTGAAGAGCAGCATGCTGAGTCGCAGTACATAATGCTTAAAGACAGCTTCAAGACTCTGATGGAGGCAAAGACCAATATCGAAAAGGCTGGAAAACAGATTGAGTTACTTACACCTATATCAGAATATGCAGACGAGATAAAAGAATATGCCCAGAAAATAAAGCAACTTTCCATGGACAGGGAAAGCATTGATTACTGGTTTGCCCGTAAGACTATAGAACTGGGTAAGGAACGTGTTGATTCTTTGGAACAGGAGCAGGAACGTCTTGAAAAAGAGGAAAAGAAACTCCGTGACGACGAGGACAGAATGCGTCAGGACGAACGTTCCATAGCCCTTGCCATAGAGAATGATGAAGTGGGCAGGAAGATAAAGGAAATGGAGCAGGAGATTAAGCGTCTGGAAGAACTCCGTGATGAGCGCGTGTCTCGTATGGATGAATATAACTCGGTGGCATCTGTGTTGTCGCTCACTACTGACCCCGACAAGGATACTTTCATAAGTCAGCGTGACTCAGTAGCCGGACGTCTGGAGGGCATGAATGCCGGTATAGAGCAGAAAATCAGAGAGACTATAACTTTCGAAAACGAAAGAAAAGATATTGGTCAGAGAATAGATGAGTATATCAAGACTATTGACTCTCTGAAGAAAAACAAGAACAATATTTCAGGACGTGAGTCGGAGATACGCGAAATGATACTCGAACATACCGGAGCCACTAAAGATGAGATACCTTTCATCGGCGAGCTGATAAGGGTAAATCCTGCGGAAATGGAGTGGGAGGGTGCCATAGAGAAAATCCTTCACAACTTTGCACTGCATCTGCTTGTGCCTGACCAGTATTATCATGAGGTAAATAAGTTTCTTAACTCTAACGACTTGAAGGGTAGGATTACTTATTACCGCTATCGTACTTACAACTCGCTTGCAGGAATGGATACATTCACATCCGATGATGCCAGACTGCTAGACAAGATTGAAATACGTCCCGACTCTGAATATGAGGAGTGGATACGCGATACCATATTCCAGAAATACAATTATGCGTGCGTAGAAAATCTTGAAGAGTTCGAACGCTATCAGGAAAAGGCTGTTACGCGTGAGGGACTTATTAAGTTCTCGCACGACAGGCATGAGAAGGACGACCGTCCTCAGGTGGTGAGCAAGGCAAATTATATCCTTGGATGGGATAATCAGGACAAGATATCCCTGCTTCAACATGAGATAAAGGAACTTCAGGAGAAAGACATCGAGCTGATGGCCAAACTGAATGATATAAATTCCGAGAAACAGAAACTCCAGTATGACTACGATATGAGCAAGAAACTGGTGGATATGTTTAAGGACTTCGATGCCATAAACTGGAAAGAATACGCCACACGTCTGCAGGAGAAACTTTCCGACAAGGCTGAATTGGAAAAGAACAATAATACCATCCAGGCTCTGCAGAAACAGTTGGAGCAGGTACGTCAGGCCATACGTAAGATTTCGTTGGAAGAGATACGCGACAAGGTGAGCCAGATTTCGGATATCAAATCCAAGATAAAGGAAACGAAATACGAAATGGAAGAATGTCAGAAGGCTATTTCATCAATGCGTTCTATCCTTCTTTCCGACTTTGAGCAGGCTTACGAAGAACTGAAGAACTGTACATACGAAGATCTTGATAAGGAATACAAGTCATTCATCAGCCGTAATGACCGCGAACGTAATAAACTGTTTAATAAGAAGCGTGAGGCGGAAGACAAGGCGAAGAACCATATCCGTGATTTCAAATATCCTTCGGAATATATTACAGAGAAGTTCAAGGACTGGCGTTCGGACGTTAATGCCTTGCCTGATGCCGACAATATCGACCTTATAGACGAATATCAGGAAATGTTGCGCCGTCTGCAGAGGGAAAATCTGCCGAAATATGAAAAGCAGTTCGACAACTATCTGCAGAAAACGCTTACCGATAAGGTGGGTGACTTCCGTATGTTCTTCATAAACTGGAAGAGTGCGATAGACGACAATATACGCATGCTGAATGAATCACTTCATGGTATTGATTACCGCAAGCAGCCGGCTACCTATATTCAGTTGGTTATGCAGACCAGGATAAATGAAGAAGTCAGAGAGTTCCGCCGTCTGATGGATGAGGCTATGCCTAATGTGCAGAAAATCAATTCTACGATAGACGGGCGTAAGATACATTTTCGCGACCATATCCAGCCGTTTATGGAACGTCTGGAAAATGAGGATTGGAGAAACAGGGTGATGGATGTGCGTTCATGGTTCACCTATAAGGCAGAGGAATTCAACCGTAATACAGGAAATAAGGAAACAACATACGAAAACATGGGACACTTGTCGGGAGGAGAGAAAGCGCAGCTCACTTATACCATCCTCGGTTCTGCCATTGCATACCAGTTCGGTTTGACAAAGAGCGGAATGCAGGACAATTCGTTCCGTTTCATTGCCATCGACGAGGCCTTCAAGGCGCAGGACGAGGATAAGGCACGCTATCTGATAGACTTGTGCAAGCAGCTTCATCTGCAGCTCCTTGTGGTTACTCCTAACGATAATATACATATCGTAGAGAATGACATTTCGTATGTGTATTTCGTAGAACGTAAGGAAGAAAAGACCTCATGGCTTTACAGTATGCCTATAGAGCAGTGGAGGGCAGAGAAGAATCCGGGAACATTGTTCTGATGATTCATTTTTTATAAAACTAAAAAACTGTGTTCGCAAGCAAAATCTGACTTGCTTGCGGACACAGTTTTATATTGTATATTCTTTACTGAAAATTTATTGTGGCTGTGCAGGTATTTCCTTTAACATAGCTTTCAATAATGAATATTCATGGCTGAGTGTGACATCTGTTGCAAGGTCCCAGCTCATCATACCTGCCATGCCTTGCTCCATTGTGTATCTTGTCTTCTCACGTATGGCATCTGCTCCATCATATATAAATACTTTACCTTTGTAAGTTACTTCTTTTTGTGAGGTTGAGGTTACAAGATTGTTTTGCACAAAGTTCCAATAAGCTTCAGTACTTTTTGAGCCATCTTTAGTAACTCCATAGAAAGGTACTCCCATTACGATTTTATCTTTAGGGAATCCCCATGCCAGTACAGCCTGTGCATCATTTTTGAACTGTGACATTGGAAAACGCTCTGGTGATGGACCGTATGCCTGTATTGAAATGAAATCGACATACTTTGCAGCTTCTAGTGACATCTTATATGAAACCGGATGTAATGAAACACTAAATGTATAATTGTAACCGATAGTGTTTCTTACAGCTATAACTGTCTGATTGTATGTGTTGAAAGCACCTTCGTTGTTTGCAGGCCATTCAAAATCCAGATCTACACCATCAAGATTATATGTTTCTAATAGATTTTTAACGTTATTGGCAAACTTTTGTCTGGCGGCTGGAGAATCACACATGGCTTGCCATCCACCAGATGCTATACCGATACGTAATTTTATTCCAGGATTAAGTTTGGTACGTAAATCATTCAGAATAGTGACCCATGTATGATTATCCTTTCCAGGATTTTCTTTGTCGAATGTCCAATAGGCCTGAGTCTTGCAAATATTCCAGCTTTTATATGATAGTTTTCCTTCGGCATTCATTATAGTTCTGATGTCTCCGCCTCCAAGAGGTAGGAAGTTGAAATAAGCTTCGTCGATATATCCCTTCAGACCTTTACCTAATTTAGTTTCTGTCTGCATGAAAGGAAGTTCGTTTACGCTAATAGTACCACTTGTTGCAGATGCGTCATCACCGTTTACATATAGGCGCAAAGTACCTTTATTGCCATATGTCATAGCTATGTGTATCCATTTCCCTGGTACTATATTACTGTTGCTGAGTGTTGCTGTCTGGTCGTTTATTCTGAAAATTAAATTACCTTCTGTCTCGCCAAGTGTAAGTGAAGTCCTGTTGTTTCCGCTACTTGCTGCCTTGGAAAAGAGAGTTGCACCAGAAGTCCATTCGTCTAGATATATCCATGTAGCAAATGTAAACTGGTTGACACCTTTTGTCGCAGAGTTCAGAAGACCGTGTCCTGCGTTCATTTCTCCTGTTCCGTCAAAATGCATAACCCCTTTCTTTCCGTTGAATTCATCAGTTGCTGTAACACCACTTTCTGTGAAAGTAGCTGTGTTATCAGGAGTTTCAAAATAAATGTCACCGTTTGCGTATGGGCTTGCTGTCATGAATATCAGGTCATTACATGCATTCATACTTTCTGTATAGACGCGATCGGTTTCATAGAAGTTTGGTCTGACGTATGAACTGATAATCTTTTGAGGAGCAATTTCAGTAGTGTTGCCGTCTTCCCAGTTATCTATTTCAGGTTTGAACTCAATAATTTCCATGTTGGTTATATTGTCACCGTTGATTGTCGCGGTGTAGTTGTAACGGAATCCAGGTTTCCATCCTCCTTCACCTGGTGATGCCAGTTCTAATTCAAATGATTTTGTTGCTTCTTGTGACATGCCGCCTCCAGATATGCTGGCTGTAAATGAAACTGTTACTTTTGATGTTTCGTCAGTAGGA
Organism: Bacteroides sp. ET336; assembly: GCF_024733815.1. Taxonomy (NCBI): domain Bacteria; kingdom Pseudomonadati; phylum Bacteroidota; class Bacteroidia; order Bacteroidales; family Bacteroidaceae; genus Bacteroides; species Bacteroides sp. ET336. The sequence goes on from NZ_JANRHK010000002.1 coordinate 212,785, forward strand.
AGTTGCTGTGGAATTACAAGCTTGAATTGCGAAGCCTTGCTTGATGTTTCGCCTGCCAGATTTGCAATGTCATCATAAGTATAGGCTACATCTGCTTCTGCATTGCCATCCCATTTGATGTTACCATCCTCGTAGATACCTGTTGCAGTTTTTATAGCTTTCTTGATTTTTATATCTCGTATAGCCAGTGTATAATTTTTTAGTTCTGTATTAAAAGTGAAGCCGACCTGGCTCAGCATGTGGCTGAATGATAATGAAACAGGGGTAGAAGGTATGCCGGAGACTGCATCTGCTGAACTTACTGCAGCAACCAGATCCTTGTCGTCACTAGGTGTATAATTAGGAAAAGTCAGTTTTTGTGATGTGGCGTCGTAGCTGGCATCTATGATTTGTCCAGCTTCGCCGTCTGCATAAGCACCGAAGCGGTAGTAATTTCCCGTATGCCAGTAATAGGTGCTGGTATTAAGTTCATTGTTGAAAATTTGACCGTCAAAAGACGTATTGTCTGTACAGTATTTCCCGAAAACATAGAAATTATTCAATGTTTTCACTTCTGTTACAGCTCTTGTCGTATTGCCTACAAATGCATCGAAACCAATTGTGTGCATGTCTGCCACTTTCAGCACTTCGTTGGTACAACTTGCCAAAGTCATTGCAGCCATACCCATCAAAAATAAATTCTTTTTCACGATAAAAATAGTTAAAAGGTAAAACTTAAAGTTATTATTTGGTATTATAAAAATATATGTTCATTATATTGGTAATGGTATGTCTATTGTGTCTTCCCAGTCTCCTATATCTGTATCAAAATTACCTGAACTTTCACTGCCGTCCTCATCGCTAACTTCTATGTCCGGAAAAAGCAGTGTGCCGCCACGTGGTTGTACACGCATGTATTTACTGACGTCAAGATAGTAATTAAGGTGTTTACCGTTTTTCAGTATAACTTCAAGATTTAGCACGAAATGCAGTTTCTCGGCATCATCTGTGTATTCATTTGATTTGTAAGCAAAATTTGGTACACCAAACGACATAACTTTTGCATTACAGCCTAGTTCGTCTATTTTGCAGTCAAAAAGTAGTGTAGCGGTTGCGTTGTCTGTGTGTCCGTCGTGTAAATAAGTCTTGTTTGCCATGCCTGTAAGTGCCCCTTTTGCACGCGACACATATTCCAGACCTGACTTGAACTTGTAGCGTATTAGGTAGGTATATGTACGTGGAAACATCGTTACAGGCAGATGTTCTGTCTCGATAGACAAATCAGCTTTGTATTCAGGTATATATGAGGCATAAAGCATATCCGGTGGATTGACGGTCTGCTCATGTTCATATCCTTCAGGAGCCTTGTAGCCGGATCTTGTGCGAATACGCGTACCGGCTGTAGCCGTTACCGGGTTATCGGTATTGCTGAATACAATATATTCTGTGTCGTTACTGTAGAATAACAGTTCATGTTCTCCCTGAGGTATAGGTAGTATTCCTCCTGAATTTTTCAGATTGTTTGTTATCGGTCGGGAACCTCCTGTATGTATTTGCGTACGGATACCTTTTGATACATTTGGCTTATAGTCTTCGTAACTGCCTGGCCAGTTTTCTTTTCTCCATATTCGTTTCCAGTCAAATCCATCTGTTCCTGCCTTATACGGATTTTCCCATTCCTGCATCCATTGTAGTTGAACATCGGCATTTGCAGACAAAGCATGTTCCTCATGGTTGAAACACAACTCTTTCCGGCATGAACCCAGCATCATATTAATGAAAAGAATGAGGAAAATACAATACAGTATATCCGGATAGTTTTTTATAGTTTTATGGTATAGTGTCATGATTTACCTCCTTTCTTGACAGTGCCCCAGCCTATGTTCCACACCAAAGCAAATTTTATTTTTAACGGACCAAAATAATTGAAGCGGTTGGTCTGTTCATAAACGTAGTGTTTGTCAATAGGAATATATTGATCGTATTTTGTAGTCATAAAACCGGCACCTATACCGGCTTCGAATGCAAGGTTTTTACCTATAGGAAACATATATCCGTAGCTTATACCTATCATTCCTCCCTCTCCTCTATATCCTGTATTGCCATTTTCCAGGTCGTACCAACCTCCTCCTCCAAACAGACCTGCATAATGTCCGTGAAGATTATTTTTTCTGTTTATCCAGTAACGTATTTCCGGCAGTATGGTGGCTAGTTGATAGTATTTGTGTTTGTTGTCATTGTGCCACCAAGCCATATTGCCTTCAACTCCTACCGACCATTTTCTGTCGATACGGTATTCTATCTCCAATGATGGCATAATTGCACAATCATATATAATGTTTGTTTTCAGATACCATCGTTTGTCCTTATATTTTTTTTGAGGAATTTCTGTTAGAATAATTTCAGGCTGATTTTCATATAGTTTTCTGAATGGCTGTAATCTCTGAAAACTGTCATTTATTTTGTTTGTATCTGCTATATATGATTTGTTGTCATACTGTGTCTTTTCAGGAGTGTACCCTTCAACATAGTTTATTCCTATCAAGGCCACAACATCTTTCATGTTCTTATAATTGCTGGTGCTGTTTTTTGTAAGATAATACTCTTCTTTCATGCCGTGATGTATTATAAACCAAGACTTTACATGATTACTACGCTCTTTTGCTGCTGCCAGGTTTTCTCTAAATGTAGGAAATGAACCACAAAAGCCACGTATCAATAAATGAGCTCGTCCTGCTTCAATATCTTTACGGTGCTGGTTTATAAGCTGTACGGTGTATGTTATGGCTTCTTCATTACCTTTGAATGGAGAGTAGAAAATCTTGTTTCCAGGTATGAATCTGAATAGAATGACTGAATCTTTTTCTGATATAGTGTTTTCGTCTGTTGTGATGGAATGTGCGTTGCAGACTAGTATTGATATTCTTACTAGTGCAATTATAAAAATCATTATTTTTAGACGGTGTATTATCATATCACAGTATTGATTGTAGTTCCGATGTCTTTACATTTAAAATGTGGAACATCTTGAACAATATGGTTACAAAGTTTTAGTTAGCCCGTTTTTGTGTAATTATAAAAGATACTATAAATGTGATTTAAGTATTCTTTTTATAATTAATTGATTTCTTTTGCGCAAAAGTAGTAGTAGAAAGGTGTGTATAGTGTTTAAAAATAGCTATTTTGTTTCCAATATTTGCTATTATGGCTTATTTATCGTTTGTTTTTCGATAAAAAGCGTCTAATTACAGTATAATAGCGATGAATTTTATAACTTTGTATTACTCGAAATTTAAAGTTAATCTGACTAAAATTTATAGCTTATGGAAATTGTACACGACGAAGCAAAAAAACAGTTCAAGGTGGAAGTGGACGGTTATACCGCTCATGTAGCTTATCAGCTGACAGAAGACGGCGGTCTTGATATCCGCCACACCATAGTGCCCGAAGAAATAGGCGGACGCGGAATAGCATCAGCCCTTGTAAAGGCTGCATACGATTATGCACGCTGTAAATGTCTGAAACCGGTCGCTACATGTGCTTATGCCGTAGTGTGGTTGCAGCGTCATCCGGAATATCAGGGCGATGTTAGTTGTGATTATGGTGGTAAGGGTACTTGCGCAATCTGAACGATTGCGCAATACATTATTTAAATCATATGGTTTGATTTTAACCATTTCTTTCCCGGAGGTGTAAGACACCATATCAGGAATATTACGCATGGTAGTCCTATTGCTGATAAAACAAATACTGCTTCCATTATTTTTCCTCCTTCTTATTACTTAATACTAAACCCGCTAAGAGTGTTGAGCAAGCTACTAATAAACCTAAGACATATATTAATAGTTTGCTTTCGCCCAAATCTTTAAATAAAGATGCTATTACTATACCTGTCAACACATATTTTGAGACATCTATAAGATAGGCTCCTAACTTCTCTTTCCACATAATGTATTTATATATAAAGACAAAAATAAAAAACATCTGTCAACTTTGCAAATTCTTTGTGTAATAGTTAATTATCTTCTATCACAATCCCCATCTTCTTCATAAGGAAGCATGCATTCATATTTTGGGCTATACCTTCACGTATCTTGTAACTGAAGTATAGCTCATTGTTTTTTATATCCGCTTCGAAACAGTAGTTCCTTATCTGGTCAGGGAAATATTTTACCAGTTCACCGAGCAGCAAATCGTGAGTGGCAATAATACCGTTTGCCTTTAGAGTCATAAACTGGCGTATAAGGCTGAACGAACCTTTTTGCTTGTCCGTAGAATTTGTTCCTTTAAGAATCTCATCAAGGATGATGAACAGCTCGTCGCCCCTGTTGAGCATGTCAATGATTCTTTTCAGACGTTTGAGTTCTGCAAAGAAATAAGATTCGTTATCGCTCAGCGAGTCTGATGTACGCAGACTTGTTATCAGCTGTGCCGGATAGATTTTCATTTTTTTACAGCACGACGGTGTACCGATACATGCCAGCAGATAGTTCACGCCTATTGTTCTCAGGTATGTACTTTTTCCCGCCATGTTGGCACCTGTGATAATGAGGAAATAAGGTCTTGAAGGAATCAGTGCATCATTTTTTACGCATTGCTCCTTAGGCATCAGCGGATGTCCCAGCTCTTCAGCCTCATAACAGAATGGAGTATCTGTGATTTCGGCATACTGATATCCGGGATGATTGTAGGCAAATGTTCCGAACGAACAGAGTGCGTCCAGTTCTCCTACTGCCTCCAGCCATCCTGAGAGGTATTTTCCGTACCGGTCTTTCCATGCCTCGATACGTATCATCTGGCGCAACTGGAAGAACATGCTTCCTTCGAGTATTACATACATAATCTGATTATTACGCAAGTCTAGTCTGTCCAGTTCTTTAGTCAGTGCCTTTAGGGCTTCGGCAGGAGATTTTCCGTCTATCTCAAGTCTTTTTATTATATCCTTTATTCCTCTGGCATTCCATTCCTCGTTTTGTGTCAATGTTATCAGGCGGGCATATGTGCTTAGTGTCTTAAGTTTTTTGCCATACTCTTCCTGAAGTGCAGTGGCACGCTTAATAACACTGAAACTGAGTATTACGAAAAATGAAAAAGCAAGTCCGAACCATGACATGGAGATTATGTCCGCCAGTCCGCATACCAACAGTATTATATTTATGGATGGAACCAGCCATATCAATGCTTTCGCCCAAGTAGATTTTGTGAGAGTACTTTCCGTTTCTGCCCATTTGCGGATGTCGCTGTCATCGTTGTTTTCACTTCTGTTTATAAGACCTGTGATAGCGAAATTCAGTCTGAAGTCATTCCTTTCTGCCAAATCTTTTACGCAATCCTGCCTTTCCTCTATATCTTCTTTTTTACGTAAATGTTTTTTCATCCATTCTGCCAAAGTAGTTTTTCCTATGTGAGTACATGTACGGTTTATTGCCTGGAATAGTGATTTGCGGCCGAAGATATCAAGGTCGAATGAATAAAGATGTTCTGTATCGGCAAACTCCTTGCCCTCATCAAATTCCGAATAATCATTGTTAAGTCCTTTTAATTCCTTGTTTAGGATGTCAGCCTTTACTTCCAGCCATTGTCTGCGAATGAAGAAACGGCTGTGTACCTTTATCATTATAAGGAAAGGGACAAGTGTACAACAGGCTCCTGTTATGATAGTCTGTATGCTGTGGCTCCATAATGCGATGACAGTCGATATACAGCCTACGAAGAGCAGTATCCTTATAATACTTATATATAATATGGTTTTGTTTACCTTGTTCAGACTCTGTTTAGTGTCCGATAGATTGTTGTTATACCATTCCTGCGGTTTCATGATTCTTGTTTTTGTTTTGCCTGCGAAGATAATAAAGTTTTGAAAGTCTGTTTGCTTAATGCTGTGGATTTCATTTATTTTGTGATGTAATATAAATCTAGGTTAATAAATGAGGTTTAGAATAGAAAGAATGACAGACAGCGAGTTCCGTAATCTGAATATTGATTATGGATTTTACAATACTCCGGTAGGAGAAATACTGATTGCGTCAACAGTTCGTGGAATATGTTGTATTGAATTAGCCGACAACCGTGACGAGGCTTTGCAATTACTTTGCAAAAGGTTTGCAAAATCTTCTCAACAGATACATCCTGCGGAGTTTCACAACCAGGCTTTGCGCTTTTTTGATAAAGATGAAAGGATGTCTTCAAATGAAATTGTTTTACATCTTTACGGTACGGATTTTCAGATAAAGGTATGGAGAGCCTTGCTTGAGATTCCTTTTGGGAATACTTCCACTTATAGTGATATTGCAAAAGCTATAAATAATCCACGTGCTTTGCGTGCTGTAGGAACAGCTATAGGACGAAATCCGGTGGCTATACTTGTTCCTTGTCATAGGGTATTGCGTTCTGATGGAGGAATTGGCGGTTATTACTGGGGAATAGAAAAGAAAAAGATACTTTTGGAATGGGAGGAGGATATGCCTTGAATTAAATTTTCATTCATGTTATAAAGTAAAGAAAAAGCATAAATTATAAATGTCTTATTGTATTTTGTGGTTTTATTTGTTTACTTTGCACATTGGATAAATATTAGCTCTTAAATCTAGTAATAATGAAATTTTTGTGTGTATTATTATGCCTTTTATGTACTACTTTTTGTATAAAGGCTCAAAATGTTTTAAAGTTCAATCAGGAAGGAAAATTCAAGATTGTACAGCTCACCGATGTACATAATGTTTATCAGGATGCCCGTTCGCAAGTAGCTTTACAAAGAATAAGGGAAGTTTTAACATCAGAAAAACCGGATCTGGTTATAATAACCGGAGATGTTATTTACGGTAAACCTGCAGAGGAAGGTTTTCGTGAGGTACTTTCCCTGATTTCAGATTTTAAAATCCCTTTTGGAATTACTTTTGGTAATCATGATGATGAGCAGGGAATGACACGTAAACAGTTGCTTGATATTGCATCTTCGTATGAATATAATCTTACATCTACAGCAGAAGGTATTTCCGGTTTCTCTAATTATATATTGACCGTAAAGTCTAACGACTCTGTAAGAGATGCAGCTATTCTTTATTGTATGGATTCTAATTCATATTCCACAATTGAGGGTGTCAAGGGATATGGGTTTATAAAATTCGACCAGATTTCGTGGTATCGTGAAAATAGCAATAAGTTTACAGCAGCCAATGGAGGCAAACCAGTGCAGTCGTTCGCTTTCTTCCATATACCTCTTCCTGAATATTCTTATGCCGTTGAAGATCAGAATGCTGTTATGGTCGGTACACGAATGGAACAGGCGTGTTCACCGAAACTGAATTCCGGAATGTTTGCTGCCATGAAGGAAAATGGGGATGTAAAAGGAATATTTGTAGGACATGACCATGACAATGATTATGCCGTATATTGGAACAATATATTATTGGCATACGGAAGATACAGTGGAGGAAACACGGTTTATAATCATTTGTCAAATGGTGCCAGAGTTATAGAATTGACAGAAAACAGCGGGTATTTTACTACATGGATAACTTTGGAAAAAGGTGAAAGAATTAACAAAGTCGTTTGCCCGGACGATTTTATCAAAGATAAAAACAAAAATATGTAATTACCCATATCGTTAATTTAAATTTAATTTTTTATGAAAAAAAGCTGTCTAAAAGCTATCTGTACAGTGTTTACAGCTGGTATTATGATTTCGTGTGGTAATTCGGCCACAGAAATCAAGTCCTATAATGAAGGTATAAATATTATACCAAAGCCTCTTTCTCTGGAAGTAGGTAATGGAAGTTTCAAACTGAAGGACGGCATGTCTGTTCATGCCGCAGGTCAGGACGAAAAGACTGTTGCCGAATATTTCATCTCAAAAATCAACCGTGCAACAGGTTTTGACATTCAGGTTAAGGAAAACGGATGTATCCGTCTGGAACTGGACCCTTCTGCCTCTATGGATGACGAGGGATATACATTGAATGTTACTCCGGAATCAGTACTTGTAAAGGCAAAAACAGCTCAGGGACTTTTCTACGGAATGCAGTCGTTCATGCAACTTCTTCCGGCAGAGATTGAAAGTCCTGCTGTAGTAAAGAACGTTCCTTGGGTGGCACAGGCTGTAAACATTACAGACGAACCTAAATTCGAATACAGAGGTCTGATGATTGATCCTTGCCGTCATTTCATGACTGTAGATGAGATTAAGAAACAGTTGGATGTAATGGCTCTCTTCAAGATGAACCGTATGCACTGGCATCTGACTGAGGACCAGGGATGGAGAATCGAGATTAAGAAGTATCCTAAACTGGCTGAAGTGGCATCAAAACGAATTGAAGCAGACGGAACAGAATATGGAGGCTATTATACTCAGGAAGAAGTAAAGGAAATAGTGAAATATGCTTCGGACAGATTTATCACAGTTGTTCCTGAAATAGAATTGCCAGGACATGAACTCGCAGCCATTTCCGCATATCCTGAGCTTTCATGCAAAGGACAGTCTATCACTCCACGTACAGTATGGGGAGTGGAACACGTGGTGATGTGCGCCGGTAAGGAGCTTCCTTTCCAGTTCCTTGAAGATGTTATCGCTGAGGTTGCCGCCTTGTTCCCTGGAGAATATCTTCATATAGGTGGTGATGAATGTCCTAAGACGAGTTGGAAAACATGTCCGTTGTGTCAGAAGAGAATACGTGAAGAAAAACTGTTTGCCGACAAGAACCATACAGCTGAAGAACGTCTGCAAAGCTATTTCGTACAGCGCATGGAAAAAGTAGCGGCCAAATATGGAAAGAAGATTATCGGATGGGACGAAATTCTTGAAGGAGGTCTGTCACCAACTGCAACTGTCATGTCATGGCGTGGCGAAGAAGGTGGTATTGCTGCAGCTTTGACAAATCATGATGTAATTATGACTCCTGGTTCAAATGGCCTGTATCTTGACCATTATCAGGGAGACTGTAAAATAGGCCCTGTTGCAATCGGCGGTTTCTCTCCACTGGAAAAGACATATAGCTATAATCCTGTGCCTGATACACTTGTTGCCATGGGTAAGGAAAACTTTATCAAAGGTCTTCAGGGCAATGTATGGAGTGAATATCTTTATACAAATGATATAAGGGAATACCGTACCTTCCCGCGTGCTTTAGCCATAGCAGAAACTGGATGGACAGCTACAGAACTGAAAGATTATAATGATTTTATCAGACGTATAGACAATGCTTGCGTGCGTCTTGACGGACATGGAATAAACTATTATATTCCTATGCCGGAACAACCGAACGGATCATGTGATTTTGTTGCTTTTACAGACAATGTATCGTTGACATTTACAACCAACAGACCTGTAAAAATGGTTTATACACTCAATGGTACTGAACCTACAATCAACTCTACAGTTTATAATGCACCGCTTGATTTCACTGAAAATGCTACAGTGAAGATTGCTTCTGTTCTTCCTTCTAACAAGATGAGCAGGGTTCGCACTGTGACAGTAGAAAAACAGACTCTTTCTCCTGCTGCCACTGTAGAAAAGAAAACTCCGGGACTTAATATGGAAGTTATTGACGGAACATATCTGAATATGGCGGAACTGGAAAAATCTGGTATGAAAGTAGCGGATAAGAAAGTCATTAAGGATACACGCGAACTTATTACCTACAGAAAGTTCTCTGAGGAAACCATGAGAGGCTTTAAGCAGTATTCAGCTATTGCTACAGGATATGTTGATATTCCGGCCGATGGTGTTTATTTCTTCTCTTCTGATCTTGAAGAAGTATGGATTGACGGTAAGAAACTTATCGATAATGGAGGAATTGTCAAACATTTCTGTCCTACAAACAAGTCTGTAGCTCTTTCTGCCGGACTTCACGAATTCAAGGTAGTGTTCCTCGGTAACTCTTACGGAGGTTATCCTACACACTGGAATGAAGGAAGCATCAATATCAGAAAGTCTGATGAGGAATCATTCAAAAAGATTACGTCTGATAGACTGTTTCATTGATATTAATGAAATGATATAAAATAATAAAGGCTGTTTCTTGTGTAATATACCATCACAAAAGAAACAGCCTTTATTTTATTTCTATGTCTTATCTATTATTTCCATTCTTTCTTTTTTCTAACGAAGAACATCCAGCGAAGTATCGATGCCGGAATGGTATGGCTGAATGAGTTTACCTCGTCCGCACGTTCCTCTATGTTTTCAATCAGAGGTTCAGCGTCCTTCTCGCTTATGATACCGTTGTTTATCATCTGCTTGACGGTGCGTTTCTCGTTGCTTAGCAACATACGTATGGACTTCAGCGTAAGGGCATGTCCGTAAGCTTTAGGAAACTCTTCAGCTAAAGTGCTTATAACTACATCCATACGTGAGATATTATTCTCTATTTCCGATTTCAGTGTTGGCAATACGGCTTTCTGCTCATCGTCTAGAAGGTTGGAAGTCTTCAGCTCGTCTATCAGCTTTAAATTCTCTTTCTGAAGAATGATGAAACCACGTCCCAAATCATAGACCACAGTGATGCGCTCGCGGAAATAGAAACTTATCCAGTCGTGTATTACTGGAGTTTTTCTCAGAGCATTGATCGTACTGCTGCGGTCGCAGAATTTGAAGATGGAGTTTCTGTAGTCCAGAGTATATTTTCCATCGTGGTCGTACAGTTCGTCCAGTGAGTTCATCAATCTGCGGAAAGCGGTTTCGGATATGATACCTTCTTCGTAGATGGCTTTACATGTGGCTTTCTCTCTGTCAAGGACTTTCAGACGTATTTCCGATATTACATCTTTGTCTTTTGCTTCCACTATTGGGGCTACCGGAGCTGATGCCATATAGTGTTCAACTTTTATCCAGTTTGCTCCAGTCAGATGGTCTCTTGCTTTCAGCCTTTCCAAATATTTCTCAGAGTTTTCTCTGATATGCTTGTGGATATTGTAATCCAGTTTTACTCTTGCCGAAGGAACACTGATCAGTCCAAGCCTGTTGAGCAGCCAGCGCATTGTAGTGGCGTTTATACAAAGAGTCAGTGTAACTATACCGGCAGTGAAAAACAAAATCTGGTTTCTGATATCTTCCGGTATCGCTTCGGTATATGATACCATCAACGCTAAAGTCATGGCAAGCGCGCCGCGTAATCCTCCCCATGTAAGTATTACCGATTCGCGTTTTGTCAGTCCGTAGCCCATTCTTTTCATTACAGGATATAGCATAGAAATCATGGCGTAGCGGAACAGGTTGAGGAAAATATATATCAATATGAGTACTCCGAACGCACTCCATGAGAAGGTTACTTTTTCTGATATTACAATACCCACTATTATGAAGATAAGTGTGTTTGCTATATATGTTGCAAGTTCCCAGAAATGTTCCATGAAGTTGTTTACCTGCGGTTTCAATCTTGGTTTACCTGTGTATGTAACGGTAAGACCGAATGCAACGAGTGCTATGACTCCGGAAACACCAAGGTAGAATTGTGAAATGATGAAAGTGACGTATGCCGAAAGGATGATCACACTGTTCTGTATCATCTCTTCGGAGTTTATTCTAGTAATGAACCATATCACTACACGTGCAAGGAAATATCCCAGTATGGTACTTATGCTTATCACCTTTATGAATTCCATAACCGGTGAACTGTCAGAACCGCCTGTTGCGGCATATACTCCGAAGAACAGCATGAAGCATACGATACCGGTACCATCATTGAGCAGTGATTCGGCATCTACAAGTGTGGAAAAGCGTTTGCTGGTTTTCAGTTCGTGAAGTAGAGCAACTACAGCAACAGGGTCTGTAGCACTGATCAATGCTCCGAACATCAGGGCAAATGCCCATGTCCAGTTTTCGTATCCAGGTATAACCAGACCTATTCCAATCATCAGCACTCCGGTGAGAATCATGCAGATAACAAGTCCCGGTGCAGCAAGCAGGGTAGCGTTCGCCAGTGTTTTTTTGAAGATATGCATATTCAGCTCGTATGCTGCATCGAATATAAGTATAGGAAGGAAAAGATACAGTATTAGGTCGGGATTTATATCTGCCACACTGTACAGTGCTTCCGAAATTTTAGGAAAATGGTTAAATATTCCCGCACGGTTCAGTATTCCAACTAGAAGTCCGATGGCAAACAATCCTACCGTGTAGGGAAAACGACTGTGTTTCAGTATAGATTTTAGTAACGCTCCTATTACAAGTCCTGCGATAGTGAGCAGCAAGGGTTGCAGAAATGCAAATTCTTCCATGGTAATGATTATTAATTATAACAAAAACGGTTTTTAACAAAGGTAGTAAATTAAGGCTACATATATATAATGTTGACATGAAAAAAAGTAATAAAATATATGTAAAATAAAGCCTTGATGTTACAGTAATGTAAAACCTTGTATTAAAAATAGTTTCTATGGTTGTTTGCATTTGTCTTTGAGTTCTATTTTTATGAAAAAATCATCTGATAGCTGTTCTTTAATTTTAATAATTGTATATTTGTTCCGCAAAAAGAACTGTTCATTATGAAAGTGTCCAAGTATTCAAGTTTTTCAGACGAGCAATTATTCAATCTTATAGAAAACGGAGATAAGATAGCTTTTACAGAAGCTTACAACAAGTATCACCGTTTGCTGTATTCTGTATCTTACCGTTATCTTATGGATAGGGAAAAGGCAGAGGAAGCCGTGCAATATGTTTTTGTTCGTCTTTGGGAATACCGTTCGGATTTAAATATCGGTATAAGTCTGAAGAATTATTTGTTTACAATGACAAAGAATTACGTGTTGAACATAATCCGTAATGAAAATTCTATGACGGAGAAACAATATGAACTGGCACAAAGGGCATCCGAGTTTGCAGACGATTTTGTAGAAAAATTTGAAAACAGGGAAAGGATGGACATTTTTTACAAGGCATTGGACAAACTGCCTGAACAGAAACGCGAGATTTGTCTGTTGAAAGTGCGCGAAGAATTGTCGAACAAGGAAATTGCCGAACGTATGAACCTGTCGGTCAATACTATAAAGACACATTATTCGGAAGCGTTGAAACTATTGCGGATACATCTCAAAAAAATGTTAATGATAATACTTTTCCTTATACTTTTAGGCGTGATGGGTGTCTAATAAGATAATAGACTAATATAGAATATGAACAGACCAGATGATAAACAAATAGAAAAAGTGCTGGCTGGATTAGCTACTCCGGAGGAAGCAAGAGAGGTGGCAAAGTGGTTTGCGACGGATGAAGGTTCGGAGTATCTGTCAAAGAACTTCGATGAAGATATCAATTCATTGCCGCTTGATAATGCCGATTTGCTGATAGACCACAGTGTTCCGTCGGATAAGATGTTTCAGACAATAAATACACGCATACGAAACAAGAATATCAGACGTTGGACATTGCGTGCAGCCGCAGTACTTCTGCCGTTGGTGCTAATATTGGGATTATACCTTCATCTTAACACCCGAGTGGATATATTTGGTGGAGGCGAGTATGCCGAAATATATGTTCCTAAAGGCGAGCGTATGCAGATGATGTTTCAGGATGGTACGAAGGTTTATATAAACTCCGACTCGTACATGCGCTATCCTCGTAAGTTCGGTATTTCCGAACGTACGGTAGAGTTGAAGGGAGAGGCATACTTTGTAGTGGCGAAAAACAAGAACCGTCCGTTTGTGGTAAACCTTAACGGTCCGTCCATACGTGTACTCGGAACGTCGTTCAATGTTGAGGCATATCCGGAAAATGACGATATAAAGGTAAATCTTGATGAAGGAAGGATAAATCTTAAACTGCTTTCTGATGAGGAAGTACCTGTATCTCCAGGTGAGTGCGTGATATATAACAAGGCAACGCGTTCATATCGTGTGAACCGAAATGCAGACACAGGCACATCATCGGTATGGAAAAGCAATGTCATATCATTCAATGACTCTCCTTTCAACGAAGTGCTTACCCGCCTTGGTCGCTGGTATAATGTAGATTTCGTGGTGGAAAATGATATTCCGTCGGATTTGCATATAACACTCGTTTCCAGACATACACTAATTGAGAAAGTACTGGAGGATCTGGAAAAAATATCTCCTCTGTCTTTCAAGTATGATGAACAGTCGGCAAAGGTATATGTATCTTTGAAGAAATGAATTATTAAAAAAAATAAAAGTTGTCTTGACATCAGAAATCCATCTATTTGTCAAGGCAACTTTTATTTTTTCATATCATTATAATACGGTAGGAATGGAAATACAACCAGTCCTTTTTTCATTTGGCTTTTTGAGCCTTTTTCTTGTCTTGGTGGTTGAAGTAAATTACACCTACGATTGCTACAATTGTAACAAAAGCTGAAACTACGATTGCTCCCATAATTAACTTTCTTTTTTTTCTGTGTTATTAATTAACCAAAGTCCGGCTCCCAATGTCGATGCTGAAGCAACAACAACACATGCCACAATCAGCGGATTATTCATATTTCCAAAGGTTGAAGACAGTAAAAGTGCTGTAACCATATATTTGGCTATATCCATTAGCCATTTGCCAAATTCTTTTTCATAAGCCAATAAAAATCAAATGAAAACCGTCTGTGATTTCGAACAGTACAAATATAGCGTTTTGGGTTGTATTATGCATGTAAACAGCGAAAAAATGGTGTTTTATTAAGTCGTTTCTTATATTAACAGATTTTTTTGTATATGTAATTGCTTGATTTTTAGACTTGTCATATTTTTAAAAGTACTTAGATGAAAAGAACTTCATATTTCTCTCACCCATTTTCTGTTTTCGTGTGTCAACTGATAAAACAAATTACTATTTTTATTAATTAAATTCTAATGTATGAGAATTAGATTTCTATTAGCATTATTATGCTTTAGTCTGGCATCAGGCTATTCGGCTTATGCCCAGAAGGTGACAATCAATCTACAGAATGTCAAGTTAGAGAAAGTGTTCGATGCCATCACTAAGCAGACAGGCTTAAGTGTGGCTTACAGTCGCCCTACGGTTAATCCGGACCAAAATGTCAGTATCAGTGCTACCAACGAGGAATTGGGTGATGTCTTGAAACGTCTGTTTGCAGGCACAAACGTCGCTTTCGAAATCGGTGAAGAAAAGATTTATCTTAAAGACGGCAAGACATCGTCAAATGGTAGTCAGCAAGTGAAGAAAAAAAACGTATCAGGTGTAATAGTAGATACTAACGGTGAGCCTGTAATTGGAGCCAGCGTATTGGTGAAAGGAACGACAAACGGAACTATAACAGATATGGACGGTAAGTTCACAATAAACGATGTTCCGGAGAATTCTACCCTTGATATATCTTATATAGGTTATAAGACAATGACCTTGAAAGCCACAGACAAGAATCTGTCAAGACTTGTTCTGCATGAAGATACTGAAGTATTGGATGAGGTGGTTGTAGTAGGATATGGTGTTCAGAGGAAGCGTGATGTGTCAACGGCAGTTTCTTCCGTAAAAGCAGAAGCATTGGCAAATAATCCGGCTTCAGATTTTCGTCAGGCCCTTGTTGGTAAGATGCCTGGTGTACAGGTGACTACACCAAGTGGTGATCCGGAAGGTAGTGTAAGTATTAGGGTTCGAGGTATCAGTACTGTTAATGCAGGTAGTGACCCATTATATATAGTAGATGGTGTTCCTATGGAAAGAGGATTTGCCAATATGAATACTAATGATATTGAGTCAATAGAAGTATTGAAAGATGCTTCGGCAGCTGCAATATATGGTAGCCGTGGCTCAAATGGTGTTGTTTTGATTACAACCAAAAAAGGAACATCAGAGAAACTTACAGTACAGTATGATGGATATTATGGTATTCAGAATGTTTCAAAGAAACTCCCAATGATGAATGCTTACCAATTTGCTGAATTTGCAAGGGACGGACATAATAATGCATATTTGGCTGAAGTACCGGGTGCTTCTCCTGACGACCCTAATAGTGTGAGACCACAATCATATCATCAAATCCCGGCTGAACTCTTCCCTTATCTTGAAGGACAACCTGGGCTTACAGATACTGATTGGCAGGATGCTATTTTCCGTACTGCAAATACAACAGGGCATAATATCTCATTGTCCGGTAAAGCAAATAGTGTGAACTATTTTGTTTCCGGTAATTATATGAATAAAGAGGGTATCATTATTAATTCGGACTTCAAAAAGTATAGTATGCGTATGAATATAGATGGCAAATACAAACGATTGAAGTTTGGGGTAAATTTTGCTCCTTCTTATTCTACATCTAATAGTGTTGATGCTTCTGGAGCAGGAGGTATAGTGCAATCTGCGTTAATGATGCCACCTGTTTGGCCTGTATATAATGAAGATGGTTCTTACAATTATCAAGGAAATGGCTATTGGCGTATAGGAACAGATTATCAGCATAATGAAGTATTGAATCCGGTAGCAATGGCAAATTTACAATCTAACGTAACTGATAGAATGTCTATTATAGGAAAAGTTTATGCAGAATTGGAACTTTATAAAGGTTTGACGTATAAAATTTCATTTGGTGGAGACTATTATGGTGCTCATAATGATAAGTATCGTCAATCTGCATTGCCTCTTAAAGGTAAGAATTATTATGATATGCCTTCAAATCCGGAAGGATATAGTTCCTCAAGTTTCTATTTTAACTGGCTTATTGAAAATCAGTTGACATATAATACAACTATTAATGAAAAACATAATTTGACTGCTATTTTGGTTCAGTCTGCTCAAAAGGAAACATTTAAAAGCAATAATGTTACAGCAACAGATTATCCTAATGATTATATTCAGACAATATCAGGAGGTACTGTAACAAAAGGATATTCTGAAAAATCACAATGGTCTATTGCTTCTTATCTTGCACGTGTACAGTATAGTTTTTCTGGAAAATACATGTTGTCTGGTGCTATTCGTACAGATGGATCATCTCGTTTTGGTAAAAATAATAGATGGGGATATTTCCCTTCCGCATCTGCTGCTTGGCGTATAACAGAAGAAAACTTCTTTAAAGAACAGACTGCATTGTCTTTTATTAATGATTTGAAACTGCGTTTAAGTTATGGAGTAACAGGTAATTTCCAAATAGGCAATTATGAACATTTGGCTACAATGTCTTTGGATAATTATATATTAGGAACAGGGCAAGGATTGTTGTCTTATGGATATAAACCGGATAATATAGAACGTGAAGATTTAAGTTGGGAGAAAAATAAAATGGTTAATGCTGGTGTTGACGTACAGATGTTTAATGGATTATTGGGATTTACTGTTGATTATTATAATACGAATACATCTGATATGTTGCTGAGTGTTCCTGTTCCATTAATAACAGGTTATAGTACATCATTGATGAATATAGGAAAAGTTAATAATCGCGGATGGGAAATTGGATTGAGTTCACAAAAACATATTTCTGATGATTTTGGCTATTCTTTTAATGCAAATTGGTCAAAAAATATTAATGAAGTAAAGGCATTGGGACCAAGTAATGCTCCTATTATTTCTTCTGGAAGTGTTGAACATGCTTATTACATTACTGAAGTAGGAAAACCTATTGGCAATTATTATTTGTTGGTTCAGGATGGTATTTTTGAGACAGAAGAAGATTTGAAGAAATATCCTCATTTTGAGAATACAAAAGTAGGTGATTTTCGTTTCGTGGATGTTGATGGCGATGGTGTTTTGGATTTGGATAAGGATCGTACCGTTTGTGGTAACTATATGCCGAAATTTACATATGGGTTTGGTGGTAAGTTGTGGTATAAAGGATTTGATTTGGATATTAATTTCCAGGGTGTATTTGGTAACAAGATACTTAATCTTAATCGCAGATATATAGATAATATGGAAGGGAATGTCAATGGTACAACTATAGCATTGGACCGTTGGCAGAGAGAAGATCAGCCTGGAAATGGACAAGTAAATAAGGCAAATAGGAAGCAGACAGGATATAACGGAAGAACTTCTACATGGCATCTGGAAAATGGCTCATATTTGCGTTTGCAGAATGTATCATTGGGATATACATTCCCTAAAAAATGGACTAATCGTTTTTATGTGGAGAAACTGAGATTGTATGTTTCAGGACAGAATTTAGCTACATTTACAAAATATAGTGGATATAATCCGGAAGTTAATGCCCGCCCTGACAATGCATTAACACCTGGTGAGGATTATGGAACTTATCCTCTTGCAAGGACATTCATGTTTGGTATCAATGTAACATTATAAAATGATTTATTATGAAAAGATATAATTACATATTAATATTGGCAGCTTCGCTTTCATTGATTTCATGCTCTGACAGTTTCTTTGACTTGGAGCCTTCAACCAGTGTTGTAACAGATAAAGTTTATCAAACGGCAAGTGATTTTAATGTTGCTGTTATAGGATGTTATTCAAAGTTACAGACTCAAGTTAATTTTTATATGGAATGCTGCGAGTACAGGAGTGATAACTTGAACCTTAGTGCTCCTACATCAGGTACGCAGGACAGATATGATATAGATCATTTTACTGAGAAGCCTTCAAATGGTATTTTGAATGATTATTGGGCTAATTTCAATAACAATGTTTATCGTTGTAATATGATATTGGATCGTATTGATGCTGCTGATTTTGATGAAAACCAGAAAAAGCAATATAAAGGCGAAGCGATGTTTATACGTGCGTTGAATTATTTCAATATGTATCGTATTTGGGGTGGAGTACCTGTGACTAAGAAAGTTGTGACAGTGGATGAAGCCATGAAAATATCACGTGCCACTGATGAACAGATGTTAGAATTTATTGGAGGTGATTTGAAAACTATCGTTGAAGAAAACATGTTGCCGGAATCTTATTCAGGTGAAGATTTGGGACGTGCAACTTCAGGGGCAGCTATGGCTCTACTTGGTAAAGTATATCTGACTTTCCATAAATGGGATTTGGCAAGAGATGTGTTGTCACAGTTGATAGGCAAGTATGAACTTTTAAAGCCTGTTTCAAAAGTTTTTGATGTTGAAAACAAGATGAATAAGGAAATTATATTTGCAGTACGTTTTAATAAGAATGTTGAAAATGAAGGACACGGTTATTGGTATAGTATAACAAACCTTACGGATGATTCAAATCAGTCTGCATCTTTGGTAAATTCTTATGAAGCAAATGATGATAGAAAAGATTTGATTACATATGTCAATGCTGCAGCAAATGTTTGCCTGATGAATAAGTTTTTTGATGTAAAAAGTGATACTTACAATGTGGTAGGTAATGACCAGATATTGTTGAGATATGCCGATGTATTATTGATGTATGCTGAGGCGTTGAATGAAATTGGTTATGATGCTTCCGAAGGTTCTGTAGCATTGAAACAATTAAATGATGTAAGAGAACGTGCAGGTTTGGGAAAACTTTCCAATGTTGATCTTCCTGATCAGTCTTCATTTAGAAGGGCTATACTTGATGAACGTCAGCGCGAGTTTCCTTACGAAGGACATAGGTGGTATGATTTGGTTCGTATGGGATTGGCTAAGGAAGTTATGAGAAATGAGGGCTTTGATATTCAGGATTATCAGCTTTTGTTCCCTATCCCACAGAATGAGATAGAGAAAATAGGAAATACTGAAATCTTATGGCAAAACCCAGGTTATGGTAATAATTAATTTATAGGAGACAGATTATTATGAAAAAGATATTATATGGCATTTGCATGATGGTTACATTATTGACATTGTCATGCAAAGATGAATTACCACAAGCAAGCTGGAATTTATGTGAAATCACAAATTTGTCTGTGACACCGATGGATGAAGCGGTGGCATTGAGCTGGGATGTTCCGTCGGATGTAGTTTCTGATGGGTACTATATATCATGGACTCCTTCTGTAAATGGAGTGTCAGGAGGAAATGTCATTACTGAAAATAATACAGTCACAGTAGAGAATTTGACTAATAAAGTTTCTTATACATTTGCCGTACAAGCAATTTACGGTGATAAACGTTCTGGAAGAGTGTCAATTAAGGCTACTCCTGTTACTTCAAGAGTCGAACCGGCTAATTATCAGGTTATAGGAGGTGACCAAAAGGTTAAATTGGTATGGAATAAACCTTCAGAAGATGTAAAAGGATATAAGATAACAGTTGAACCAGAAAATAAAGTTATTGAAATAGACGATGCAAATATAGAATCATATATTGTTTCGGAACTTAATAATGGAACAGAATATACTATCTCTATACAAGCAGTGTATGATAAGGGAGATTCTGAAGCTGTTGTTGCAAAAGTGACACCGGGAGATATTGAACCTATAAACGGATTTAAAGCATATCTTCTTGCAGGGGAAGCAATATCATTATCGTATAATGATATGTATTTCATGGGCGAAATCAAGTCTGTGAATTGGACTTTTGGAGATAATACGCAGGGACAGGGAAATTCTGTTGAAAAATCTTATACTAATGGTGGTGAATATACTATTAAAATCCAGGTTGTTTACTCTGATGATCAAGTAGAAGAGGCTGAAAAGACAATTTATGTAATATCAAAGAGTTGGGAACAAAATACTGGTTGTTATATAAAGACTTCCAATCCTGTATTCTCTATGGATGGAAATACATTCTATTTGCCTACTTCTAATCAGAAAGGAAATCTTAATGCATATAATAAGATTGATGGTTCTAAAAAATGGGATTTTGACATTACAAGCATCACTTATGGAGGTGGTTCAGCTGTAGGACCTGATGATGTTATATATCAAGGTGCACGTGACGGAAGACTTTATGCTGTAAAAGCTGATGGCAGTCAGAAATGGTTGTATGACACAGGTGCTACAAATAAGAATCTGGATTGTTTCCCGGCAGTGAAAGGTGATGGAAGCATTGTTTATATTCTTGATGGTGACAATGTATTTCATGCCATTAATACATCAGACGGAAGTAAAATTTGGAGTCAGAATTTGGAAGGAACGGCTAATAAAGCTGGTGCTGTAGCAATAGACAAAGATGGTAGGATTTATGTAGGAACAAGAAGCTATATATATGCGTTTAATCACGAAGGAGAACAATTATGGAGGGCTTCTGCTGCAGTAACGGAGATTGGTTCATTTGCCATTGATGGCTCTACATTATATGCTGCTCAAATATCTGGAGCAGGGCTTGTTGCAATAAATACAGCGGACGGAAGTATTAAATGGACTGTTCCTGCTAATGGCGATGCATACGCACCTGTTGTTGGTAAAGAAGGTAATGTATATTTTGTTGATAAAGGTGGTAAATCTCTTTATGCTGTTAATTCACAAGGTGTACTTGAATGGAAATTCAATGCTGGAGCAGCTTTGACGTACTGTTTTCCGGTATTGGATGAAAAAGGTATTATATATTTCGGCGCATCTAATGGTATTATACATGCCGTTGATACATCTACTGGTGAAGAGGTTTGGAATATGACAACAGACGCTTCAGGTGACAATAAGAAAATAATGGCAGGTATGACAGTCGGTCCGGACAAGAATCTGTATGTAGGTTATATTGGAGGTAATGTAGTTGCTATACCGGTATTTGCAGGTCCTGAAACTTCAACATGGAGCTGTAGAGGTGGTAATATTCACGGAACTAACCAATATTAATAAAATTATGCTGTTTAAACGGTGTTTAAATGGTTTTTAAATACTGTTTAAACAGCATTAAAAAATTGTGTAAAATGAAAGTGCACTTAATTTTAATATCTTTTTTTGTTCTATCTTCTAATCTTTTTTCGCAAGATTTTGAGTACAAGGTTGGAACGACATCTGCATTGTGGAAGAACCCAAAAGTTGAAGATTTTAAGAATGCGAAAATTCATGGAATAGATTTTATAGAAGTAGCGTTTAATCAATTTTACAGAGGAGTTCCTGCTGATGAAGTAATTCAACGTATTCAGAATATGAAATTGAAAGTTGATAGTGCTGGTATAAATGTCTGGTCAATACATCTTCCTTTTTCAAGGACACTTGATATTTCCGTATTAAACGATTCTTTGCGTAAGGAAAATGTTAAGTTTATGGCAAAAATGATAAAGCAGGCTGCTGTTTTCAATCCGCAAAGATTAGTCCTTCATCCAAGTTCAGAGCCTATATCAGATGAAGAAAGAGGTGAACGATTGAAGAATACCAAGGAATCTATTAAACAGCTTAAAGAATGTGCGGATAGCCTTAAACTTCAGCTTTGTATAGAGAATTTACCTCGTACTTGTCTTGGAAATACACCTGAGGAGTTATTGTTTATAATTAAAGATATACCGGGTTTGAAAGTTTGTTTTGATACAAATCATTACTTTGGTGGAACGACTCAACATTTTATAGATGTGTTAGGTGATTATATAGGTACAATTCACGCTTCTGATTTTGATTTTAATAATGAATGTCATTGGTTGCCGACACAAGGGGATATTGATTGGAAAGAATTGGTATTGTCATTGCAAAAAGTCGGTTATAACGGTGTGTTCATGTATGAGGCGACAAAAGATAGATTAGCAAATAATAAACGTTTGACTCCGGAACAGATAAAAACTAGTTTTCATAATATTCGTAGTCAGGTTTTAAAATGAAATAGGAAAATGAGAAGATTATCGTTTTGTTATTCTTTACTATTCGTAGTGTTACTTCTTTCTTCTTGTAGTAAAGAAACAAAAGAGGAAATTGAAAAACCTTCAGAAGAATTGACTGTTCAACAAAAAGAAGGAAAGGAGTTGGCAGAATCATTGTGGGCTACTTCGCCTTTACAAGAACAGCCTCTTGACGAAAATAGAATATTGGCTTTTGAAAGAATACAGGAATATGCCGATAAGTGTACGTCAGATTATTTTGAGAGTTATCTTAAAAGTATCAATCTTACTTCTGAAAATAAGGAGAAATATGATGTATTGCTTTATTATTACAGGTATGCATTTGACAGGATTCTAAATGATATTAAGGAAGAACAAGTAGAGGATGGAACAGCGCATATATGGATGTTGTATAATATGGGATATGTGGTAAAAACGCCTTCATGTTGTTTTGCAATTGATATTATGCACAGATGGGCAGAGAAGTTGGCCCCTTATTTGGATTTTCTTTGTCTTACGCATAATCACCAGGACCATTATGATACTAAGCTGATAGAAGCTATGTTGGCAGAAGGGAAACCTGTGATATCTAACTTTATAGAAGAAAGTAAAGAATATTATTCAAAGAAATCTTCTAACTATACCATAGGTAAAGTTTCTATACGTACTTCTATAACTGATCATAATAATTCCGGATTATCGAATTTCGTAACAGTATTTTCAATTGATTGTGGAAATGACAGTGGTAACCTTACTATTATGCATACAGGGGATTCAAACTATAAACCTTCACAATTTACTAATATTCTCAATAGGGTTAATATATTGATTCCAAGATACGCACCAGACGCATTGACTGAAAATCGTATAATTGGTGATGGAAGTGGACAAGTTGTTCCTGATTATGTTTTGTTGTCTCATATTCTGGAACTAACACATGCAGATGTGGAAAACTCAAGATGGAGTCTGCCGATGGCGTTGGAAAGGGCATCACAAATTAATTGTGAGCAGACATACGTCCCAATGTGGGGAGAGAAATTAATATGGAAGAATAATAAATTAAATTCGGCAATATGAAAAGAATTGTATATTTCATACTCTTATTTATGGCATCTGTAGGATGCTATGCACAACAAACTGTAAATAATATTTTACAGGATTTCGAAAAACCGGCATCTGAGTCTGTTTTGGTGGTTTCTCATCGTGCCGACTGGCGTAATGCGCCCGAAAACTCGTTGCAAGCAATTCAGAATTGCATAGACATGGGTGTGGATATGGTGGAAATTGATTTGAATAAGACTAAAGATGGTCAATTGATAGTTATGCATGACAGAACTTTAAATAGGACAACTAATGGTAAAGGGATGGCAAGTGATTATACTTTAGATCAAATTAAGAAACTTGTTTTGAAAAACGGAGCAGGATGTAAGACCCGCCACAAAGTCCCAACCTTCGAAGAAGTAATGCTATTATGTAAAGGTAAAGTAATGGTAAATGTTGACAAAGGATATGATTACTTTAAGGAAGCATACGCCATACTCGAAAAGACCGGTACTGTGAACCAGTGTGTGATGAAATCAGACCATCCTTATGAAAAGGTTGTGGAGGAAAATGGTGAGGTATTGGAGAAAATGGTGTTTATGCCTGTCGTTAATCTGAACAAGAAAGGTGCGGAAAAGATTATTGACGACTATCTCAAAAACCTTAAACCAGTGGCGTTCGAACTGGTATTCAAAGATGATTCGCCTGAAGTCCTTAGGTTGATAAAGAAAGTAAAAGACTGCGGAGCAAAAATCTTTATTAATACTCTTTGGCCGGAACTGTGTGGAGGACATGATGACGACAGGGCTGTGGAACTTAAAGAACCGGAAGAAAGCTGGGGATGGGTTATAAATCAGGGAGCAAAGTTGATTCAGACTGACAGACCTGCGTTATTGCTGGATTATCTTAGGGTCAATAGGTTACATAAATAGATTTAGTCATGTTTAGGTCTATACTGAATTTTTACAGGGTCTCGAAAGCGAGACCTTGTAGCTTTGCTTCGCCCGACGAGCAAAGAAAGAAGATGACTTATTATAAATGGTCAACGTTTCTATCTGCCACTTTAGGGTATGGGATGTATTATGTTTGCAGGCTGAGTCTTAATGTAGTTAAGAAACCTATTGTGGAAGAAGGTGTATTTTCTGAAACGGAACTTGGAATAATTGGGTCTGTGCTTTTCTTTACGTATGCTATTGGTAAATTCACAAATGGTTTCCTGGCTGACAGAAGTAATATAAACAGATTTATGTCAACGGGACTTCTTGTTACAGCATTAGTCAATCTTTGCCTGGGATTTGTTAATTCGTTTATATTGTTTGCCGTATTATGGGGTATAAGCGGATGGTTCCAGTCTATGGGGGCAGCTTCATGTGTAGTGGGATTGTCGCGTTGGTTTGACGATAAGGAACGAGGCTCGTTTTACGGGTTCTGGTCTGCCAGTCATAATATCGGTGAGGCTCTCACATTCATAATCGTTGCCTCTGTGGTCTCTGCCTGGGGATGGAGATATGGCTTTTGGGGAGCGGGAATGGTCGGTATTGTTGGGGCTTTAATAGTCTGGCAATTTTTCCACGATAATCCTCAAAGTAAGGGACTGCCGTCTGTGAATAAGCCAAAAGAGAAGAAGGTGATGACAGAAACCGAGACAGCCGATTATAACAAGGCACAGAAACAGGTGTTGCTCATGCCTGCAATATGGGTGCTGGCATTGTCGAGTGCTTTTATGTATATCAGCCGTTATGCGGTAAACAGTTGGGGAGTGTTCTATCTGGAAGCGCAGAAAGGGTATAGTACATTGGATGCCAGTTTTATTATTTCCATAAATTCTGTATGTGGAATAGTTGGTACGGTGTTGTCGGGATTTGTTTCAGACAAGTTGTTTGGCGGCAAGAGAAATGCTCCTGCACTGATATTTGGTTTGCTTAATGTGTTGGCCTTGTGTTTGTTTTTGCTAGTCCCAGGTACGCATCTATGGATTGATACCTTGGCTATGGTTTTGTTTGGGCTTAGTATTGGTGTCCTGCTTTGTTTCCTAGGTGGATTGATGGCTGTTGATATTGCGCCGAGAAATGCTTCTGGCGCAGCTTTGGGTGTTGTAGGCATTGCTAGCTATGTAGGTGCCGGTGTGCAGGACGTGATGAGTGGTGTGTTGATAGAAGGTCATAAGTCGATGGTTAATGGTGTTGAGGTTTATGACTTTACTGCAATCAACTGGTTCTGGATAGGTGCGGCTGTACTGTCTGTACTTTGTGCCTTAATGGTTTGGAATGCAAAGGCACCAAAGGAATAATTTATTTGAAGAAGTTAGAGAAGTTATAGTTTGAAGTTAAAGTATAATCCTTCTCTAACTTTTTCAACTTTATTACCTTCTCAACTTCTTTAACTTCATATAAATGAAAAACATATATTTGATTATAATTCTTGTCGTTTCGTCTATAGGTTATATATATGCCAATGATGGTAAAGGTGAAGCGGTTATTACGATATTTTCAGATTTTCATTCCGGATTTGGCTCTTCAAATAAAGACAGAGGTTTCGGGCTGGAAAGGGCATATATAGGATACGGATATAAACTGCCGCAAGATCTGGAGATAAAGGCTGTGATGGATTTCGGAATATCGGACGATGTAAACGATAGTCATAGGATAGGTTTCATTAAGAATGCTTTCCTAAGATGGAAGAGTGGAGAGCTTACTCTCAGCGGTGGAATGATATCTACTACACAGTTCAAATTTCAGGAATCGTTTTGGGAAAAGAGGTATGTGATGAAATCTTTTCAGGATGAATATGGATTTGGTAGCAGTGCTGATCTAGCCGTTTCGGCGGAATATAAGGTTAATGATTTTCTTGCGTTTGACGGAATAGTAGCGAACGGTGAAGGGTATAAGCAAGTGCAGGTGAATGACGGATTGCTTTATGGCGTAGGTTTTACAGTAGGGTATTTAAATGGATTTGTATTTAGGGCGTATGCTTCGTGTAATGAAGCTGCCGATGGGGTTAAGACCGATGATGGAATATTGTATAGGGGAGAAATGAACCTGGCATGTTTTGCAGGTTTCAGGAATAGAATTATTTCTTTAGGTGCTGAATATAATATGATGATGAATTCAGGCTTTGTTAATGATGCAGACAGATGTGGAAGTTCTGTTTATGCGACTGTAAATATTAATAATAACTTAGGTTTGTATGGCAGATGGGATTATCTTTCATCAAAAGAGTCGTGGAATAAAACATCGGATGGAATGGCTGGTATTGTCGGTCTGGAAATAAAATTAGGAAAGTATGTCAGACTCTCTCCTAATTTCAGGATATGGAAACCTTCTGATAATTCGATTAAAAATCAGACATACTTTTATCTGAATGCTTCATTTGCATTGTAGTGTTTGGTGGTATAAAATTGTTTTTGTCTTATGGGTAAGACAAAAAATGCCCATTATTGTCTTGTCTATAAGACAAAATTTATTAATGTTCCCGCCGCAATAGCCTTCGCCTTAGCCCTGTCAGGCTTTCCTGTTCCTGTAAGCGGAAGTTCCGGGATAAGGATGATATGTTTCGGACGCCAGTAATGTGGGAGGTTGTTTATCGCATCATCAGTATTCATTTCGCGTGATACTAACATTACTATCTTTTCGCCAAATTTGGCATCCGGTACGGAGGTTATCATATATGAACCTTCCGGCAGGTAGTGACTAAGTTTTTCTTCCACCTGCTCTATCTGTACTTTCACTCCTCCGGTGTTGATGGTATTATCCTTGCGTCCGAGTATTCGGAACTGTCCTTTGCCGTTGAATTCTACTATATCGTTGGTTATTAAAGTGTCAGGATTTACTGATGGAGCAGAGATTATAAGTGTTCCTTCATCAGATAGGCTAAGAGATACGTTATCGAAAGGTGTGTACCATTCTGATGCATCGCTGCCATTTAGGCGTCGCAGTGAGATGTGCGATAGTGTTTCAGTCATTCCGTATGTGCTCCATACTGCGTTGGGGAAAGACTTCAGTTCTTCAGCCATGTTCTTGTCTATTGCTCCTCCTCCGATTATGAGGTGACGGATTTGCATCAGTTTTTCTCTATCTTCCGGATGCTGCAATGAATTGAATACCTGCATCGGTATCATAGCTGCAAAGTCCGGTATTTCTGTTATGTACTGTAGCGGTCGTCCGCATGGGGCAACTACCATAAGGTTAAGGCCTGCTATTATGCTGCGTACTACTACCATTTTCCCCGCTATGTAGGGCAGGGGCATACACAATAATGCGCTGTCGCCGGTCTTTAGTCTCAAGAATGATACTGTAAGGTGTGCACTGTTCATCATCCTTTCCTTCTCTACCCATAGTTCTTTAGGAGTACCTGTAGAGCCGGATGTGTGGACTTTCAATAACGGACTCTCGTTGTACCATTCGGCAAGGAATCCACTAAGTGAAGCCATGAAACTATCTTCACCGTATTTTGATGCGAACCGCTCTTTAAGTAATGATGCTTCTTCAGCTGTATAAGTCTTTCCGTTTATGGTGATGTTCTGATGCATTATTGAGTAAATTTTCTGGAACAAATATCGTATGCATAATTATATGCAATATTCGCAAAAATTTAGAATATATGCAAGTTAGTATGATAATACAATTATTCAAATTACTTAGAAGGAATATGGGTAATGAAAAATCTGCTGTCAAAAGCCACGTGGGTATGAGAATTCTTTATGTGACATTCAACAGCAGAAAAATACAATAGGTTCATCTAATATTAAAAAACCATAATTCGTTAAAATCCTTGCATCCAGAAGGAGTATTTTTTTCAATAACAGTGTTATTGGGTTTTTCAGGGGATGTTATGCCAAAGTCATCATCATTTGCTATGCATAAAATGGAATCACCAATCATTGCAAGACCTTCTATTTTGTCATGAACATATTCCGGTGCAGCTTTTACAATATCCAATATAAGAGTTTTCTCAAGTATCTGAAAAGATTGTGTTAGGCAGACCTTATAAACCTTTTTGTTCGCATGAAAGTTTTTATCCGGAAATTTCCCATCTCTTTCCAGAACAAGCAAGACGCTATCGCTGATCCAGCATAAAGCATTTGCACCATCACTCTCCGAGTCAAGAGGATATGTATATTCGGACCATATCTTGTTAGATGTATCATATTTAAACAATGGTACAGTATGTTCTTTCGAGTCGGTAAGAGGTGACTGCATAATGCCATACAGGAATGTACCATCAGGATTTGAACATAAACCTTCAAGTCCCCTATTAGGCCTTCTTTTCTGATAATGTATAGGCATTGTACCATCAAAAGGAGATAATGATTCTATGCACCTGCCAGTTTTGTCAAAATGCATCAGAAAAGGGCCATATTCTTCACTCACCCAAAATGAGCTGTCTGGCAAAACAGCCAAACCTTCAGGGTCTATGCCATGTTTGGTATATGAGTGGATTTTTTTTCCTTCAATATCATAGGCTATCTCACCCGTAGAGCCAGGATTGTTCTTTATAGGTAAGCCGGTGAATGGAATATTATTGGTATCTTTTAAAAGAATTTCGCGTTTTAATACAAACTGTTCTTTTTCTTTTGCAAAAATGCCGATACGAGGGCAAAACTCAGGTTGCGGGAATATTTTTCCGTCACCGGATTGATTTTCTACATTGGGACCTCTGTCTGTCAATAGCCAGAATGTACTATCTTTCTTCAAATACACCAGATCAGAACCGTAGCCACCAATCTGAAATGAAATCTTTGAGTCACTGAAACTGACTGTCTTTGAAGGAATTGGATAATGATAAGTTGTTGAAACTGTAGAGTCTGAATTTTTATCTGAAGAACAGGATGCATGTAACAGAATTAATGCGGTTCCATACAGAACCGCATTAATATTTATTTTTTTACATCTATACATTATTGCTTGATACTTTTGCCATTATTACTGGCGTTTTTAGAAACTTCTGTAAATACAACAATTTCGGAGCTACCGTCAGTTTTTCTTCCAGTACTGTATATTTCATTATCTTCAAAATCCCCTGTTACCATTTCATCAATCAATTTCTTGTCTTTATTGTAGAATAGAACTTTGTCTCCACCTTTTCCCAGGCCGAAGGTAGGACCATCAGTTGCATTCTTGTCAACATTTAGAGTCAGAAATGATTTTGCTTTGATTATAGTTCCATTAGGAAATGTATAACGGTCTTCTTCATCCATCTTATCATCAAGAATACTGTATCCACCCAAATCTACGTCTTTATCTGTAGAATTAAAGAATTCAATGAAGTCTTTAGTGTCATCCCAAGAAGAAATTTGTGTATCCTGATTGTTTGTGAAAACCTCATTGATGAAAACCCCTGTAGTATTGATTACTTCCTGTTTCTCCTGCGCACCGTTGTTGGATGTTCCTTTGGTAAGTTCAGCAAAAATCACCCATTCTGTACTACCGTCAGTTTTTCTTCCATAGGTCTCATTTTCAGACATATTTGGAGTAGAAATTTGGTCAATTATATTCATGTTGGCATCAGCAAGGACTATAATTTCGTCATTCTTGCTTAACCCCCATGATGGATAGTTTACTGCATCTCCGTGAAGTCCTTCCTTATCGCATTCAATAACTATAAAACCTTTAGCAGGAATAATTTTTCCGGAGGGGACGGTCCACGCCTCTTCTTGTCCGCCACCTTCCCATAGTTTCAAACCTGACATATCTATATCTTCTGATGAATTGTTATATATTTCAATATAGTCCAAATCATTGATATCTGACTGATCACTGAAAGTATATACCTCATTAATCATTAGAACACCTTTTAAATCTGAATTTGACTCTCCGTTATTGTCTTCACCTTTCGTTGGAGTATCACAGATATGCCATGATGCGGCACCATTGGATACTCTTGCATAAGATGTTCCTTTTTCCATAGCAGGTGTCTCAACTTCGTCAATTTTTTTACCTTCGCTATCCAGGAAAGTGACCTTGTCACCTTTAGAACTCAAACCGAAACCAAAACTACCGTTAGGGTTACCTTCCTGGGCCTGACTGAAGCAGATTAAACTGTTTGCTGCTATAACAGTTCCTTCAGGAATAATATACTGTTCTGTTGCTCCTTTATCATCCTGTAAAATAAAGCCACTGATATCAACATCCTCCGTACCCGGATTGAATATTTCGATAAAGTCAAATTCTCCATCCAATGGTGCGCTCATGACTTCATTAATAAGAAGGTTTACATCACTTTCATCTGTAGAATTGTCTGTATTATCGTCTGGCTCTGATGTGTTGGATTTTCCTTTTGTTCCTGCTTCGGCAACAGCCCAATCTTTTCCACCATCAGCGGTGCGGGCAAAAGTCTGTCCGTCTTCAAGGACTGGAATAACAATCTGATCAATTGTTTTATACGTACTATCCAAGAGTTTTATTTCATCCCCGTCACCTGAAATACCAAAAGCAAAATCTGTTTCTTTTTCTAATACAAGGAAAGATTTAGATGCTATGACTGCATTTTCAGGAAATGTATATTCTTCATCTGCCCCTTTGTTATCCTGGAGTTTATATCCATCTAATTTAATGTCTTTGTCAGATGAATTGTATAATTCTACCCAGTCTGTTCCGCTAGAACATACTTCATTAATAAATAATCCTGTAATGTCAGAATTTCCTAAATTCAGATCTTCTTCTGAATCGTCTTTACAGCTTGTTACAATCAATGCAGTACCGAAAAGTACGACTGCACATTTGAATAAGTTTTTTTTCATAAAATATTTTTTTAGAATGATAGCATTAATCTCATTTGTAGAATATTGAAATCTAATCCGTTTGGCATAGCTTTGCTTAATGGCTGATTATCTTTTGTTATATGACCTTTATCATCGGCATACTTGTCGTTATCCATAAATGTATAGTTCAACCCCAGCAATATATTCGGAACAGGATACCAGTTCAGGTTCAGAGCATAGGCATAAGCTGCTCCACCTGTTATTGGATTGGATATTTCATGGAAATCATTTAGGTTTACATGGCTTACTCGTCCTGCAATTTCCAGACATCCACCCTTACGTTTCTGGTACATAGGTGCAAATTCGGCATCTTCAGGAACATATCGTTTCTGTTCGCCAAGAATCATGTAAGATGCAGCTGCATACCAGCCAATAAACTCTGCGTTTTTAAGCTGCAATTTGTTATTGTTCTCTTCTTTGAATCTTGACAGTGAGGTAAACATATATTCACCATAAGCCAGAAGTTTTTTATATTTAACGGCAGCTTCAATGCCATAAGTAGTATAGTGATTAACATTTGCTATTTCCGCACGAACAAATCTGCGACGATCTGTGCGACTCTCCGGGAAGGTCCTGAACTCTACTATACGGTTTTCAGTTCCGTTAGCATCAGGAGTTCTGTATGATGCATATCCGCCGAAATGCAAAGTAAAATCGTCATTGTTAATTGGGGCGGAAGCTACACGGCCTGTAAAGCCATAACCGTCGCTGCCTCTATTCTTTTCTTTTTGTAGAATGTCAATTTGCTGACCGAAAACGCCTCCGGACAGCCACCAATGATTTCCCCATGCTGTTAAAGCTGTACCCATGCGTCTACCACCTGCAAACATTTCTACTGGCATTGGGCGTTCATTAAAAGTCAGATATCTGGAACTTGTTAATCGTTCCATACTCATAGGTTCCTTAAAATGACCCGCCTTGATTGAAATATGATCATTGAACTTATATCCAAGATACATGTCTTTAAGTTCAACTTCATTATAGGCGAAGTCAACATCCAGTTCTGCAAACCATTTTTCGTATAAAGTGGCTTTAATTGCAAATCGGGCCCTTCTTATACTTACACCATTGTTGAATCTGAAAACACCGTCATCTTCTTCAATATCTTTATTGGGTTTGGAAGATAAACCATCTACAGATTCTGTTGGCAGATAAAAGGATAAATCGGTATAGATTCTGTTATCTAGTTTTAATTTGAAGGCTTTGTCTTTGGATTGGAAAGTTAGTTTTCCTTCATCGAAAAAGATGTTACTCTTATCATTTAAGTCTTGTGCCAATATATTTCCAAACAGGATGGAAAATATTCCACATGTTGTAAGTGTCTTGGTAAATAGTTTCTGTATCATTTATAATTGCATTTAATTTTTGCGTAAAAGTATTGGCCTGTTATTACAATAATATTTCACAAAAATTAAATCAATATTTCCTTTTTTTATTTCCCTATTCTCTCAGAAAATAAGACTTACCAAAACTATATGAGGTATTTTGAAAAGTAGTAAATAACTAATATTTACAAAATAAATTTTGCATTGTTGTTGGTTTTTGTTTCTCCGCATCAAACCACAACCTTTCTCCCTTAATACACAGCGGAGACTCAATATTATCTGTAAACAGCAGCCCTGTACCAAGTCCCTGTGGCAATGTATGTTCCTGAGTGGCTGTCCATTGTGCTATGGCATTAAGTCCGATGTTTGATTCCAGTGCAGAGGTTATCCAGTAGCCGATGTTTCTTTCCTTTGCCAGTCTTATCCATTCTTCCGAACCGGCAATTCCACCATGTAGAGATGGTTTCAGAATGATATATTGTGGACGGATGGTTTCCAGGAGTCTGATTTTCTCGCTTTCAGTGTTTACACCTATCAACTCTTCGTCAAGAGCTATAGGTAGTGGGGTAGTGGTGCATAGTTTAGCCATTTCTTCCCATTGCCCCTGACGTATAGGCTGTTCAATGGAATGAAGGTCAAACTTGCTCAATACTTCAAGTCTCGACATTGCGTCAGACGGTTTGAATGCTCCGTTGGCATCTACGCGGAGTTCTATCTCATCTTTGTCGAAATGGCTACGGATGAATTCAATCAGCTGTAATTCCTTGTCGAAATCTATGGCGCCGATTTTCAGTTTTATGCAGCGGAATCCGGCACTCATCTTTTCTCGGATACGGGCATACATCTCATCGAAACTGCCCATCCATATAAGGCCGTTGATGGTAATTCCCTCTTCTCCACGCGAGAATGGTGTGTCCCAGAAAGCAAGGCTACCGGCATGTAGATGATAAAAGGCTGTTTCCAGACCGAACAGCATTGAAGGGTATGGACGCAGGCTCTTATAATCAATGGAACCGGTTTTCTCTACTTGCAGGCAATGGCAATGCAGCACATCTTCGTATTCAGGAATATCGTCACAACTCAGGTTGGGAAGTGGGGCGCACTCGCCTAATCCCGATTTACCGGTTTCTGTATCCGTAAGTCGGACATACCATACTTTGCGGGTGGTATATACTCCGCGTGATGTACCTGCAGGCTGTTTGAAGTGAAGTTCGTAAGGAATTATTTCTGATTTAATCATAGATTTCTATATAAAAGGGCTGTATGAGTTGGAGAAACAAATGTATGTCTTGTTCTCCACACGTTCGTGTCGAGTTCTCCGCACGCTCGTGTTGAGTACTCCACACGTCCGTGTGGAGATAATGACGTCTCATCTTTTTTTCTTGAATTAAGGCATTTTAGGGAATTTGCTCCAGTCCGGTTTACGCTTTTCCAAGAAAGCCTTTCCACCTTCCTGTGCTTCTTCGGTCATGTAATACAGCATTGTGGCATCTCCAGCCAGTTCCTGTATTCCTGCCTGACCGTCGAGTTCGGCATTCAGACCAGCCTTAATCATACGAAGTGCAAGCGGGCTGTGTTGCATCATTGTTTCTGCCCATTCCACAACCTCGTCTTCCAGACGGTCGAAAGGAACAACCTTATTTACAAGTCCCATTTCAAGGGCTTCCTGTGCAGAATACTGACGGCAGAGGAACCATATTTCGCGAGCCTTTTTCTGACCTACCACGCGGGCAAGGTATGAAGAACCGAAACCGGCATCGAAGCTACCTACACGAGGGCCTGTCTGTCCGAATATGGCATTCTCAGATGCTATTGACAAGTCGCAAACTACGTGAAGAACGTGTCCGCCGCCGATAGCATAACCGTTTACCATCGCTATCACAGGTTTAGGAATGGAACGTATCTGCTTCTGTACGTCAAGCACGTTGAGGCGTGGCACACCGTCTGTTCCGATATATCCTCCGTGGCCTTTCACATGCATGTCGCCGCCTGAACAGAATGCTTTGTCGCCGGCACCGGTCAGTACTACTACATTGATGTCCTGACATTCGCGGCAGATAAGCAGTGCATCGCTTATCTCGGATGTAGTTGTAGGAGTGAATGCATTTCTGTATCGCGGACGGTTGATAGTGATTTTTGCTATTCCGTTATAGAAGTCGAAAAGAATATCCTGATATTCCTTTATGGTTTTCCATTCTCTTTTTTCCATGATGTAATTATTTTTTCAGATTGTGATAATACTTTTTAAGCAGTTCTATGTCCTTTTCTTTCTCTGTAAATACTTCGAGCAGCATAGGACGGTTTGTTACGGACGGTTCAAGGAAACGTGCAGTGGCGCTGTTCAACTCTTCTTCATTATGAGCTGACAGATATTCTAAACCGCGGTCCTCAGCCCATGCCTTTGCCGATGCAGTGTGTGTGGCTGTCACGAAACGGCGTGCATTGTCGTGCAGTTCCAGTCCCGGCAGTGCGTGGAAAATCTCTCCACCGCTGTTGTTGAGGAGAAGAATGCGGATATTCGAACCGTAGTTATTGTTCCACAAGGCATTCATGTCGTAGAAGAAACTCAGGTCGCCTATGATGATGAAGTTCAGCTTGTCCGATGCAGTGGCATAGCCTATGGCTGTTGACAGTGAACCTTCTATACCGTTCGTTCCTCTGTTTGAGAGAATCTCTACATCCTGAGGAACATCGAAAAGCTGTGCGTATCTCACTGCCGAGCTGTTGGCAAGGTGCAGTGAACATGGTGCCGGCAGTCCTGTTATAACCTTTCCTATGGCACTCATCTCCGAATATTCGAATTCAGCTTGAGGTATGGCTTTCGACAGAGCTTCCCACTGGCGCGGATATTCCGGAGTGCGGTTTTCCATGCGTGATGAAATCTTTTCGAGGAACTCAAACGGGTCCATCTCGATTATGGTAGTAAGAGAGCCGTAGAGATCCATTACTTCACCGTCGGCAGATACATGCCAGTGTTCTACAGGCGGATGGCGGCGAAGGAATTTCTTCAGACGCTTTGATATGATATGTCCTCCGTATGTGATTAGCAGTTCCGGACGCATCTTCTTCTGTGCCTCGAAGTCCATCGAGCAGAGAAGCGGTTCAATGTTTTTGATAGGCATTCCCGGTATGGTGCGGTTGCTTATATTCTCGGAGAACCATGCGAAGTGCTTGTATAGCAGTTTGGTATATTTCTTGTCGAACAGATAAATCAGGTTCATCTGACCTACTACCATCATTCTGCGCTGATATTTGTTCAGGCGTTCGATAAGCGGTTCGTAGTCCTTGTCGTAAACGCTAAGTCCCTGATATCTGGTGATGACTCTTGCATTCGGCAGCTCGTTTACAGGAAGGAGGAAGAAAGGATCGCTGACCGGTACATTTATATGAACAGGGCCTTTTCCGTGATGGTTAAGTTCTAGAAGTGCTTCGTTGATCAGGCGGTTGCAGTACCATTCGTCCTCGTCGGTGTTTACTTCCGGCAGGTTGACGGATTTCTTTACAAGATTTCCGAAAACTCCAGGCTGAGGCAATGTCTGTCCGTCCATCTGACCTATCCATGCTGCAGGACGGTCGGCAGATATTACCACCAGCGGAACTTGCTGATAGAAAGCTTCTGCCACTGCAGGATGAATGTTCAGCAGGGCTGTACCCGAAGTACAACAGATAGCTGCCGGGCTTCCTCCGTGGAGGGCAAGTCCGAGTGCAAAGAATCCTGCACTGCGTTCATCGGTTACTGGATAGCAAGTGAACTCTGGTATATTGGCAAGTGTCTGCACAATAGGTATGTTGCGGCTACCGGGGCAAAGTACTATCTTCCTTATCCCATGTGCTTTAAGCAGGGCAGCCAGTTGTAGTATGCTTTTCTTATCGGTGTACACTTTGGGAAATTAAAAATTAATAATTAAAAATTATGAGTTGTTGGTTCTATCAACTGATAACTAACTTTATAGTCTTCATCTTATGCTGCGTCTCTTCCCATTCCGAATTGGCGTCAGATGAAGGAAGGATTCCTCCTCCGGCGTATAAAGTTGCGTAATTGCCGCTTACATTCAGACAGCGAAGATTTACATAAAGTGTTGTATGTCCGTTCGGATCCAGCCATCCTATAATTCCGGAATAGTATTTCCTGTCGTAACCTTCGTTTTCGATTATGAAATCGTATGCCTTGTCTTTTGGAAGTCCGCATACAGCAGGAGTCGGATGCAATGCATCAAGTAGATTGCCGAGTTCTGAAGTTTTTTTCAGTCCGAACTGGAAATCGGTTCTCAAATGGACAAGTTGTCCGGCACGTGTAGTATAAGGACCTTTTATGGCAATTTTACTGCTGAATTTCTTTATTACTTTGTTGATATATTCGCTTACGAAGGCCTGTTCGTCTTGTTCCTTTTTATGCCACTCGGTTGGCATTACTTCGCCCTGCATAGGCATTGTACCTGCCAGAGCCACTGTATTCCATGTATTACCCTCGCCGCTGAGGATTATTTCGGGGGTACTGCCTATCCATGTGCCGCTTACCGGTGTGTGCGACAGCGAAATCATCATGCGTGGGTAGCTGTTGCAGGCTGTGATGAAAGCTTCTAAAGGAGAGAAATTGTCACTTAGTGTATATCCGGCATTTCGCGAAAGCACAAGTTTGCTGAAAGTCTTGTTTTTCAGAGGACCTATAAATCTGGAAAAAGTTTCGATATATGTTTTTTTCAGGTCTGGTTCTGTCTGCGATATTTCAGATGATGTAGTATGACCGGAAGGGCGTTCTTCGATAACAACATTTGAAATCTTCTCTGTTATTTCGTCCCAGCCGGAAGCTGTAACGTCAGGTCTGATTATTACTCCTGGATGGTCTTCAGTAAAACGGAAAGGAGATATGACGAATCCCTTTTCTCCATTAAGTTCCTTTAGGTTTGCGAATACGTGGTTTTCTCCGCCATCCTGCATTACTAAAATAGGTGTATCTGTCCACGGAAGGCGATAAATGGCGAACGACTTGTCGCTGCAAGTCATTCTGTCAATAAGTTTATGTATTTGTGAATCAGGTTTGTTCATATCCGTTTTTTCACTATTTGATTAACTATTCTGGCTGTGGATACCAGTTTCCCTTCTGGGGTTGTTATGTCTATGTTCCATATGTGTGTTGTTCTTCCGCGGTGTATCAGTGTGCCGGTGGCTTTAACATACGCTCCTTTTTCCACTTTAACCATTCCTACATGGTTCGCGCTTACCTGAATGCCGCACGGCATTTCATTGGGTGAGCATAACGGCACAGAACCGTGACCTGCCATTATTTCCGCGAGAGCAAGTGACGCCCCTCCGTTCAGTATGCCGAAGGGTTGGCATGTGCGGTGGTCAACAGGCATGATGGCTGTAACTTTCCCTTCTTCCATACTGGTAAACTCTATACCAAGATGTTCTCCCATAGAGCCTTTTAAATCGGGAATAGCATTTGCAAAGTTTTCGCAGTCTTGCATATTCTTTCAGTTTTTATCCGAATGCAAAGTTAATAAAAAAAGTGATTTATGGAAGTATGTTGTAAATCTTAATTATAGCCTTGTCTCTTTATAAGAAATATCTTTTGTAAATATAATTTGCCTACAGATATTTCAGGCTTGGTTTTTTATCATATGTTAATTTTCAGAACAACTCTTTGGGGTAACTTTGCGCCTTGAAAAAAATGATAGTATGAAAGATAGTATTGACTTTGGAAAAATGGATGTATCGAAGTTGTTCGTTAAACTTCTGATACCTACGGTGATGGGAATGGTGTTTTCTGCCATATTTATCATAACAGACGGAATTTTTGTGGGAAAGGGCATAGGCAGCGATGCACTGGCGGCCGTTAATATCACGGCTCCGCTGTTTCTGATAAATACCGGTGTGGCGCTGATGTTCGGTATAGGTGCTTCGGTTGTGGCGTCTATACATTTGTCGCACGGTAAAATCAAGGTGGCACGTATAAACGTGACTCAGGCTGTGGTGGTATCGTCATTGCTGCTAATACTTTATGCTTTGGCTATAATGCTGAATCTTGAGGAGGTGGCATTGTTGCTTGGCAGTTCGCAAAGGCTTTTGCCCTTGGCTGTGGAGTATATGAACTGGTTTATCCCATTCCTGGTGTTCAGTGCAATGCTTAGTTCAGGAATGTTTTTTGTCCGTCTTGACGGTTCTCCCAATTATGCCATGTTCTGTAATATCATACCGGCTGTCATCAATATAGTTCTGGATTATGTCTTTATTTTTGTATTAGGTTGGGGTATGTTCGGGGCAGCGCTTGCTACAAGTCTTGGATATATAGTAGGTGCGGCTATGATTCTGATATATCTTTTTAACAGGAAAAATGTCATACATATGGTGCGGGTGAAACTCAGTCGGAAGAGTCTTATGCTCACTGCACGTAATGTGGGATATATGTGTCGTCTTGGGTTATCTACTTTTTTATGTGAAGGCGCAATCGCTACAATGATGTTTGTAGGTAACTATGTGTTTATGCGCTACACTGGCGAGGACGGTGTGGCTGCATACAGCATAGCTTGTTATTTCTTCCCGATAATATTCATGGTATATAATGCGATAGCCCAATCTGCACAACCGATACTGAGCTATAATTTCGGTCAGGGTAATAATGTCAGGGTTAATCACGCGTTTAGGCTGGCTCTTTTTTCGGCTGTAGGTTTCGGTGCGGTTGTCATTGTTTTGACTGAGATTTTTTCTCCTCAAATTGTTTCCATGTTTATAGATCCTGCATATCCGGCATACAATATAGCCGAAAGCGGACTTCCTCTGTTTGCTTCCGGATTTATCTTTTTCGGAATAAATATGGTTTCAATAGGATATTTCCAAAGTGTGGAGCGCGATCGTCCTGCAATGGCTGTAACCTTATTGCGTGGATATATCCTTATTTTGGTATGTTTTTGGATTATGCCTGAATTTCTTGGTGTGCCGGGAATATGGCTTTCTGTGCCTGCTGCGGAGTTTGTCACTTTCCTGTTTGTCATTACCATTTATTGCAGAAGAAAGAGATAGTCTTGAAAGTTATGTTTATTTTTGCATCAGTGAATTTAATTAGTGATATTTCATGAGGCAGTTTATTGATGCTTTTTGCAAGAGATACAGTGCTACGGAAAAGGAGTGTATGAAACTTGTTGATAATATGGAAGAAGTTTGTTTCCGGAAAGGTGATTTCCTTGTTCGTGCTGGGGAGACAAACAGTTCGTATTATCTTATTAAGGAAGGAATATGGCGTGGATATATTCTTCGCGATGGGGAGGAACTGTCTGTATGGTTTGCAATAACAGGGGAGACTGTTTTTTCCAGTTGGGGATATATGGCAAACCGTCCGTCGCCTATCTACATAGAAGCCATTACCGACAGCACGCTTTACAGAATAAGCAAACAGAATATGGAGGTGTTTCTCAATTCTTCGATAGAGAGTGCAAACTTGGGAAGGAAACTTGTGGAACAGGACTTTCTGGTTGCAGAAGAACGTATTGTCGCAACAGGTTCTATTCCACAGGCTAAAGAAAGATATCTCGATCTGTTGAAACGCGATCCTATGCTGTTGAAGCATGTGCCTTTGAAATATATAGCATCCTATCTGTTCATCACTCCGCAGTCGTTGAGCCGTATTAGAGCCGAATTGGCAAAAGAAAAATAGAATATCCTTACGATTTCATTTCGCCTACACGGTTTATGAACTCATCGGCATATACACGGCCGATTGGTATTTCCACTGCACGGTGATAGAGTGTGAGTTGGCGGCGGGTATAATTTGCCACTTTGTGCAATGGGACTATATACGACTTATGTACACGCATGAATCTGTCCTCTGGAAGCATTTCCATGATTGATTTCATGCTGGTTTGCGAAAGAACAGGCCTGTCATCATCTGTGAGATAAATCTTGATATAATTGTCCATAGCTTCGATATACTCTATCGAGGCTATTTTTATTTTTACGTTCTTGTATTCCACTTTCAGTGTTATCTCTTCCTCTTCCGTAAGTACTGGGGCGGCGGAAAGGCTTTCCAGCTTTTTCATCCTGCGTACCCTTTCTATAGCCTTTTCGAAACGGGAGTATGAGAATGGTTTGTGAAGATAGTCTATAGCATTCAGCTCGAATCCGTCAACGGCATATTCGGCGTAGGCGGTAGTGAATATAAGATATATGCCTGCCGGAAGTTCGCGTGCTATGTCAATACCGTTTATTCCTCCCATTTCTATGTCGAGGAATACTATATCCGGTCTGGAGGACTTTACTTTTTCAAGTCCTGTTATCGGGTCTGTATATGATGTCACTTCAAGGTCGCCGCAGCGTTTGCAGAACTGTTCTATAATACTCAAAGCTACCGGCTCGTCGTCTATTGCTATACACTTCATGCTCATTTCAGTTTTAAGATAAGGTTTACGGTGAAAATTCCGTTTGTATTGCTTATTTCCAGATTGTGTTTACCAGGATATAAAAGCTCAAGTCTTTTCTTGCAGTTGGATATACCTATTCCGGGTTCCTTGTTTTCCGGTTTTGGGTTCACTGTATGGTTTTCTGTGAAAAGCGTCAGTGTGTCATTGTTTACTTTCAGGCTTATTATGATGTCGCTTTCTATGTGCGAAGATGCTCCGTATTTCAGTGCATTCTCGATGAAAGTTATAAGTATCATCGGTGCAATCCTGGTATTTTTTGCAGATTCGTCGGCTGAATATGAATAGTATATATGTGTACGTTTTTCGTCTATGCGGTTCTTTTGCAATTCTATGTACTGGCCGATATATTCGGCTTCTTCCTCAATATTTACAGTGTCCTGTGTTGCCTTTGTGTACATATATTTTAT
The DNA here is from genome assembly GCF_024733815.1 of Bacteroides sp. ET336. Lineage (NCBI taxonomy): Bacteria > Pseudomonadati > Bacteroidota > Bacteroidia > Bacteroidales > Bacteroidaceae > Bacteroides > Bacteroides sp. ET336. Next base: position 254,229 of record NZ_JANRHK010000002.1, read on the forward strand.
CAGATCAATGAACTGCATGAAGGCTGTTTCTGCCTTCTGGCTTTGGGTTATCATCAGTCCGTATAGGGTGTTCAGGGTGTTGAAAAGGAAATGCGGATTAATCTGTGCCTTGTATAGTGCCAGTTCGGCTTTCTTTTTCTCGAATTCGCTTGCTTGTCTTGCCATAATCTGCTTGTACAGTTCTGTCAGAAGACCTACGGCTATGCTGAAACATACTGTTACCAGATACATGAACCATGTACCTTGCTGATGTTGCTTTATTCTTGTTATGTTCATTGCCTTTTTTATGAATTTGTCCATTCTCGGTTTGTGGCCTCTGAAAGGAAAATCCATCTGGTACTGTGTGATAAGCCATGTAATGAATATTGTGCCTAATAGAACAGCTATTGCTATAAGCAGATGTTTTCTGTCTTTAAGTGCCATAGGGACACTGATTTGCTTGATACAGAAATATACGGCATAAAGCCATACTATCAGAGTAATAACAAAGAGTGAATTGCTTTCCAGCCATTTGTCAACAGGAAGCATCATCATCATGGCGGGGAGTAGTATGATACAGAAAAATAGGTCAATGCCTATAGGTAAGTACTTGTTGTTCATATTGTATAGAGTTATAATGCAAAAGTAAAATAAATATGCCGAAAAAGCGAATAAATGAAATGTTAAAAATCGGAGTTTGTCGTTTACCACTTGAAGTGTGTCGTTCGCCACTGCATTCGTCTGGAGGCGTTTTTCGTAGCTTATTCTTGAGTAGCTTTGTCTCAGAAACGAAAAATTTAACATTATATGAAACTGAAACTTTTTACATCTATTGCTTTATTGTTAGTGCCGCTGATGTTGGTGGCACAGGGGAGGGTTACGGTGAGCGGGACCGTGACAGACAAGAATACCGTGAACCGCTGCCTTCGGCTACGGTAAGTATAGCACCATCTTCGGATAGGGATGCGAAGAAATATACTTCTACGGATCTTGATGGAAAGTTTTTATTTAAATCCGTATCGTATGACAGTTATGTGCTTGAAGTTACATACGTCGGTTATAAATCAGACGAGAAAAGATTGAAAGTTACTGATAAGAAAGACAGTTATATTATTACTTTTAAACTCGATGAGAACGCTTTGATGCTTGGTGAAGTGTCTGTACAGGGACGTGCTACACGTGCCGAACAGAAAGGTGACAGTCTGTTCTATAATGCCGAGGCGTTTAAGGTGATGCAGGGAAGCTCGGCAGAGGATCTGTTGTCGAAGATGCCTGGTATAGTTGTTGAAGGAGGAACAATACAGGCACAAGGTGAAGATGTGAAAAAAATATTGGTAGATGGAAAAGAGTTTTTCGAGGGTGACGTAAATCTTGCCATAAAAAACTTGCCTTCTGACGTCATAGCAAGTATTGAGGTGTTTGATAAAAAGAGCGAGCAGGCCGAATTTACCGGTTTTGACGATGGAGAGGAAGTAAAAACCATCAATATCATAACAAAGGGTGGATATCGTCAGGGTACTTTCGGTGAGGTTTCTGCCGGATATGGTACTGAAGACAGATATAAGTTGAATGGTAATATAAACTTCTTTAATGATGACCGAAGAATTTCAGTTCTTGGAATGTCTAATAATGTCAATCAGCAGAATTTCTCTCAGGAAGACCTTGCCGGAGTTATGTCGTCATCAGCCAAAGGTGGTGGTCGCGGAAGACGTGGCGGTGGCGGCGGAGGAGGCCGTGGCGGTTCCGGAGGAGGAGGTAATACCTCTGATTTCATGGTAGGCAGCATGGGAGGTATCACTTCTACAAACGGTGTCGGACTTAACTACGTTGACAAATGGGGTGAGAAGGTCAATATCACAGGAAGTTATTTCTTTAACCAGTCTGAAAACCTTACTCAACAGCGGACTGAGCGTGAATATTTTGAATCTGTGCTTTCAGGTATGACATACGACGAATATCAGGAAAAGACAATGGAGAATTGGAATCACCGTTTCAATATGAAGCTTGATTACAGGATTTCGGACAGAACATCGCTCCAGTTCCGCCCTACATTGAGCTTTCAGAATAATGATAATGTATCAGTGCTTGACGGACAGAATATGATAAGCGGACAGACCGATACTGAGACACATACCAATACTAATGGTGGTACTGATGCATATAATCTTGGCGCTGATATTATTTTACGTCATCGCTTTCCTGTTGAAGGCAGAACATTGTCGCTTATGATGAACGGTAAAATGAGTAATACTGAAGGTGGTACTTATACAGACTACCTGAATACATTAAATATGGTGTCGGGTACACCTCAGACAGAAGAGTACAGTCAGTACAAGAACACAATGAACAAACAGTACAGTTTCCGTTCTAATCTCAGTTATACGGAAAAACTGACTGACCATATGCAATTGCAGTTAGGGTATAAGTTTTCATATTCGGATTCGGATTCAGACAGGAAAACTTATATGAAATCGTCTGTGACAGATCTTTATGATCAGTTGGATGAAAGTCTGTCAAGCGTATATCAGACTGGATATACAACTCATGCCGGTAATGTAGGGCTTCGTTATCATGCCGGAAAGCTGAATGCCATGATTGGAGCAGATGTGCAGTGGTCGGAATTGTCGGGTGATCTTATATATCCTAGTCCGGACAGAATGAATAACAATTATTTCTCATTCCTGCCTTCGTTCAATTTAAGATATTCGTTAGACAGAACAAATTCGTTTATGCTGAGATACAGAAGCAGTTCGTCTTCTCCATCTGTTACTGATCTTCAGAGTGTAGTTGATAACTCAAATCCTCTCTTCCTTTCGACAGGTAATCCTGACTTGGACCAGCAGATTTCGCATACGGCAAATCTCAGATACATCCGTACCACCAAGACAGGACATACATTCATAGCAATGATTGGAGGTACAGAGAAACTAGGTTATGTAGCAGATAGTACTTTTATAGCTAAAGAAGATATACAGATTTCAGATAATGTTACTCTGAATAAAGGTTCGCAGTTCACCAAACCTGTAAATATGGACGGATATTACAGTCTGCAGTCAATGATTACATATGGTTTCCCGTTCGACTTGATTCGCAGTAACATCAATTTCAGTGTATCGGCTAACTATTCTAATGTTCCTACCATTTTCAACGGTGAGAAGAGTAAGACAAACGAATTGAACATCATCCCGAAAGTGATTATAGGTAGCAATATCAGTCAGAATCTGGACTTTACTGCTTCCTACTCGGCAGGAATAAACAAGATATACAGTTCATTAAACACAGCCAGCGGTACAGGTGATTATATCACTCATAACGCTGCAGCCAAGTTGGGTTGGACATTCTTTTGGGGACTGACATTCCGCAGTACATTCAATTATATAGGTTATACAGGGCTTGATATCGGTAATGAAGATTATTTCCTATGGAATGTGTCATTGGGAAAGAAATTCCTGAAGAACAACGCGGCGGAAATAAAGGTCGAGGCTTTCGATATCCTGAAGCAGAACCAGGCATTCACGCACAGCACTGGAAGCAACTATTACGACTATATAAACAGCAATGTGCTTAAACCGTATGCAATGGTAAGTTTTGTATATACAATCCGATAATGACAGGAAGGCTTTTGCAAAACTCTTGCAAAGCCTTTTAAACAAGATAATTATATATTTATAAATCAAAATTTAAACAGTATGAAAAAGATTTTATTTTTGGCCTTAATGGCTGTTATGTGCTTCCAGACAATAGATGCACAACGTAAAGGTGGAGAAAAAAGAACTCCGGAACAGGTAGTAGAGAATTTGGATAAAAAGCTGGAACTGACAGATGAACAGGAAAAACAGATAACAGATTTATATAAAGATTTTTTCAATCAGAAAGTGTCGCGTGAGGAGAGAAAGGCAAAGATGGATGAATTGAACTCCAAGATTTCTTCATTATTGACTGACGATCAGAAGGCTAAATTTGAAAAAAATGAAGTCTGAAAAGAGAAAGAGAACAAAATAACAATTGATATTACATGCTCAAAATAAAAACAGGCATCATAAAAAACACTATTTTTATGATGCCTGAAAGTTTTTGTGTACAATTTAAACGAGATATTATCTTGCGGCTGTAAACAGAGTAGTTTGTGAGCCGCTGAGAGCGCGTACTGAAGCCAGACCTTGCTGGTCAGGAAGAACTGTTACAGTGTTTCCGTCCTGCAGTTTCACTGTTATTGTTCCGTCTTCGTTCATTGTCATAAGTTCGTATGATTCACCGTCACACAATGCATTCCATGTACGGTTTTCCTGATTGTAAACCAAATCGATAGAAACGTCTTCTCCCTTTTTAGAGATGCTGTATCCATTTTCGTTTGTTCTGATGAGGTATTCACCGTTTTCGCCTTTTACTGTTTTTGTAGTACCAACGTCAGCCAAAGGGTTTGATCCGCTCCAGAATTCAATAGAGTTGAGAACTACAACGTCAGCAAAGTATGCAACACCATAAACTGGAATAATATTAAATGCCAAAAATACTAACTCGTTTACAAATTTGTTACCAATACCTTGATTCCAGTCTTTTAAGTTGTTCCATAAAGCAAAAGAACCGATACATGAAGAGAATAGCAGGCTTCCACCTAGTAAAGCGCATGCTACTTTAATTTTTAGTTTTTTCATAATCTACGTATAAATAGTTGTATTAATATACTATACGCAAAGTTAGACTATTTTTTCTAAAAAACAAATATTTTATCAATATTCTCTTTTAATTAATCTTTGTCTATTTTTTGTATCCCTCCAGTAACAGTATCGAAGATTACACGTGTGTTTACTTTCTTATTAAAAAGATCGTTCACCAGTAACTCAGTATTGCCAAACTGTGCAAACATCATATTATTATCTTCAAATAATGTCTTTCCTTTAAATGTAAGCATTACATTTGCTTTTGCTGGAATATTGTATATAATGCCTTTAGGAGCTTTTTTCTTTTTGCCATCTTCACTGTCTGCAGCAGATGTTTGTGCCGGATTGATGTTCTCAATTTTTATGTACATAGGTTTACCTGCAAGATTGTCTGATGACAATACTCCCAGTTTTTGTGAAAATCTCATGACCACTTTTTCAGTGGTATCGCCTTCCGGAAGAATGACAGCTGTAAATAGTTTGTCTTCTCTGGTCTTTATTCCAGTGAACATCTGTACCAATGCTTTTTCCTGTTTTTCCAGATTGTCCATTATCAGTTTTAGTGAAGCACCGTCCTTAGGCATAGTGTCCGCCTGTCCTCTTAGAATAAGATTCTTGCTTTCACGTATGTTGTAGATTTCTTTTGCTGTAAGCTCTGCCATTTTAGCTGTAGAACCGGCAGTAATAATTTCTTCTGTCATGTATTTTCTTCCATCTTCTGCGCGTTGTGGCATTTCCAGAATATATTCTGCTTTTGCAGACTTTGGTGCAGAAGTGTTTATAGCTTTTATAATGTTGTTGTCTGTAACCTCAATATTTGACATTACACTTTTATCACTGAGTTTCATTATATAAGCTTTGGTAGAGTCTGGTATTCCTACGGGGCGTACTTCTATTTTTTTTATTTCCCAGTCTGTTGACGGCTCGGATGTAACATTGTTTATTCTTAAATACCTGTTAGCGTATTGACAGAAATCTCCTGGCGTATATTTTACTTTTGTTGCAATGACATTTACTTCTACAGCTGTTTTAGGTAAGAAAAATGCAATACCTTCTCCTTCTCCGGGAGTATAATAGTCAACATTCTGTGCGTTAGCGCCAAAAGCATAGGCTGTAACTAAAGCCAATGCCATAATTCCTTTTTTGTTCATAAGCTATAGTTTTTGTTTTTTATCTTTTGTTTGAAAGTTGTTTCCATGCTTCCGGTAATGAATTGATAATGTCGGATGCATTCATGCTTATTTCTCCAAATTTCTCTGCAGCTATATCTCCTGCCATTCCATGCAGATATACTCCCAAAAGACATGCTTCCTTAGAGGAATATCCTTGTGCAAGAAGTGATGTCAATATACCGGTCAGAACATCGCCGCTGCCTCCTGTTGCCATGCCAGGATTGCCTGTCGGGTTGAAGTGACATTCTCCTTCCGGAGTTATGACTACACTCCATGCTCCCTTGAGTATTATATATATTTGCAGATATGATGCCAGATCCTTTGCTTTTTGTATTCTTTCGAAACTGTTGCTGCATCTTCCTACGAGTCTTTCAAGCTCTTTTACATGTGGTGTAAGGATAGAACCTTTTGGTACGCAGTTCAGTTGGTTTCTGTAAGTACTTAAAGCATTTATTGCATCGGCATCTATTACGGCTGGTATATAACATTCTTTTAATTGGTTGATTATAGCTTGTGCCGTAAATTCTTCCTGTCCCAGTCCAGGGCCTATACCGAGTGCCTGATAGCTGTCCAGATCTATCACTTCGGCAAAGAATCTGTCGTCCATGTCGTCCTGTGCCATTGCTTCAGGAACGCTTGCCTGTAAAAGAAGGTGGTTGCATACAGGTGTATGTACTGTAAGTAGTCCTGTACCACATCTCAAACAACTTTTGGCAGACAGTACTGCTGCACCTCCCATTCCGTATGAACCGGCAATTATCAGCGCATGTCCGAAATTGCCTTTATGTGCAAATTTCTTTCTTGGTCTGACTATTTCGGCTACTTCTTTCTCTTCTATTATGTAATTGCTGCTTTCTGCCTGTTTTGAAAATTCTTTGTTGATACCGATGTCAAGAACTTCAAGCTCTCCAATCAAGTCTTCGTTTTCAGCAAAAAGGAATGACAGTTTTGGCAGGTTTATTGTAAGCGTAAGATTAGCTTTGATAATGTTCTGACGTATGTTTCTGGTATTGTCCTCGCCCATCATTCCAGATGGAATGTCTATAGATACAACTTTGGCAGGAGAGGCATTAATATATTGCACTACGGCAGCAAAACCTCCGCTTAAAGGCATGTTCAGTCCTGTGCCGAAGAGGCCGTCGATTACAATGTCGTCTGCCGAAAGTTTCGGCGGGTCAAATTGTGTGCTTACTTCTGTATAATTTGTAAATCCGCATTCCTGAAGTCTCTTGATGTTTGTGAGGCAATCTTCCGACAGGTTACCTTTAATATTGAATAGTACTACTTGTACCTGATAGTTCTTCAAGTGTAACATGCGGGCCACAGCTACAGCGTCGCCCCCGTTGTTGCCCGGACCGGCAAATACAACTATCCTGTGTGATTTGTTCCATCTTCTGCATATAGCATCTGTTATCAGGCTTGCGGCCTTTTCCATTAGATTGATGGATAATATAGAATCGTGCTCTATAGTGTAAGCATCGGCTTCTTTCTGTTGTGCGCAACTTAAAATTTTCATTACTTCTTAAAATGGTATTTTGTTGGTAAAAGTAGTAAAAACATACGAACTATACGCTATTTAATCTTCAAAATATACTTAAATACTTAAAAGGTAGTGTTGACATTTGTCGAAAATTGCGTAAATTTGTCCGCAATTTTAATTTTGCATAATTCTATGAGTACTATTCGGATAAAAGACAAGTCGTTTACTACATTTATTACTGAAGATAAGATATTGAAAGAAGTATCGCGTGTAGCAGATGAGATTAATCGTGATTTGGAAGGAACAGAACCGCTGTTTCTCAGTGTTTTGAACGGTTCGTTCATGTTTACAGCCGATTTGATGAAGCGTATCAGTCTTCCATGCGAGATTTCGTTTGTGAAACTGGCTTCATATGCAGGAACATCTTCTACAGGGAAGGTGAAAGAACTGGTCGGTCTGAATGAAAATATAGAGGGAAGGACTGTTGTTATAGTTGAAGATATTATAGACACTGGTTTCACTATGCAACGTCTCGTGGAAACATTACGTTCAAAAAATCCAAAGGATATACGTATAGCTACATTGCTGGTAAAACCTGACAAGTTGCAGGTAAATCTGGATATTGATTATGTGGCAATGAATATTCCTAATGATTTTATAGTAGGCTACGGTCTTGATTACGACGGAAAGGGACGTAATTATCGAGACATATATACAGTAGTCAATGAATAGTGAACAAGGCTTCAGTTACAAGTTAATAGAAGGTTCCCGTCCGGATGGTAACCTTGTTAACTCGTCAACTTGTCAACTCGTCAACTGATAAAAACTTATATAAACTCAAAAACTTAAACAAAATGTTGAACATCGTAATTTTTGGTGCTCCTGGATCAGGTAAAGGAACTCAGAGTGCACGTATAGTAGAAAAGTATGGTTTGAACCACATTTCAACAGGCGACGTTTTGCGTGCTGAAATCAAGAACGGAACAGAACTTGGTAAAACTGCAAAAGGATATATCGATAACGGTCAGCTTATTCCTGACGCATTGATGATTGATATCCTTGCAAGTGTATTCGATAGCTTCAAAGATAGCAAAGGTGTAATCTTCGACGGTTTCCCACGTACTATCGCTCAGGCAGAAGCTTTGAAGGAAATGCTTAAAGTTCGTGGTCAGGAAGTTTCTATCATGCTGGATCTTGAAGTTCCGGAAGATGAACTGATGACTCGTCTTATCAAGCGTGGTCAGGAATCAGGACGTGCTGATGACAATGAAGAAACAATCAAGAAACGTCTTGTAGTTTACCACTCTCAGACAGCTCCGCTTATCGACTGGTACAAGAACGATGGCAAATATCAGCACATCAACGGTCTTGGAACTATGGACGGTATCTTTGCTGACATCTGTACTGCAATTGACAAACTTTAATTTATAAGAAGGTAAAGGAGTTAGAGAAGTTAAAGGAGGTGAAGAAGTTGTATTGCCTCTCAACATAACTTCTTTAACTTTTCAAATTTACTTCTTTAATTATCCAATCTAACTTCTCAAAATTCTCAATCTAACTTCTCAAACTTCTAACAAAAATATGGCTGAATCGAATTTTGTTGATTATGTAAAAATCTACTGCCGCTCCGGTAAGGGAGGTCGCGGCTCTGTACATATGCGTCGCGAAAAGTATGTGCCAAACGGTGGTCCCGACGGGGGCGACGGTGGTAGAGGAGGTCATGTAATTCTGCGTGGTAACCGCAATTACTGGACGTTGCTTCACCTGAAATATGAACGTCACGTGTTTGCCGAGCATGGAGGTAATGGCTCCAAGAACAAGAGCTTCGGTAAAGACGGTGCCGACAAGGTGATAGAAGTGCCGTGCGGTACTGTGGTTTACAATGCTGAGACCGGAGAGTATGTGTGCGATATAACAGACCACGGTCAGGAAGTAATTTTGCTGAAAGGCGGACGCGGAGGCTTGGGTAACTGGCATTTCCGTACAGCTACACGTCAGGCTCCACGATTTGCACAGCCGGGAGAGCCTATGCAGGAAATGACGGTGATACTGGAATTGAAACTGCTTGCTGATGTAGGTCTTGTAGGTTTTCCAAATGCCGGAAAATCAACTTTGCTTTCCACTGTATCTGCAGCACGTCCTAAGATTGCCAATTATCCGTTTACAACACTTGAGCCTAATTTGGGTATAGTGTCATATCGTGACGGAAAATCATTCGTTATGGCAGATATACCTGGTATAATAGAAGGAGCAAGCGAGGGTAAAGGACTCGGACTTCGTTTCCTGCGCCACATAGAGCGTAACTCACTTTTGCTTTTCATGGTGCCTGGTGATACAGATGATATACGCAAAGAGTATGAAATATTGCTGAATGAGCTTGCAACGTTCAATCCTGAAATGCTCGATAAGCAGCGTGTCCTGGCCATAACAAAATGCGATATGCTAGACGATGAGCTTATCAGCATGCTTGAACCGACATTGCCTGAAGGTGTTCCTCATGTGTTTATATCTTCTGTGGCGAATATGGGAATTCAGCAGCTTAAAGATATCCTTTGGGCAGAGCTTAACAAGGAAAGCAATCTGCTTGAGACTGTAAGACGTGATGCAATCGTACATCGTTCGAAAGATGTTTCAAAACTTCAGCAGGAACTTCAGGATATGGGAGAGGATGAAGACTTTGAATATGAATATGAGGATGATGCTGACGATGATTTCGAATATGAATATGAAGAAGAAGATTGGGATGACGAACCCGAAAAATAATGAATAACTTATTTTCAACAGATAAAAGAATGTTAGTGTACGGTTTGAACGAATCGTATGCTGACATTTTTTGTTTCTCTACCACTCGACATGGCGGATATAGCACCGGACAGTATTCATCTTTCAACTGCAACCATTATTGCGGTGACAATCCGGAAAATGTAGAACGGAATAGAAGCCTGCTGGCTGATATAATGCCGTTCCGCCCAAATACATTCGTGATACCGCATCAGATACATTCTACGGAGATACGTACAATAGACAGCGACTACCTGAATTCTGATGAGACTGTAAGGAAAAATATGATTGAAGGCGTGGATGCCGTTATAACCAATCTTAAAGGTATATGTCTGTGTATATCCACAGCCGACTGTATCCCTGTGCTTTGCTATGATGTACGTAATAAGGCAATTGCGGCAATACATGCCGGATGGCGCGGTACGGTGGCACGTATAGTGGAGAAAACTCTGAGAAAGATGCATGAAGAATATGGAACGCGGATGCAAGATGTAGTAGCAGTTATAGGTCCGGGCATTTCTTTACAGTCTTTTGAGGTTGGCGATGAGGTTTATCAGGCTTTTCAAGATGCCGGATTTGATATGAATGTTATATCACGGAGATACTCAAAATGGCATATTGATCTTTGGGAAACAAACAGAATACAGCTTATTTCAGCCGGAGTAAATCCGGATAATATAGAAGTGAGCGGAATATGTACATATACCGCAAACGAAGATTTCTTTTCTGCCCGCAGGTTAGGAATAAATTCAGGCAGAATTATTTCGGGGATAATTCTGAAAGATGAATAATTGTTACACCATATATTTCTGTGTAAAAGTATAAAACAATTTTGAAAGCGTTTATGGAAAATAGAAAGATAAATATTGTTGTTTCAGACGAACTGAAACAGGCTTGGCCGGGTTTTCAGGGAGCTGCAGTTTTTGCCAGAGTAAAGAATTCCGGTTATAATGAACAGTTGTGGAAACGCATAGACGAGTTTACGGAGCTTTACCGTTCTAAATATACCACAGATTCCATAAAGGACATGCCATCGATACAGGCAACACGTCAGGCATACAAGAAATGTGGTAAGGACCCTAGCCGTTATCGTCCGTCGTCCGAAGCATTATGCCGTCGTATCCTTCGTGGTATTCCATTATATCAGATAGATACTTTGGTGGATCTTATCAATCTGGCTTCCATAAATTGCGGACATTCCATAGGAGGTTTTGATCTTGATAAGATACAAGGCGATGAGCTGGTTCTTGGTATAGGTAAGGCAGGCGAGCCTTACGAAGGTATAGGCAGAGGTGAACTGAACATTGAAGGTATGCCGGTATATCGTGATGCTGTTGGAGGGGTAGGAACTCCCACAAGTGACAACGAACGCACAAAGATAACTGCCGGTACAACCAGACTTCTTGCTATAATGAATGCTTATAGCGGCAAGGAAGGACTGGAAGAGGCCGTAGGTTTTATGGTCGATTTGCTTAAAGAATTTGCCGAAGCAACGGAGATAGAAATCATTTATTTCAGTTAAGAATGAACATTTAATCTTTTTATTGGTTATACATATATAAATACAAGATTATGGATATAGAAAAGATATTGACAGAAGGTATAATCTTCAAGGGAGCAAAATCTCCTGCAGCAAAAAAAGAAGAGAAGGTTAAGACTAAGGCGAAAAAGAAAACCTATATTACCGGACTTCATAATTCCGGAGCTGCAAAGATGAAAGCAGAGATACGTCGTCGCAGAGCAAATCGTCATAAAAACGGATAAACTGTTCTGTTTTTAATGTATTGATTAAATTTGTCAATCTAATGTTATTTTTATAACATATTTTCCCGAAATTTGTTTTTAAATAAAAACTGAATAGTTTAACAACTAAAAAATGAGAATTATGAAAAAAGTATTAATGACTTTATTCGTGTTGTTTGCAGTAGTTACTGCTTACGCACAGGAAATGTATGTTGGTGGTGGAATCGGTTTATGGAGAGATACTGATGCAGAGAGAACTTCTTTCTCTATCAGTCCTGATTTCGGATATGAGTTGAATGGGAAATGGGCTGTTGGTGGACAACTGATACTTGATGTTGCTGGAGGTGAAGGTCCTTCAACTACAGCTTTTGCTATTGCGCCTTACGCACGTTTCTCTTATTATGAGAATGATATTGTACGTTTGTTCCTTGATATGGGATTTGGCGTTTCTGTCAACAAAGTTGCTCACAGTGATGCAGATGCTGGATTTGAACTTGGTGTTAAACCTGGTTTGGCAGTAAAGCTTAATGACAATTTTAGTTTCATAACTAAAGTTGGTTTTGCAGGATTCCGTCAAGACTATAGAAATAGTTTAAAGGATGGTTTCGGAGTATATGCTGATGGCGAAGCAATCTCAATCGGTATAGAATACGCATTCTAAAAAATAGCAATTCATACGTTTAAAAAAACGACAGTTCATTTTAATCGAGACGTATTGTTCCCTTGATTAAAATGAACTGTCGTTTTTTTATCTCCTATTTTGTAGGATATATCATTAAATTCTTTAATTTTGTCTTTACTGATAAAATATAAATAAGGAATATTATGAAGAAACTGTTAGTTGCTATGTTATGTATGCTGTCATTTTTTCCGGCAGTTGCACAAAATAAAGTACAATGGGGTATGGAAGTAGGTGCCGGTATGTCGGCATGGATGGGTAAGAATGCAGATGGAAGCAAGCCTTTGTTTAACCCGAAAGTAGGAGTGACTTTGGATATCCCGTTGAATTGGCTTGTTTCTTTTCAGACCGGATTGAACTGGACATCAAAAGGTGCAAGCTATAAAATGTACAATAATTTTGTTACCGGTGAGAATGTCCTTTCAAAAGTACATGCCAATCAGAATTATTTCCAGATGCCTCTTTTGGCTGCATTCCATGTTGGAGCTACATCAAAGTTTGATATGGTGTTCACTGTAGGTCCGTATATTGCATATGGTATATCAGGTAAGTCGGAGACTAATATTGATGCACTTACCATGTCATGGCCGACTTTTGATGATTTATATTTAGGTGGAAAATATATTGCTGACGGGTATAACAGATTTGATGCCGGAGTCCAGACTGGAGTAGGTCTTGATTTTAAAGACTGGACTGTAGGACTTGATGCAGATTTTGGATTCTGCAAGATAGCTCCAGATGCATCACCGTATAATTTTTCCATGTATTTTACATTGGGGTATAAATTCTGATAAGTATATAAATTAAAAAAAACTCCTGACAGTTGCTTTTTTTCGGAAGTTTCTGTCAGGAGTTTTTTTCATATCTATATATCAGGCGTGATATTAATGGTGGAACAGACGAATGCCTGTGAATGCCATTGCAATGCCGTATTTGTCGCAAGTTTCGATAACATGGTCATCGCGTACAGAGCCACCTGCCTGTGCAATGAATTCCACACCACTCTTGTGAGCACGTTCGATATTGTCGCCGAATGGGAAGAACGCATCTGAACCAAGAGCTACACCTTTCAGTGTGTCAAGCCATGCACGTTTTTCTTCGCGTGTCAATACTTCAGGCTTTTCTGTGAAGAACTGCTGCCATACTCCGTCAGCCAATACATCGTCGTGGTCTTCGCTGATGTAGATGTCGATAGTGTTGTCGCGGTCTGCACGGCGTATTTTTTCAACCCATGGCAAGTTCAGTACTTTCGGATGCTGGCGCAGATACCAGATATCTGCCTTGTTTCCGGCAAGACGTGTACAGTGGATACGGCTCTGCTGTCCGGCACCGATACCGATAGCTTGACCGTCCTTGACGTAGCATACAGAGTTTGACTGAGTATATTTCAGAGTGATAAGCGCAATCATAAGGTCACGCTTTGCAGCATCTGTAAAGTTCTTGTTCTGAGTAGGGATGTTCTGGAACAAATCGTCGCCGTTCAGCTTGATTTCGTTTCTTCCCTGTTCGAAAGTTACACCGAACACTTCTTTTGTCTCGATAGGAGCAGGAACGTAGTTAGGGTCAATCTTGATTACATTATAAGTACCTTTACGTTTTGCTTTCAGTATTTCCAGAGCTGCATCTGTATATCCCGGAGCGATAACACCGTCGGATACTTCGCGGTTGATGAAACGGGCTGTCTCTTCATCGCAGATGTCGCTCAGAGCAATAAAGTCGCCATAAGAAGACATACGGTCTGCACCGCGGGCACGTACGTAAGCATTAGCAAGCGGAGAAAGAGGAAGACCATCGACGAAGTATATTTTCTTCATAGTTTCGTCAAGTTCAAGACCGATAGCAGCACCGGCAGGGCTGACATGCTTGAATGATGTAGCAGCAGGCATTCCTGTAGCTTCTTTCAGTTCTTTTACTAGCTGCCATCCGTTCAGCGCATCAAGGAAGTTGATGTAACCGGGGCGTCCGTTCAGGACCTCAATAGGCAGTTCCCCTTCTTTCATGAAAATACGTGCAGGTTTCTGGTTAGGATTGCATCCGTATTTCAGTTCAAGTTCTTTAGCCATAATTTTTCTTGTTTATGAATTCTGTTACAAAAATACTGTTTTGTCTGCTGTTTTCCTAGTGTGGCCACTGCAATTTTTTTGACTCCAGGAAATAGGTTTCGGTTTGGATGATATGATTTATATGTTCCAAACAATCGTATGATGTGAAAAATACTTATATTCGCATGTCGTTAACAAATTTCTATTATATAAAAAACAATTATGAAGAAATCAATTATTCTATTTTTCTTGTCAATTTTCATGGCTTCTTCAAGTGTCTATTCTCAGAAACTAGACAATCTTTTGGAGTTGAAGCGTAATTCGCATAACAGTCTGTTTCATAATCTTGGAAAAGCATCCAGGGTTCCTGCTTTCCAGATGGAAGGCTATTGGGTGTGGGGAAGTTCTGTAGTTAAATCGCCTGACGGTAAGTATCACATGTATGTGTCACGTTTTCCAAAGTCATTGCCTTTTCATCCTGGATGGATGGTTGCTTCGGAAATAGTACATGCTGTGGCAGACAGTATTCAGGGACCATATACTTTTTCAGATGTAGCTTTGCCGCCGCGTGGTGCCCAATACTGGGATGGAAAATCTACGCATAATCCTCGTATCTTCTATTATAATAATAAATACTACCTTATCTATATGGGTTCTACGCATCCTTTTGAAGAACCTACCTATGATGAACTTACACTTGACAGTAAATGGTGTATTGTGGGCAGGGCAAACAAGAGAATAGGACTGGCTGTGGCTGAAAGTCCGTATGGGCCTTGGAAAAGAATGAATGAGCCTATAGTGAAGACAGAACCGAATACTTTCTACAGTTTTCTTGCTTCAAATCCGTCTCCTGTAATACAAGAGGATGGTTCTGTCCTGATGATTTTCAAGGGACGTCATTACACTAAAGAAGACAAACATTCGTCAATGGCTTTGGGGGTTGCTTATGCAAAAAATATAGAAGGTCCGTACGAAGTGTTGAATGACAAACAACCTATATTCCATGTTGATGGTCAGGGTGAGGCTGAGGATCCTTTTTTATGGAAAGATGAAAAAGGATATCATATTATATTTAAAGACCATGTAGGCAAGTTTACCGGAGAAAAGGGAGGAGGTGCCATGGCGCATTCTTCAGATGGCGTGAACTGGGTAATAGATAAAGATCCGAAGGCATATTCTTTAACAGTGGAATGGGAAGATGGCAATATAGAAAAACAGGGACAGCTAGAGCGTCCTTTCATCTATTTTGAGAACGGAAAGCCTATGTATGTGTTTTTTGCTACGATGGATGGCCCCGGTGGGTTTGAAAATGCTACACGTTCGTGGAACATGTGTATTCCAATAAAGTAAAAAGTATAATTGTTTCATAATAAGAATACTATGAGATTTTTAATTTTGTTTGTATTATTAGTCTTTTCGGCATTTACATATGCCGGAAATCTTAAACTATGGTATAACAAACCTGCTTCAGAGTGGACAGAGGCACTGCCATTGGGAAACTCCAGACTGGGAGTAATGGTTTACGGTGGTAATGAAACGGAAGAACTCCAGCTTAATGAGGAAACGTTTTGGGGAGGATCGCCATACAGAAATGATAATCCTGATGCTCTGAAAGTGTTGCCAGAAGTCAGGAAACTTGTATTTGAAGGAAAATATGGTGAGGCGCAGGAGTTGGTTAACAAGAATTTTCTTACTTCGAGGAATGGAATGCCGTATCAGACTATCGGTAGCCTGAAGATTAATTTCCCGGGACATGAAAATGCTACGGAATATTATCGTGAACTTGATATAGAAAATGCTATAGCTTCTGTAAGTTATAAAGTTAATGGAGTGACATATAAGAGGGAACTGTTTTCTTCTATGGTAGATAATGTCATAATAATGAGAATTTCAAGTTCTACAGCCGGAAAATTATCATTTTCCATGTCATTTGACTGTCCTTTGGAACATAAGGTCTCTGTAAGGAACAAATGTCTTTATCTGAAAGCTAAAGGTAATGACCATGAAGGAGTGAAAGGAAAACTTTTTGATGAGACTTTGGTCAAGGCTGTTAATACCGGAGGAAAATTATCTTTCGAAGATGATAAGATGAAGGTGGAAAATGCAGATAATGTCATTCTTTATATATCGTCGGCAACAAACTTTGTAAATTATAAAGATATAAGTGGTAACGGATATAAGAAAGCGTCAGGTTATCTGAATGCAGCTGTGAAGAAAGATTATGAGGTTGCAAAGGATGAGCATATTGAAAAGTATAGGAGTTTGTTCGGCAGGGTAAATCTGGAAATTTCATCTGATGATTTCTCAAATGAACCTACAGACCTGAGAATAAAGAAATTTAATGAAAGAAATGACGCAGGACTGGCTGTACTGTTGTTTCAATATGGACGTTATCTGCTTGTCTCGTCGTCATTGCCTGGAGGGCAGCCTGCAAATCTTCAGGGAATATGGAACAATGACGTAGTTGCACCGTGGGACAGTAAATATACAGTGAATATAAATCTGCAAATGAACTATTGGCCTGCAGAGGTTACTAACCTTAGTGAGTGCCATAAGCCGTTATTCACGATGTTGCAGGAACTTTCGGAAACTGGTAGGGAAACTGCCAAGGTGATGTATGGATGCAACGGATGGGTGCTACATCATAATACAGATTTATGGCGTTCTACAGGAGTGGTGGACGGTGCGTTCTGGGGAATGTGGCCAAATGGTGGAGCATGGCTGTGCCAGCACTTGTGGCAACATTATTTATATACCGGTGATATGGCCTTTCTTGAAAAATATTATGATGTATTGAAAGGTTCTGCCGATTTCTTTATGGATTTTCTAGTTAGGCATCCTGTATATGGGTGGATGGTTACATGTCCTTCAAATTCACCGGAGCATGGCCCTGACGGAGAAAACAGTAACTCGGCATCTACAATTGCGGGTTGTACTATGGACAATCAGATTGTGTTTGAACTGTTGTGTAACACTCGGGATGCATCCCGATTATTGGATAAGGATCCTGAATATATAAATAGATTGCAGAGTATGATAGATATGCTTGCTCCTATGCAGATAGGTAAATATAATCAGCTTCAGGAGTGGCTTGAGGATGTAGATAATCCGAACGATAAGCACAGGCATATATCTCATGCATTCGGTTTGTATCCGGGCAATCAGATTTCTCCTTATAAAAATCCGTTGTTGTTTCAGGCTGCTAAGAATACTTTGTTGCAAAGAGGAGATGAGGCCACAGGATGGTCTATAGGATGGAAGATAAACTTATGGTCACGTCTGCTTGACGGTAATCATGCGTATAAGATAATAAGAAACTTGTTTGCAGGACGTACTTATCCGAATTTGTTTGATGCCCATCCACCATTTCAGATTGACGGTAACTTCGGATATACGGCTGGTGTGGCTGAGATGCTTATACAGAGTCATGACGAGGCCTTGCACTTGTTGCCTGCTTTGCCAGATGAATGGAGGAGCGGAAAGGTGACAGGACTTAAAGCCAGAGGAGGATTTACCGTAGATATGGAATGGAAAGGTGGTGAATTGCTCGCTGCCAGAATAAAATCAGATTTAGGTGGAAAACTGAGAATACGTTCGTACATTCCTTTAAAGGGGAAAGGATTGACTGAAGCTGAAGGTGAGAATACTAACCGGTATTATCAGAATGCTGATATAAAGAAACCTTTGATAGCTGAGGGACTGGATGCTGAGTATCCTATATTGTATAAGATATATGAGTATGACATTGATACCCAAGCCGGAGGTGAGTATATTTTAGAACGTATGTGATAAAAATTTATAATAAGGCAAGAGTAGATTCTGTATATGTCAGATATTTACTCTTGCTTTTTATTTTTGATATTTTTTGATGTAATTTTGCACAAGGAATTTTATTAATAGATTGATTATGATAGACGAATTGCTTGAATACAACAAATCTTTTGTTGAAACAAAAGGATATGAGAAATTTCTTACTACCAAGTATCCTGACAAGAAGATTGCTATTGTGACATGTATGGATACGCGCCTTATTGAGCTGCTTCCTGCCGCGTTGGGACTGAAAAACGGTGACGTAAAGATTATAAAGAATGCCGGAGGTACAATTACCCATCCGTTTGGTAGTGCCATGCGAAGCCTTTTGGTGGCAATCTACGAACTTGGTGTAGAAGAGATAATGATTATAGGGCATACAGACTGCGGTGTACAGCATATGGATAGCGATGAGATGCTTTCGCACATGCGTGCTCGTGGAGTGTCGCAGGATCATATAGAGATGATGGAATACTGTGATGTAAATCTGCGTTCGTGGTTGAGCGGTTTTGACGATACCGAGGATGCTGTAAGGAAGAGTGTCCATATAGTGCGACATCATCCGTTGATGCCGGCAGACGGTATAAAGGTCAGAGGATTTATTATGAATTCTGTGACTGGAAACCTTGTTGAAGTGGAAGCTGACTGATATGTAATAAAAGGGTTGGAGATTATAGCTCCAACCCGTCTAACAGTTTTATATAAAGGCTTATAGCCTCTTCTATCTCATTAATCATTATGTATTCATCGGCAGTATGCGAACGTGATGATTTTCCCGGACCGATCTTTATTGATGTGAAAGGCATTAGTGCCTGATCTGAAAGAGTAGGTGAACCGAATGGAATTTTACCTAGCGCAATGGCACGTTTCACTATAGGATGCTCAGGTGATATACTTGATGAGTTCAATCTGAAGGATCTTGCTTTTACCTCACTGCTGATGTTCTTCTTTATTTCCTCGAAAAGAGTTTCGTTGGAGTAACACTCATTGCTTCGTATGTCAACCACTATGCTACAAGTATCCGGTATGACATTGTGTTGTGTTCCGGCATTTATTTGTGTCACGGTCATTTTTACAGGACCTAGTAAGGACGATTCTTTTTCGAACTTGTGAGTACGGAACCATTCTATATCCGGAAGAATCTTGTAGATTGCATTGTCGCCTTCTTCACGTGCGGCATGTCCCGAACGTCCTTGTGCGGTAACATCAAGAACCATAAGACCTTTTTCGGCTATGGCAGGATTCATTTCTGTTGGTTCGCCTACTATGCCAAGTGTTATTGGAGGTAACTGTGGAAGCACACTTTCGATGCCGTTTTTGCCTGAAACCTCTTCTTCACAAGATGCCAGAAAAATAAGGTTGTATTTCTGTTCTGTAGCACTCAAGTGTTTGTAAACCTGAAAAAGGGAAACCAATGATGCACCTGCATCGTTACTTCCCAATCCAAACAGCTTTCCATTGTCTATTTTAGGTGTGAATGGTTGTTTACGCCATCCGTTGACTGGCTTTACTGTATCGATATGGGAGTTTAATAGAATTGTTGGTCTTGAAGTGTCGAACATTGGACTTATGCACCAAACATTGTTTCCCATACGTCCTGTCATGATGCCGGACTCTTCAATATAAGTTTGCAGGAAGTCGGCTGCTGCATCTTCTTCCCTGCTTATGGATGGTATCCCTATCAGAGCTTGAAGCAGCGTTACAGCTTCCGATGTGTAATAACTGGTATCTGTCATCATATTATTCTGATATTTTATGGCAAAGATATGTTTTATTTTAATATATCGTAACAGATTTGTGGTAAAATAGAAAAATATAATTAACTTTGCGTATTAAGAATTCTAAATAAGTATATAAAATGGGCAAATCATTTTTGTCGGACCTTGTTTTCCGCCAGGCAAAGAAATATGGTGAGAGGGTAGCTCTCAAGTATCGTGATTATTCCATATCTTCGTGGATTTCAGTTTCATGGAACAAATTTGCAGAAAAAGTAAAATATGCTTCACGTGCTATGGTGGCATTGGGCATCAATGAACAGGAGAACGTGGGGGTCTTTTCTCAGAATATGCCAGAATGTTTCTATGTTGATTTCGGAGCTTATGCTACAAGAGTTGTGACAATACCCCTATATGCCACAAGTTCTGAAGCACAGGTACATTATATCGTGCAGGATGCTTCTATAAGGTATCTTTTCGTTGGCGAACAGTATCAGTATGAAGTGGCACGCCGTGTGCAGGGTTTGTGCAGGTCTTTAAAACAGATTATTATATTTGAACCTAACGTAAAACGTCTTCCGGGAGATACTAATTCCATATATTTTGATGAATTTCTGGAAAAAGGTAAGGATGAATCTTTGCAGGAGATAGTTGACAAACGTATAGAGGCTTCTTCTCCTCAGGATCTGGCAAATATTTTATATACTTCGGGCACTACGGGTGAATCTAAAGGTGTAATGTTGCATCATTCTTGTTTCGAATTCGGTATAAAGGCGCATTACGGACGTCTGAAGACTCTTTCGGATAATGATGTAATAATGAACTTCCTGCCTTTTACTCATATATTTGAGCGTGCATGGTCATATCTTTGTATTGATATGGGATGTACATTGTGTATAAATCTTCGTCCTGCCGATATACAGAAAACCATTAAGGAGATACGTCCTACTGCTATGTGTAGTGTGCCTCGTTTCTGGGAAAAGGTATATGCAGGCGTAATGGAAAAGATAAACGAGACTACCGGTGTCAAGAAGAAACTGATGCTGGATGCTTTGAAGGTGGGAAAAGAATACAACATCAATTGTCTGATGAATGGCAAGGAGCCTTCTCCTATATTGAAACTTAAATACAAGTTCTATGAGAAGACAATATATAGCTTGTTAAAGAAGACTATAGGTATAGAGAATGGAAACTTCTTCCCGACTGCAGGAGCTGCTATTCCGCCTAAAGTAGAGGAATTTGTAAGATCGGTAGGCATAAACATGATTGCAGGTTATGGACTGACAGAGACTACAGCTACTGTTACTTGCCAGTGGATTGATGATTTTAAAATAGGATCTGTTGGCAGGGTATTACCAGGTGTAGAGATAAAGATTGGCGAAAATAATGAGATTCTCGTAAAAGGTGAGACTGTAACCAAAGGCTATTACAAAAAGGAAGCTATAACAAAGGACGCATTTACACCTGACGGATGGTTCCATACCGGTGATGCAGGATATATTGAGGATGGCCGTCTGTATTTGACGGACCGTATCAAGGATTTGTTCAAGACATCTAATGGCAAATATATTGCTCCTCAGGCTATTGAAACAAAACTGGTGGTTGATAAGTATATTGACCAGATTTCAATTATAGCAGATCAGAGAAAATATGTTTCTGCTTTGATTGTTCCTGAATATTCGCAGGTCAAGGCATATGCTGAAAGCAAGGGAATTAAATATTCAGATATGAAGGATTTGCTTGCGAAACAGGAAATCCAGGATCTGTTCCGTATGCGCATAGATACGCTTCAACAGGAATTTGCCCATTATGAACAGATAAAGAAATTTACTTTGCTGCCTGAACCTTTCAGTATGGAAAAGGGTGAGCTGACAAATACATTGAAAATAAAGAGACCTGTATTGATGAAGAATTATGCAGCTCAGATAGAGAAGATGTATGAGGAGTAACTTGGTCATTTTGTGTTTTTTGACTAACTTTGTAGCCGCAAAAAAGAAATAAGATGATTACAATAGAACAACTCAAGGATTTAAAGGAACGTACAGAGGCTCTTTACCGCTATTTGGATATTGAAAACAAGCAGGTTCAGGTGGAGGAAGAACAGCTCCGCACACAGGCTCCGGGCTTCTGGGATGATGCAAAGAAGGCTGAAGCACAAATGAAAAAGGTAAAAGGACTTCAGGCTTGGATTGATGGATATAAGGAGGTTAAAACTCTTGTTGACGAACTTGAACTGTCATTTGATTTCTTCAAGGATGAATTGGTGACAGAACAGGAAGTTGATGAAGCTTATAATAAGGCTCAGACGGCTGTTGAGGAACTTGAACTGAAGAACATGCTTCGTTCTGAAGCTGACCAAATGGATTGCGTACTGAAAATAAATTCAGGTGCAGGAGGTACTGAAAGCCAGGACTGGTCGTCAATGCTTATGCGTATGTATATGCGTTGGGCTGAAAGTAATGGTTATAAACTTTCTGTAGCAAACCTTCAGGAAGGTGATGAGGCCGGTATCAAAACTGTGACTATGAATATCGAAGGTCCATATGCATATGGTTATCTGAAAGGAGAAAACGGTGTTCATCGTTTGGTGAGAGTTTCTCCATATAACGCTCAGGGAAAGCGTATGACTTCATTTGCTTCTGTTTTCGTTACACCTTTGGTTGACGATTCTATTGAAGTTACCATTGAACCGGCACGTATGTCATGGGATACATTCCGAAGTGGTGGTGCGGGTGGCCAGAACGTAAATAAGGTAGAATCCGGAGTTCGTTTGCGCTATCAGTATAAAGACCCTTATACAGGTGAAGAGGAAGAAATCCTTATTGAAAACACTGAGACTCGAGACCAGCCTAAGAATAAGGAAAACGCAATGCGTCAGTTGCGTTCTATTCTTTATGATAAAGAACTCCAGCACCGTATGGAAGAACAGGCTAAGGTAGAAGCCGGAAAGAAGAAGATAGAGTGGGGCTCGCAGATAAGAAGTTATGTATTCGATGACCGTCGTGTAAAAGACCATCGTACAAACTATCAGACATCAGATGTGAATGGTGTTATGGATGGTAAGATAGATGGCTTTATAAAAGCATATCTGATGGAGTTCTCGGACAGTGAAATTTGATTTCTTATAATTTTTTGTGTTCTGTTTTTGGTATTTATCAATTAAATAGTAATTTTGGGGTAATTAACAATAAAAATATTTGCTATGAGCCAGAAACATAACATTAAGAGACAGAATTACGAGAAACGTCAAGAGGAAAAGGCTGACAAAGTGTTCAAAATAGTATGTATTTCTATATTTGTATTGGGAGTACTGCTGGCAATTGCATATAGTGTAGCATCTTGATTTTTCTAAAGTATAAATAAAGGCTGTCGGATATGAACAATATCCGGCAGCCTTTGTTCTATTTATAAACACAAATTCAATAATTATATGTCACAGGAGATAGAACGAAAATTCTTGGTAAATGATTCCTCGTATAAGGATATGGCTGTATCGTCCTCAAGGATTGTTCAAGGATATATATGCAGTGACAGGGGAAGAACTGTTAGAGTCAGGATAAGGAATGAAAAAGGATATCTGACCATCAAAGGAGCATCATCGGACAATGGTCTTAGCAGATACGAGTGGGAACATGAAATTCCTATTGATGAAGCACGCGAACTGATGAAACTTTGTTTGCCGGGAATGATAGATAAGACGAGGTATCTTGTAGAGTTTGGAAAACATACTTTTGAGATAGATGAGTTTTATGGAGACAACGAAGGACTAGTGGTGGCTGAAGTAGAGTTGGGTAGTGTTGATGAGGAATATGAAATTCCTCCTTTTTTGGGAGAGGAAGTAACAGGACAGGTGAAATATTACAATTCTTTCCTGATGAAATGTCCGTTTAAAGACTGGAAATAGTACCTGAAAACTATCATATTATAGGGTAAAAACTGTTTTCACCCCTTTGATTGTTTGATTTACGGGTATGCCCATATTCTGTTCTATATATATTTGCACTGTGAAAATCAAGCAATTATAGAAACAGACAAACAAACAAGAATATGAAAACAAGTACTTTTGCCCAGAACCTGCTAAACGTGCAATCTGACCTTTTGAACTTTGCTTACAAACTTACTGCCGATTATGAAGATGCGAATGATTTGCTTCAGGAGACATCTCTCAAGGCGTTGGACAATGAGGAGAAATATACTGAAGAAACAAATTTCAAGGGATGGATCTACACCATAATGCGTAATATCTTTATTAATAATTATAGAAAGACATTACGTGACCAGACTTACGTAGATCAGACAGATAACTCATATTTTATAAATAAGGGATTTGATCTTGAAGGTGATTCTACAGAAGGAGCATACGACCTTAAGGAAATGAGACGTATAGTAAATTCTTTGCCAAGTGAATATAAAGTTCCTTTTTCAATGTTCGTAGCCGGATTTAAGTATCGTGAAATAGCGGAGAAACTTAATTTGCCTTTAGGTACGGTTAAGAGTAGAATTTTCTTCACCAGACAGAAACTTCAGGAAGAACTCAAGGATTTCAGATAATAAAACTTTATATAATAAAAAAAGGTCTGCAATTGCAGACCTTTTTTTATGTAAGGAAAATAGTTTTCAAGATTATGCGTTAGCGCGTTTTTCCTGAATTCTAGCCTTCTTACCAGTAAGAGCACGTAAGTAGTACAATTTAGCACGACGTACTTTACCGACTTTGTTGACAGTGATGCTGTCGATAGCTGGAGACTCCAATGGGAAGATACGTTCTACACCAACTGTACCAGACATTTTACGTACAGTGAAACGTTTCTTTTCACCATGACCAGAAATTTTGATAACAACACCGCGATACAACTGAACGCGTTCCTTGCTACCTTCAACGATACGGTATGCTACTGTGATAGTATCACCAGCTTTGAATGAAGGATGCTGTTTGCCAGTAGCAAATGCTTCTTCTGCAATTTTAATTAAATCCATTGTTTTTATAAATTAAATTGTTTATCGTTACAACGCAACATATCAAGTAACTCTTCATGACAGCGATTGCGCGAAAGCGGTGCAAAGGTACTTCTTTTCTAGCACATTGCAAATTCTTTATACCTTTTTTTTCATACTTGGCCCTATTTCTTGTATGATTTATGTTTTTTATTTATTTTCGCAGTAATATAGGCAATTAATAAATAAAGAATATGAAGAAAATCTTATTGGCATGTTTGCTGATTGTGTTGTCGATAAATCTACATGCGCAGACTGATTTTGTATATAAAAATATAGATAGTGAGAAGGCATGCCGCTATTGGGTTGAAAGCAGGTTGGAGTCATTGACTTTGAAACAGAAGATAGGGCAGCTGTTTATTCATACTGTTGCTCCATACACCACTCAACAGAATAAAAAGAATATAGAAGATGCCGTAAAAGAATATGGCATAGGAGGATTGTTGTTCTCTGGCGGAGATATAGAAAAGCAGGTAGAGCTTACAAACTATGCCCAAAGTATGGCCAATATACCATTGCTCATAACTTTCGATGGAGAATGGGGCCTTGCAATGCGTTTGAAAGGTACTCCTTCGTTCCCAAGAAACAGGGTGTTGGGATGCATTCAGAATGATACGCTGATATATGAATATGGAAAGGAAGTGGCCAGAGAGTTGAAAGAAATAGGTGTGCATATAAATTTTGCACCTGTGGCAGATATTGACAATAATCCTAAGAATCCGGTAATAAATACACGTTCATTCGGAAGTGATAGGGAACAGGTAGCCAATAAAGCCCTGGCATACTCCAAGGGATTGGAAGATGGCGGAATTCTTGCCGTATGCAAGCATTTCCCCGGACATGGTGATACGGAAGTCGATTCTCACAAGGCTTTGCCTGTTTTGCCTTTCAGTCAGGAAAGACTTGACAGTATAGAGTTATATCCATTCCGTAAGGCTATAGAAGCAGGAGTAGGCGGAATTATGGTAGGACATCTGAATATACCTTTGATGGACAATAAAGCGGCTTCCGTTTCACATGCTGTTGTAACAGAGTTGTTGAAGGAGAAAATGCATTTCAAAGGTCTTGTGTTTACTGATGCTCTTGAAATGAAAGGAATATCCAATAATCCTTATGTGTCCGCTCAGGCTTTGGCTGCAGGAAATGATATGGTGCTTGCACCAAGAAATCTTAAAAGAGAACTTGATGGCGTACTGAAAGCCGTAAAAGAAGGGAAAATAACTGAAGAAGAAATAAATGAAAAGTGTCGTAAAGTATTGACTTATAAATACGCTTTCGGCTTGAACAAACGTCCTTCAATAGAGAAGAATGGTGTTATGTCCCGCATAAACAAGGCTTATACTAATGATTTGATGAGCCGTATCAAAAAATCGGCTGTTACTGTAGTCAAGGATTCCGACGAGATGTTACCGTTGGATTTGACTCTTTCAGGTACTGTGGTCTTGAATGTTTCGAATACATTGTCTGAAACATATCCTTTTTTCAATGAAATAAACGATACTTACCCTGTTACATGGCTGCATGCCAATCTTGATTCGTTGCAGAGTTTGAGAAACAGAATAATTCCTGTCCAGAGAGTAATAGTTGCGGTATATACATCAAAAGTAGAAAAATATAGAAAAGTGCTTCTTGAATTGGCCAAAGGAAAACCTACCATATTGGTTTGTTTCAATTCGCACAAGGTTTTACAGAAACTGAATGATGTGGTGGCGCAATCTTCGGCTGTAGTGTTGGCACATTCGGACGAGAAGTATATACAGAAGTTTGTTGCCGGTATGTTGATTGGAAATCAGAGGGTGGATGGCCGTTTGTCTGTCGATCTTAATGATGAATATAAGGCAGGCTCAGGAGTTATTGTCGATCCGGATAAGCCAAGACGATACAAGCCTGAGGAATTCGGTATGGATTCTAAAGTTCTTTCTCGTATAGACAGCATAGCAGAATATGGAATAAAGGAAGGTGCTTATCCTGGTTGCCATGTCTTAGTGTGGAAGAATGGATATCAGGTCTATAATAAATGTTTTGGCAATCATACTTATGAGTCTGATAGGGAAGTGAGGGAAAATGATTTGTACGATCTGGCTTCGCTTACAAAAACAACGGCCACTTTACTGGCAGTAATGAAGCTTTATGATGAAGGAAAAATCAATCTTACTGATAAAATTTCAGATTATGTGCCGGAATTGAAGTCAACTGATAAAGAAGGTATAACAATCCAGCAGTTGCTTTACCATGAATCAGGGTTGCCGGCATATTTGCCTTTCTATAAGAAAGCGATAGATCCTAAGAGTTGTAAGGGTGGAATGTATAAGAAATATAAAGATGCCAATCATAAAATAAAGGTTGGTAATGCTCTTTATGTCTGTACGAATTTTGAATTCCTTCCGGAATGGGTATCTGAAAAAGATAGTGCCGGATATACATTGAAATTGTCTGACGGTATTTACATCAAGCCTGAATTCAAGGATGTAATACTGAAGGAAATAGCCGATGCAAGCCTTAAAGGACATTCTTACAGATACAGCTGTTTGAACTTTATGCTTCTGAAAGAGGCTGTGGAGAATATCTCCGGAATGCCGATGGACCAATATCTTGAAGAAAATTTCTATAAGCCAATGGGATTGGTACATACATTATATAATCCGTTACAGAGATATGATAAGGATGAGATTGTTCCTACGGTGAAAGAAGACTTTTTGAGAAAAGGCCCCGTCCACGGATATGTGCACGATGAGGCCGCTGCATTGCTGGGTGGAGTATCGGGAAATGCTGGATTGTTTTCTACGGCAAAAGATGTGGCTACCATTTACCAGATGTTGCTTGATAAAGGTGTAATGGGCGATCGTAGGTATCTTACTAGAGCCACTTGTGAACTTTTTATTACCATGAAGTCAAAAAACAGCAGGCGAGGTCTAGGCTTTGACAAGCCTGATGCCGACAAACCAGATAATGGATATTGTGCGCCTGAAACGCCGGCATCTGTATTTGGGCATACTGGTTTCACCGGAACATGTGCTTGGGCTGACCCTGACAATGATTTGGTTTTTGTGTTCCTTTGCAATAGGATTTATCCGAATCCGTGCGACAGGAAAAATCTAATGAAGCTGAAAATACGTCCTGCAATACAACAGGCAATATATCAGGCTATAATGAAATGACTTTATTTAGACATTGTACAAATTACCCACTTTCTGTAATGTGGATGTTACAATTCTAAGTAAAAATACTAACTTTGCATAAACAATTAGTACTAATAATAACTTAATTTTTTTACAACAATGGCTTACGTAATTAGTGACGATTGTATCGCTTGCGGTACTTGTATCGATGAATGCCCAGTAGGTGCAATTTCTGAAGGTGACAAATATTCAATCAATCCAGATGCTTGTACAGAATGTGGTACTTGCGCTGATGTTTGTCCTTCTGAAGCTATTCATCAGGGATAATATCCGGTCGTCGATTTATGACAACGAATTTAGGCTGCTCCAATTAGGGGTAGCCTTTTTTCGTGTCTTGTTGGGAGCGGAGTTATTGATGAAATATAAAAATAGAGGCTATCCCAAATTTAATTTTGAAACAGCCTCTATTATGTATATGGAATTCAGATTACTTCAGGCGAGCCAAAGTTTCTTTAATTCTGCGCATTGATTCTACAATGTTTTCGTCAGAAGTAGCATAGCTCATACGGATACATTCAGGAGCACCGAATGATGTACCTCCCACGCATGCCACGTGACCTACTTCAAGAAGATACATTGCAAGGTCGTCAGAGTTGTTTATCACTCTGTCGCCGTCTTTCTTACCGAAGAAAGAATCACATTTAGGGAACAGATAGAATGCTCCTTGTGGAGTGTTTACTTCGAATCCCGGGATTTCTTTTGCCAGTTTCACAATCAGGTCACGACGACGTTCGAATGCCTTACGCATTTCTTCTACAGGAGCCTGTGTACCTGTGTATGCTGCTTCTGCTGCTTTCTGTGATACAGAGCATGGACCAGAAGTGTACTGTCCTTGCAGTTTGTTTACACCTTTTACAATCCATTCCGGACCGGCAATGAAACCAATACGCCATCCAGTCATTGCATAAGCTTTAGAAACACCGTTTACGATAACCACACGGTCTTTGATTTCTGCAAACTGTGCGATACTTTCGTGCTTTCCGATGTAGTTGATGTGTTCGTATATTTCGTCAGCAATAACAATTACACGTTCGTGTTTTGCAAGCACTGCTGCCAAACCAGCTAATTCTTCTTTTGTATAAACAGAACCTGTTGGGTTAGAAGGAGAACATAAGATAAGTGCACGTGTTTTAGGAGTGATAGTAGCTTCAAGCTGTTCAGGAGTGATCTTGAAGTCCTGATCTATACCTGCGCTTACGATGACAGGAGTACCTTCTGCCAATTTTACCATTTCAGGATAGCTAACCCAGTATGGTGCAGGAACGATAACCTCGTCACCTTTGTTGATAAGGGCCATGATAGTGTTGCAGACAGACTGTTTTGCACCGTTTGCACAACTGATTTGTGCTGCTGTATATTCAAGTCCGTTTTCTTTCTTCAATTTCTCTACAATAGCGTTACGTAGAGCCGGATATCCCGGAACTGGTGAATAACGTGAGAAATTGTCATCAATAGCCTGTTTTGCTGCTTCTTTGATGTGATCCGGTGTATTGAAATCAGGTTCACCTACACTTAGATTGATTACGTCAATACCCTGAGCTTTTAATTCGCTACTTTTTTGCGACATAGCCAATGTAGCCGATGGCGACAGGCTGTTCAAACGATCTGAAAGTTGGTTCATTGTTAGTCCTTGTTTAAATGTTGAATTATTCTGCAAAATAAGCTATTTCTTGTGAAATACGCAAAAGAAATAACTTTGAAAATATAAAAAATGCCGCATAAAGCGGCATTTGGTTTACTTTCTGTCTCCCAATATTCTGAGTAGGTAGATGAATAGGTTTATGAAGTCCAAATAAAGTGTAAGTGCACCTAAAAGTGCAATTTTCTGCGTTGATTCGTTCACTTCTATATCATCACCGCTAAGAAGATGTTTAATTTTTTGTGCATCGTATGCTGTAAGTCCAACAAAAAGAAGGACTCCTACATAAGATATTATCATGTCCATCATGGAGTTATGTAGGAATATATTTACCAATGATGCGATTATGATACCTATAACACCCATAATGCACAGATTGCCGATACGTGTCAGGTCTTTTTTAGTTACATACCCGAATATTGCCATTGCTCCGAATGTTCCCGCTGTCACGAAGAAAGTCGTTGCTATGGAACTCATTGTATATACCAGAAACAGAATTGACATTGTCATTCCGTTAAGTACTGAGTAGGCAATGAATAACAGGGTAGCCGTAGTGAAGCTGATTTTGTTTATTCTGGCGGTCATGTACATTACCAGTACTACTTCGGCTATAAGTATTCCCCAGAACATCATTGAATTCTGTGTCATGATATTCAGGATAGTCATTGATTTTGCCATATACATGGCTGTAAGTCCTGTTATGGCAAGTGCCAGTGTCATCCATGTATAAACGCTGCGCATTAAAGCGTTTTGCGCTACTTTTGATTCGTAAGTACCTTTTACAAGGTCTTTGGTTTCAAGTATATTCATAATTATTCTATATTTGGTTTATTTGTTGAAATGAAGTGTGTGTCCCATACGTTCTTTTTTGGTATGCAGATACTTTTCGTTGAACTTGTTCGGGGTAACTTCTATTGGTACGTTTTCCACTA
The DNA here is from genome assembly GCF_024733815.1 of Bacteroides sp. ET336. Taxonomy (NCBI): domain Bacteria; kingdom Pseudomonadati; phylum Bacteroidota; class Bacteroidia; order Bacteroidales; family Bacteroidaceae; genus Bacteroides; species Bacteroides sp. ET336. The sequence continues at coordinate 285,036 of NZ_JANRHK010000002.1, forward strand.
TTTCAAGTCCGTAAGCTTCAAGACCCACTCTCTTGACTGGATTATTTGTCAGAAGACGCATCTTGGTTATGCCTACTTCTCTCAAAATCTGTGCTCCCACTCCATAGTCGCGTTCGTCGGCCTGATGTCCCAGACAGATATTTGCATCTACAGTGTCCATACCTTCTTCCTGAAGCTTGTAGGCTTTCATCTTTTCCATCAGTCCTATTCCTCTTCCTTCCTGATTAAGGTAGATTACTGCCCCTTTACCTTCTTTGTCGATGAGTTCCATCGCTTTGTGAAGCTGTTCGCCGCAGTCACATCTCATTGAACCGAAGATATCACCTGTGGCACATGATGAATGAACTCTTACCAATACAGGTTCGTCAGGAGTGAAATTACCTTTTATCAGTGCTACATGTTCCAGGCCATTGCTCTTCTGACGGAAAGGAATCAGTCTGAAATGTCCGTGTTCTGTAGGCATATCTACTTCTACACCTTTTTCTACCAATGATTCCTGTTTCAGACGGTAAGCTATAAGATCTGCTATGGAAATAAGTTTGAATCCGAATTCGTCTGCAATTTTTCTTAGTTCCGGCAGGCGTGCCATTGTTCCGTCTTCGTTCATTACTTCCATAAGTGCTGCCGCAGGATATAATCCCGCAAGACGAGCCAGGTCTATTGAAGCTTCTGTATGTCCGGCTCTGCGGAGTACACCTTTGTCCTGAGCATATAGAGGATTTATATGTCCAGGTCTTCCGAATGTTTCCGGTTTTGATTCAGGGTCTGCCAGTGCACGTATTGTTGCTGCTCTGTCCGCTGCTGAAACACCGGTTGTACAGCCTTCCAGCTTGTCTATTGTAACTGTGAATGGAGTTCCAAGTATTGAAGTGTTGTTGGAAACTTGTCTAGGCAAGTCAAGCTCGTCGCATCTTGATATTGTGATAGGTGCACATAAAACACCTCTGGCATGTTTAAGCATGAAGTTTACTTTCTCCGGTGTGATAAGCTCTGCTGCAATTATCATATCACCTTCGTTCTCGCGGTCTTCGTCGTCAACTACAATGACGATTTCACCTTTACGGAAGTCTTCTATTGCCTCTTCGATTGTGTTCAGTTTGATTTCGCTCATAATTTTTATTGCTATTGTATTATGTTAGTTTTTATTCTTTCCTGTATGTCTCTACTTGTTTTTATAATTGTTTTCAGATCCTTGTCAAGTATCACTCTGTGTTTCCATATGTTTAACCAGATTACGATTCCTGCAGGAACTATAATTCCAAGTATCAGGTTGAGCCATATTTTGTCGGATACGCTCTTATGTGCCTTTATAAATAAGAACGGATAGTTATTTAAATTGTTTAGTATAATCGCATCTTTAGAGTTTGAAAGTTCCTCTACCACGTTCTCTATTTCCTGGCTTATCTCCTTTATATGGTCATCGTGTGTATGGTTGGTAAACACTTTGTAATAGTTAGGAGGACCTAATAGTTTGTGTGTGCTGGAATAGTTTTCACATTCCAGGCATATCTTGTCCAGTTTTTCGCATACCTTCTGATAGTCAGGGCTATATATGATAACCTCTTTCCTGAATATATGTCTTGATTGTCTCAGACCGAATATTTTTCTGAAGAATGCCTTATATACATCAATGTTGAATACCACAGAATCCTTGTTAGATTTGTATGTAAGGAAAATTCCCATAGGTGCAAGCACCAGGCTGCTCATCCATGTTCCAAGAATAATATTCATCTCTCCACTCTTTGCTACACGGGTGGCTCCAGAGTCTATTATATAATAAAGAATAAATATCAATACGGATATGACAACCGGCATTCCCAGACCTCCCTTTCTTATGATTGCTCCAAGCGGAGCTCCGATGAAAAAGAAGAATACACATGCGAAGGAAAGTGTTATCTTTTTATGCCAGTCCGATCTGTGCGAACGGATACTTTTGTCATTGTCTTGTGTGACAAACGATTTCATGCTCCAGTCGGAACTTAAAGACGACATTCTTCTTTCTGTAGAAGTAAGAGTTTTCAATTTGTCGTCCGAACTTAACGAGCGGTACAGACTGTCTGTATTTATATAAGTTAGATTCTCTTCTTTTATTTTTATTGAATCGGACTTGCTTAAATCAGTCGTTTTATATGTGGTTGACATGATTTCATTATGCATAGCCCTTCCTACACTGTCTGTATAAGCAGTGAGCGAATCTATTGTTGCTGTAATTTCCATCATGTTTTTAATGTCCGATCTTCTGTTTAGGAAGCTTCCGTCCACCATGTTGAATTCAGCATCGAAATCTATAAGAGTATGTTTTTCGGTGAATGTCTCTCTTCTGTACGGTACGTTTTTAGAATCAATGTTCTGTGATTTCAGATTTTCGAACAGTTCTCCGTTGTACAGATGCAGATACAGGTGCTTCTTGTCGGCAGTAAGCTCAAGCTTGCCCTCTTCTGCCCAGATGATACGTGCATTTTCGAAACCGTCGGAAAAATTATATATCAATACATCTTTCAGGATACCTGTGTCCCTGTCTTTTTTGTTTACATATATATTATATCCTTCAATATCAGAGTAAAATACTCTTTCTGGAATATCAACTTCAGGCGATTTTTGTTTCATTGAGACAAGGAGTGTCCACAGCTCCTTCTGTGCCTTAGGACCTATGACATTCTGGAAATAAAATGATGTAAAGCCCAGTATTATACATAGGAAAGCCAGCGGACGCATAATCCTCAACAGCGGAATACCGGCTGCTTTCATTGACAGCAATTCGTATCTTTCCCCAAAATTACCGAATGTCATGAGGGCAGCAAGAAGTATTGCCAAAGGTAATGAAAGAGGGATAAGTGTAAGTGCAGAAAGAATAAAGAATTGAGCCAATACGTTCAGCTCAAGTCCTTTCCCTACCAGTTCGTCAACATATTTCCATAAGAATTGCATCATGAAGATGAACAGGCATATAAAAAATGTTCCGGCAAAGAGCAGTGTAAAACTCTTTAGAACGAATATATCTAGTTTTTTTATACGTAGTATTCCCATCATTTTATATTATGATGCAAAAATAGCATAAAATATGGATAGGGGGGTAATGTTTTGTATATTTTTAATTATTACTGCCTATACACCAAAAACCCTTTTCAGTACATCAATTTGTGAATTCCATAAGTTTATTGTGTCTTCTTCATCTTCTGGGTCAGCAAAGTCGGTCACTTCAAGTATATGGTCTGATGTAAGTTCGTTGAATAATATCTTGAATTCGAAAAATGATTTGGGCTCTTCATCATCCTTCCAGTGGAATCTTATGAAATATTCAGATCTGGTGTTTGTGATGTCGGCGTCTCTGCTTTCTGTTTTTCCCCATCTGAAAGTGTATGTTTTTCCGTTCTTTGTAACTTTATCGGCAAACCATCTTTCAAGTCCTGCCGGAGTACTGATTGCATTCCATATAATAATTCCTGATGTAGGATTTAAGGGATATTCTATTTTTAGTTTTCTTTTCATGTCTATTGATTATGTTTTTCGTCAATTATGATTTTTTAATTGTTGGCAAATTAAAGTAAATTTTTCGACTATTGGGGTAATTTTTTTTATATTATAAAACATAGTCTCAGAACGTGCGCACGTTCGACCTGAAACGTGCGTTCATTTTAATCAAAACGTGCGCACGTTTTACTTTAAATGTGCGCACGTTTTATATCTGAACATTTTTCGAACTTTTTGAATAAAAAATGAGGTAAAAATTTGTATGTTTCAGAAAAAGGTCATACCTTTGCACCCGCAATCGAGAAACAATGGCGGGATAGCTCAGCTGGTTAGAGCGCATGATTCATAATCATGAGGTCACCGGTTCAATCCCGGTTCCCGCTACAATTTAACGATTTAGCCGTTGGGTGGCTTCCACGCCTGGCGGTTTTTTAATGAATAATGGCGGGATAGCTCAGCTGGTTAGAGCGCATGATTCATAATCATGAGGTCACCGGTTCAATCCCGGTTCCCGCTACAAGACATAACAAATTAATTATCAGGCATTTAAGAATGTATATTTCTTAGATGTCTTTTTTGTTTATATAGCTCCTTGCACAGATTTTGCACAAAAGTTGAGGTAAAATGGTGATAATCAATGAAATCGTAAGAAAAAACTACCTCAAAAATATCTTTCTTTGCTTTTCTTCAATTTACTTTCTCTTTCTTAACGATATGTTATGCACACTGCTTGAAGATGTCCGATGATGAGGCTTACATTATATATATTGTATGAGAACGAATCTTTTTGCACAAAAAATTGCACAAATGGATAATAAGAAAAGGGATAATCTACACACCGGTAGTTATCCCTCCATATCGCAATAAATTTGAATGAGTGGTGCTCTCATCACGATTTTCTTGTTTTTAAGTGCTTTAATATTTCTCCTATTTGACTAATGCCATGACCGGAATTACCTACAATAATGCAATGGGTATCTGACATTTTAGAAAACTCCTTATCGAATAAAAACTTACTTCCTTTTTTGTCTTTTACTTTCTTGTTCATAATAATATTGTTTTTAATGGTTATCTATATATTCCATATTTAGCCGCTATATCAAACAGGCTTTGAGTATTCACTCTATATCTTTTTTCATTTAGTTCTAAGTATTTACTTTCAGTTTCTTCCTGACTATAATCGGGATAAAAACTACTAACTTTCAAAAATAAATCAAGTCCTTTCTCTCCAAACAGATTTTTTATTACAAGACCTATTTTTATCCAATCGTTATAAATTTGAGTTATATCAATCTTCCTTTCAATAACCAGATTCAACAATCTTTCCATTTCTTCGGTTTTACTTAATGGAGTGGTACTTGCAAAATCAAGGTTGGAGGGTTGCAACAATGCTTCTTCAAGAGATAGGTATTGGGGAGTTTCATTTGAAGTTTGTCTGTCGGGACTGTTCTTTGGAATGATTTCCTTTGCTTTCAATGTTGTATTGGATTTTTCCAAAGTATGTGTATATACTTCTGCGTTCCAATTTACATAAGGGTGTTCGTCATACGAATAGAAACGCAACCTGCAAATGTCACTGCAACTTGAATCAATGATAATTCCCATTTCTTTAAACTCCTGTTGCAAAGCATTGAAATGAAGTTTGTGCTTGCCAAAATCATCGTATTGAATAATACAGAACACCCCTTTACCACTTGCAGAAAGTCCACAATACATAACGTATGGCAGTTTAGCCAATCTCGCTTTTAAGACTTCCATATCTGATACTGACGGGTTATCTTTCCCGTCAATATCAATACAGATTAGATTAGAAGGACTTATCATACAGTCTGCTCTACGTTTTGAAAATATTCCGCTTACCGTTATAGCCGGCAATGAATTTTTCAAGTGTTTCCTCTCCTTATCATTTGAGGTATTTCTCAACTTCTCGACTATAGGTGTATATTCATTTTTATGTAACAACCATTCCCAAATATTGACAGTTCTTGTAGGAACTATAATATCCTTACGGCTATACAATGAAACTTTTAAATTCTGTATCATAAATATTTCCTTTTATTAGAGTTTATAATACCTTCTGCTTCTAATTTGCCAACAAGAGTGTTGTCCTCTTTTTCGGTATTCTTGATTTCTTCACAATATACCCATGTAGCATTGTTTGTTGCTTTCCTTTTGATGAAATATCTTAACTGAGTTTCAAGCCTTCTTAAAAACTCCTGTTTACTTACAGCACCATAGCGATTTTCCTCACAGAAAAACTTGTATTCATTATACAACTCTTTTGCGTCTTTATGTTTTGTACTTGAAGGCTGTAGATATTTTTCTGACATAAACAAAGCAACACTGTTACTGTTTCTTTCAAATTCTCTGTTAGCCTTATCTATTTGTGCGGAATATGTGAATCCCTGTCTTCCAGGTTCTAATATCCTTTGCAAACCTTCAAGCACCCAATTGAATACTCCGCTTAGTTCATCTTCTATTATCTCTTTAGCTAAGTTCGGATTCTTTTTCCACTCCGGAATTGTAACTTCAAACATGACAAATAAAAACCTTCTGAAAAACCCGTTTGTCTGTTCCATATCTTTATTTGATATGTAGTTTGTACTGAACAGAAAACGGCAATAATTAGAAACTGTAATAGGCTTTCCGTATGGTGAACGTGCACTTACAGGGTCGTTACTGAATAATTGCTTTACCATTTCCGGGTCACTGTCTTTGCTTCCCATTTCTGAACAGGCATTTAGCAGATAATTTCCCATTTCAGCACGATAATACCCATTTGCTTCACATAATCTGCCCAATGGTATATTACATACGTTCTGTTTTCCAAGTAGAGCTGATATAACATCAATCAAAACTGATTTTCCATTACATCCGCTTCCATAAAGTACCATACATTTTTCCCACCTAAGATGTTTTGCAAAGACATAAGCAATATACTCTGCAATTACCATTCTTGCTTCTTTTTCAGGAACAACATATTCCAGAAATTCAGTAAACTTTTCGGCTTTGGCATTTGGGTTATAATCAAATGGTAACTGATATGTAAGCATATCATCTGGAGAAAATGAACGAATTTCAAAACTTCCATCATTACATACAAAAGTTCCATTTTGCAGATTTATTTTTACTTCTTTCGTTTTTTCCGGAACAGGTGATACAGAGGAAGACAGAAGCTGTTTGAATAAAGCTTCCATAAATCTAACCTTAGTTACCTGGAAATGAGGCAAGCCACTTTTTTCAGCTACAAAAGACAGAAAGTGCTTTACAAAATCATCTTCCATTATTTCCCAATAACATCCATTGTAAAAATACACTTTGCCATTGATTACAGCCAATCCTGAATTTTTCTTTTCAAAAAGGCGAAGTAGATATTCAATGATAATAGATATTTTACATTCTGTTGTAGGGTCTAAATTTTTTAATATCTCCTTAGCATTTTGGGCATTTCCCGTTTTTTCTTCGATATCCTTTCTCAAATTATAGATAAGTTTTCTCTTCTCTTTATCTTTATAAAAAGCAAGCAAGAAATCAATTGTAAAAACAGATTCAAGAACGTCTTTCAACATGAAATACTTATCTATCTGTTTTCTGTATGCCGTAGTATAATATACAAAACTATCTACTGCATTACCTTCTAAAATTTCATCGTTACTTTCAATTTTGCTTAAAAATAAATCATTTCCCATAATTGTATTTTTTAATTGTTGATAAAAATCTTTCTTTATTCAATTTGATTTGAATATTCTCTTCACACCATTTGTCAAGCTCTTGTTGAGTAAAGAACAAGCTGTTTCCTTCTTTATAGACAGGTATGCTATTTGAAGCGGTTAACTTATATAATTTTGACTTGCTTATAGTTAGACCAGTCTTTCTCAAATATTCAAGAGCGGTTTCCGTATTCATATACTTTGGAATTTCCTCCCTTTTTTCTATTTTTGTGCTAAACATACTGATTAGCAAATCTACCTTTTCTGTCAGTTCCATAACGGCTGACGGTAATGTCTCAAAAGTTACTTTATTATTCATATTACTTATATTTGTTGATTATGACAGCAAAGTAAATTGAATGTGAGTGCAGAGTTGTGCAGACTTGTTCTCATCGGTGATATTAACTTATTTTTAACATTTATCATGAAAAGAAGCATATCAGAAGATTTTTGGGATTTAATAAAAGAACTGGATAATTATTTTTTTGATAACTTCGGAGTACACCTATATAACGTTACTCGAGCAAAGAATATAATTGATAACGAGTATGCTCGTAAAAGAAAACATAATACTGAGGAACTGGATGAAAATGGAAAACTTCCTACTATATCAGAACGTACTCTTAGATATTATTGGAAAGAAGAAGGTATAACAAATAAAGAAATAAAAGGAAATCCCCCCAATGAAAGTACATTAGATATAATCTGTATAGCTTTGGGATATGAATGTTGGAGTGACTTTTGTAGGATTCTTAAAAGAGAAGTAATCACAGAAGACACACTATTTAATCCGAAAGACTTTGTAGTAGAGAGAATGAAAAAAGGAGAGACTTATAGAATCGGGTGGTTTCCACGTTATTTTATTGATTTGAAGTACCTTGGAGATTATAAATTCAAGGTTATATCACATTCTTATAATTTAAGAAAGCGACATAGGAAAGGAAATATTTTAACAATCTATGGTTGTGGAATTAGTTATACTCCCCATATTGATGAACTAAAGAATAGTAAAGATACATATGTTGAAGGTTATCCCCTTTATCCGACTATCTTTATCAAAACTAAGCCCGAACAAAACTCAGATATGGAAGACTCTATTTCATTCTTGACATATAGTTAAATATTTAAGAATGAACAAAATGAAGTATTTTTACAACATACTATATTATATTTTAAATAGTTATTCATATAAAAAAACTTTTATATAAAATAGTTCATTTTATTCATTGTGTAAAAATATTTTACTTCAAATTTATTCTTCCATATTTGAACTAAGTTCTTGCTTCCTTATATTGGATATAGGAGAGAGGGAAAGAATTCGATACGTGAGACGAAAACTACCTCATTTAGGATTGAGGATATGTTTCTGTTAATACCAAGAAAAACATCTACCCGGTACGATGATATATGAGAAACAATGATTCTCAGGGATAAGAGGATAAATATTGGTTAGATATTGTTATGTCTTTGATATTCGATAAATTCCTGTTCAAGTGTTCTTGGTGAGAGTTCATAGAAGAAGTTATCATAAGGTGTTTTCTCCGGAATACTAGATATTATCTCAGAAAGAAGATTTTCTTCTTTTATGGGCTGCCGTTTCAAATTATATTTATCAAGTATGTCATTAAAACATAATAACGCTGTTTTTGATTCTTCCCATACCTGTTTTGATTCATAGTAAAAACCACCATAGAAACATGGAAACTCTTCTGGAATATTTTTCCCATAAGGAAAATATGGATTCCATGCTACACCATTATGAACTCTAATCCAGTCGCTTTTCCTATATTGAAATGTATCGTCAAGTCCGGATTGAGTACCTATATAATAATCTCCGATGATTCTTTCTCTGTTTTCTTCTTTGAATCTTCTTAATCCCAATTTTTCACATTCTCTGATAATGTAGCTTATGTCAAAGGAATTCATTGCTCCCATTGGTGTACATATAACTCCATCATTACAGTAAGATTCATTTTCATATTGTTTCGGAAAATATTTCTTTGCTATATGTACAGGAGTTATCAGTTGATAAAATTCTATTTTTATTGCCATAATGATATGTATAAAACAAAAAAATCCTCTCATTGCACGAGCAACAGAAGGATTTCCCTATATTAATGTAATGATTAATTCAATGGGATAAGATTGATGATTTTTTCACCGTTTTCTGAAACTTTATTCTCCACTATTTCATTTGATTCATTTATAGTTCCTACAATGTTTGCACCATCCATGTATCTTATACCGGTAAATGTTATATTTGAACTTTCAGAACTTGTAGAAATACTCTGTATTTCATAGTCTAAAACTTGAAATTCTGAAACTTGATAATCATTCATGCTTAACTTGTTGAAATGTGTATTATCTTGTCTGTACCATGCTTTGTTTGTATAAAAACAACCAGGCTCAAGCTCATACCAATTAAAATCTTGCGGGATTTCTACTTCGCTATATGTTTCTCCGTTAAATTCATACAAACTTCCCCAATTATCACGTAATAGAGCTGTGTTTTTTGCATAGTTGTTAAGAACTTGTTGAATTTCATATCTATCACTTGATGAAGCATAATCGGGTAAATTATAGAACTCGCATATTTTTGTTTCTTTCATTTCATTATTACCAACTGTTTCCCATTTGATAATCTTTTTATCTTTATATGAATAAAGTTCATCTTTAATCATAAAAGGAACATCGGTAATAGGATAAATTCTACCTCCAGGACATTTTACTTTATAGTTTTTATCATCAGTATTATCATTCCAATACATGATAAAGCCATCACCTGTTACATCGAAGTTAGTGAATTCCTGTCCTTCTGGTAACATTGATTGCATAGTAAAATCTGAAATGTTAAGTTTGTAAATCTGATTATATGAGAAATTACCTGATGTAAAGTAAATATTACCTTTATTATCTTGTTGTGATTTTAAAGTTCCTTCGTATATATCAATCAGAATTTCTTTCGGCCATCTGTATAGTTTTTCTGTTTCCACATCAACTATAGACATATATTCTGTACTATGATAATCGAGGTTTATTACTAAATCATTTTCTACAGGATTATAAAATAAGTCCAGAACTTCTTGTGCGACTGGATTTACAAGAATGACTTTATCACTAAGTTTTACGACTTTACTAATGTTGATATTATTGTCCTGACCGTCTTCTCCTTTTATTGAAAGTTTTATTTCGTTTCCTGACAAATCAAGTTTGTAATAAGTATCTCCAGTTTCAGCTCTTGTTCTTCCTGTAGCTGTTTTCTGATAAATCATTTTTGCATCACTGACATTAAGACTTGTCAGATATTTATATCCATCTTCATAATTGACAGGTCCAGAATTACCGGGACTATCATTTTTACATGCAGTCATAAAAGCTACCGCACCAAGCATTAATAAAAAATTTTTCATATACCAGTATTTATTCCGTTCTTCCCAGCCCACAAAAGAAGAAGTTTATAAATAAAGAAAGCGTGAGGGGTGTTAACTCATTTTACGGAAAAGGCTCTGGTAAAACCCTTGAACTAAAACAAGCAACAGTCTCCCCACGCCATATACGGATATGACGCGAGAGATGTTTACTCATTCTCGTTCGTTAATAGTTTACCAGACTTTATTCCGGAGAATCAGTTAAACACTTTCGTGTACCTTAAATTTCTAACATGTCTGTCATGTTTTGCATGACGATACAAAATTATGAAAAATAAGGCACATTACAAATGTTTCATCTCATAAAGAGACTGTTGCGGTTACAGATTTAGTCAATCATCCTCATTAAGAAATTCATCCACAAAAGATTCACATTCTTGATACTCTTTAAGCAATCTTTCTGTAAGTTCTTCGTTTGATTTGAAACGTTCATCAATTTCTTCAAGTGTCTTGTCGAACTTTGCAAGTATTGCATCATATTCAGGATTACATTCTTCTTCGCTGTCTTCATCAGGTTTTATAGTGTCAAGGATTTCTTCTGTTACAAAGGTGAATTTTTCATTTTCTATATTCTCATCAATAGGATTTTCCTGTACTGTTTCTTCTTGAACACATAAATCTACGTTTTGAGGATTGATTTCTTTTTTGCTTGACTTCCTTCTGGATTTAGTGGCTTTGGTTTTCACTTCTTGTTCATTCTGATTCTTTTTCTTCTGTGTCATAAGTCTTTTATATTTGATGTTTATAATTTCATTAGTCATTGAATCATCAGACATTACATATATCCTCTTTTTTTCCAAAATATAAACGATTTCCAAATTTTAACATGACTTTAACTGTTCAAGATATGTTTCAATCCCTCGTACCAGTAATTTAACAATGAAAAGGCCCGATTCCTCTGCAATCAGGAGTATCGGGCTGAACATCAAAATATGGCTCGTATAGAGCTTATATATGCCTTTAAAAGCTCAATAGGCTTGCATTTTTGGCTCTGTATTCAGATTCCAAATCTGCAAGGTATATCTCTGTTGTTGTAACACTGCTATGTCCCAACATTGGTGATATTATTGAAATTGGAACACCTTCATTTCTTAATACAGTTGCATAGGTATGTCTTGCAACGTAGGTTGTTATCTTTCCCAAATTTAGTTTCTCACCTATCATTTTCATTCTTTTATTTATCAGTTTTGTGAGATTCTTCTTTTTCTTCTCATGTTCCCACGCACTGTCACCAGGTTTTAAAAACGGGAAAATATAGATACTTTTTTTAGGGTCATTTCCCCATTTATTGATTATTGAATACATTTCAGGTGTTATCGCTGCATAGATTCGTTTTACATCACGTGTCCTGTCTTTTGTCTTCTTTCTGATAAATGATATTTCACCGTTTTGAATATCTGAGAATTTAAGACTTATCAAGTCAGCTACATTCAGTCCATTGCAGAAGTAAATAAACAGCCATAAATCACGATAAAATTCAGTAGTCATACTTCCATCACTATACTCTGCAATGGCTTTAAGCTGTTTTTTGTTGAGTGCTTTCTTTTTTCCTGAACCTTCTTTAATCTGGTATTTGCCCCTGCCGAAAGGATAATCTGATTCTCTGATAACTCCCACCTGTTTAGCTATATTCATAGTGGCACGAATGTTTCTCATGTTCATTGCTACAGTTGTCTGATTTGCTGTTTTCAATATGAATTTCTCAAGACCGTTTAGCCATTCAACTGTTACTTCCTTTATAGGAACATCGTGTTTCATGTAACGTTTGAGCAGAGAAAGAGTTCCTTTATAAAACGCGGAAGTTCCAAATTTTTCTTCATTCTCAAGCTCTTTAATTTTTGCGGAAATCATTTCATTCAAAGTTCCCCCAATATTTTTTCCAAGCATGTTATTTAGATTGCTGAATGAGAAAGTTCCACGTTCTACAAGAATATTAACATTCTTTGAAATTCTGTTAAACTCTTTATGGATTATATCCTGTATTTCAATATTCTTTTTCGACTTACTTTCAAGAACCTCTTCAAGCTCTTCTTTAGTGCTCATACAGATTCCTGTTGGATAATACTTTGGTTTTCCTTGAAAATAGACTTTTATTTTTACAGGATAAGTTCCTTTTTTGTTTACCGTTCGTGTATCAAGAAATACAGATACAACAACTCCGTTTATTACTGATTTAGTCATATTTTAATAGTTTAATTGTAAGCGGAATTGCTTACCTGCTATATATCCTCTATTTTTGGAAAATATAAGTTGAATGGAGTGTTGAAAGATTTTGAAAGCTATTTTCAAACTGCTTTAACGCATCGTTTTAGAACTCTCATTAAATTAAGAATATTATTTCTACTGAAATTCAGTAGAATATTTTGTATTTCAAAATATAATATATATATTTGTACAAACTCAATTGATTATGAGAATCATAGCAAGAAGTAAAATCGTTGAATACTATACAGAACACCCTGATGCAGAAACTGCACTTGAGGACTGGTTCCAGAAAGTGAAAAAAGCAGAGTGGACATGTTTTTCTGATATAAAGAAGATGTTCAACAGCGTTGACAGTGTAGGGAACCAGCATTATGTGTTCAATATAAGAGGAAACAACCATCGTTTGATTGTGGTTGTTAAGTTTACAATAAAAACGGTACTGATTAGATTTATAGGTACTCACGCGGAATATGATTTGATAGATGCAAAAAATATATAGTATGGCAAAGATTCAGAATGAAACAGCTTATAGGGCAGCAATGGAAAGAATTGAAGAACTTCTGCCTTTGACTGACGACAATACACCGCTTACTGACAAGAACTTGATAGAGCTTGATTTATTGTCTGAACTTGTATCGGAGTATGAAGATGAACATTATCCGATAAAGTCTCCTTCATTGATAGATGTTATAAAGTTGCGTATGTATGAAATGGGACTTAATCAGGCGAAACTTTCAGAACTTCTTGGGGTTAGCCCATCACGTGTCAGCGACTATTTGACCGGCCGTTGCGAGCCTACTTTGAAGGTTGCCCGTGATATTAGTAAAAAGCTCAACATTGATGCAAATATAGTGCTTGGAGTATAGAAGAAAATAACACAAAACACCCTTTTGCACAAGAATTGCACAAGTAGAGGGGAAAATAGAAGAAATAATATGATTATGGATGAAAATAAATATTATATTCGCTCTCGAAAATACGTGTAATGTGCTATATAATAGCATTATAAGAAATAGAAAGAAAACGTGTTATATGCGTTTCATAATCATGAGGTCACCGGTTCAATCCCGGTTCCCGCTACTGTAAGGCATTTAAGAATACAATTTCTTAGATGTCTTTTTTGTTTATATACTATCATTTTATATACTTCTATTGAATTTCGGTAGAATGTTTTGTATTTCAAAATATAATATATATTTTTGTACAAACTCAATTGGTTATGAGAATCATAGCAAGAAGTAAAATCGTTGAATACTATACAGAACACCCTGATGCAGAAACTGCACTTGAGGACTGGTTCCAGAAAGTGAGAAAAGCAGAGTGGACATGCTTTTCTGATATAAAGAAGATGTTTAACAGCGTTGACAGTGTAGGTAACCAGCATTATGTATTCAATATAAGAGGAAACAATCATCGCTTGATAGTGCTTGTTAAGTTTACAATAAAAACGGTACTGATTAGATTTATAGGTACTCATGCGGAATATGATTTGATAGATGCAAAAAATATATAGTATGGCAAAGATTCAGAATGAAACAGCTTATAGGGCAGCAATGGAAAGAATAGAAGAACTTCTGCCTTTGACTGATGAGAATACACCACTTACTGACAAGAACTTGATAGAGCTTGATTTATTGTCTGAACTTGTATCGGAGTATGAAGATGAACATTACCCGATAAAGTCTCCTTCATTGATAGATGTTATAAAGTTGCGTATGTATGAAATGGGACTTAATCAGGCGAAACTTTCAGAGCTTCTTGGAGTTAGCCCATCACGTGTCAGCGACTATTTGACCGGTCGTTGCGAACCGACTTTGAAGGTTGCTCGTGATATTAGTAAAAAGCTCAATATTGATGCAAATATAGTGCTTGGGGTATAGAATAAACAGGAAAATAATGTGTGATATTCGTTTTATAATATAATAATGAGTTCACCGGTTCAATCTCGGTTTCCGCTACAATAAAAAAGACATTTAAGAATTTCTTAAATGTCTTTTTTATTGTGTTAGTAAACGAAACTGCTTCCACCCAGGAATTCTCTCAATAATGATGTAGGAGGGAGTTCAGTATCTTGTATTGATACAAAATAGCTTAGGAAGTGCAGCAGGCGGTGTGCTTCTGAGTATTCCGGACATTTGTTCGGTACTTTTCTTAGTATAGGTTCAATGTGATCCTTGATTACTGCAAGTTCGAAAAGCAATGCGGAATTGAACATGGCATCTGCATTTTCCTGATATGGGAAAATCCATTTCTCCTCGCCGGCACGGACACTAGGCCAACGGGCTATTGTCGATTCAGCAGAACTTCCACGATATTTTGAGTCACGGATTATTCTGCGTAGTAATCTGTTGTCTGTTGTTGGAATGTAATTATGTTTGTCAAGCAGAATTGTTGTAAGTGCTGATACATATATCTTATATTTGTTTTCAGCTGGAATATTTGGTGTAAGTTCAGGATTAAGGGCATGTATTCCCTCAAGTATCAGGATCATGTTATCCTCTAATCTGAATTTTATACCGCTGCTCTCTCTCATTCCACTTGAGAAATTGAATTTAGGCAGTTCCACTTCTCCTCCCTCAAGTAATGTGTCCAGTTGTTTTTTGAAGAAAGGAAGATCCACGGCGTATAGTGATTCGAAATCGTGGTTACCGTTTTCGTCAAGTGGAGTATTGTCTCTGTTTACAAAATAGTCATCAAGAGATATAGGATATGGTTTCAGTCCGTTTGTCATGAGTTGGATACTCAATCGTTTGCTGAACGTTGTTTTCCCTGATGATGAAGGTCCTGATATAAGTATTATCTTTACTCTGTTATCGCCTACCTGTCTTGCGGCTATTTCGTCTGCAATCTTTACAATTTTTCTTTCCTGGAGAGCTTCCGAAACGTTTATAAGATCGATGGCATGTCCTTCATTGCATGCTATGTTGAAATCGCCTACAGTGCTTATTCCAAGAATCTCATTCCATCTGTGATGCTCCTGGAAAACTTCCAGCATTTTTTCCTGTTTTATGAGTTCTTCTATTTTCTCAGGATTGTTTTTATTTGGTATCTGCAGCAACAGTCCGTCGTAATACTTTACGATATCGAATTTCTTTATGTATCCGGTGCTAGGCACAAGGCTGCTGTAGTAACAGTCCAGTGTATCTCCAAGTCTATAGTAGAATGAATACAGTTTTCCGGATGTTGACAGGAGTTTTACTTTGTCTGTCATGCCTCTTTCCTGGAAAATCTTTATCACATCTTCCGTTCTTTGTTCATAGCGTGTGATGGGTAAATCCTCGTTGATAATTTCCTGCATTCTTTTCTTGATGCGTGAAACATCGTCAAGTCCGATGGTTCTGTCAATGTGTAATTTGCAGAAGTATCCCTTCGAAACAGGGTGTTCCAGGGATATTGTTCCGCATGGATAAAGGTCGTCAACGGCTTTTACTAGTATGAAACATAACGAACGTACGTATGTTCTCATGCCTGACGCGCTTGTTATGTCGAGGAATTCAACGTCCTTGTTGTAATATACCCGGAAATTTAGATTTTCTACCTTGTTATTTACCTTTGCGCTTACCGGTCCGTATGGCATATTCAAGCCAAGTTCCCTATAAATGTCTATAAGAGATGTCCCTTCTGGAAATTCTCTTGTTTCTTTGTTATTTTTGCAATATATTTGTAACATAATTGTAACATGTATTACTAATTGGATGAACTGGCAGTCAATTTACTCAATTATATCCAGATTGCCTATATCTAGCCTAAATAATAACAGATGGAATATTCTTTTTATGATTTTTTAAAGTTGCTAGGCTCTTTGGCTTTGTTCCTTTACGGAATGAAGATTATGAGCGAAGGTTTGCAGAAATTTGCAGGTGACCGCTTGCGAAGTATTTTAACGGCGATGACAACCAATCGTGTAACAGGAGTCCTGACTGGTATGCTTATCACAGCATTGATACAGTCTTCTTCGGCTACTACGGTGATGGTTGTCAGTTTTGTTAATGCCGGTCTTCTTGAACTGGCCCAGTCTATAGGTGTTATCATGGGTGCGAATATCGGTACTACGGTTACTGCATGGATAATATCTGCGTTAGGATTTAAAGTAGATATATCCGCTTTTTCACTTCCTCTGCTGGCATTCGGTATTCCTTTGCTGTTTTCTCAGAAAAGTTCTCGCAAGTCGGTTGGTGAATTTATTTTCGGATTTGCATTTTTGTTTATGGGGCTCAATCTCTTAAAAACAAATGCGCCGGATTTGAGTCATAATCCTGATATGCTGGCTTTTGTGCAGAATTATACTGATATGGGCTTCATTTCTGTACTGTTGTTTGTTCTGATAGGTACCATACTTACAATGATAGTTCAGGCTTCGGCTGCAACAATGGCTATAACATTGATTATGTGTGCCAACGGATGGATTAGTTTCGAACTTGGAGCGGCTTTGGTGCTTGGCGAAAATATAGGTACTACAATAACTGCAAATCTGGCTGCTTTGACTGCAAATACGCAGGCCAGGAGAGCGGCTATGGCACATTTGATGTTTAATATATTCGGTGTTGTCTGGGTGTTGATATTGTTCAGACCGTTCCTTTCAATGGTGGAATGGATAGTATCCGATTTTATGAATGTGTCTGAGGCAGGAGGGGTGGCCGTTTCATTCAAACTATCGGCATTCCATACTTGTTTTAATATATGTAACGTGCTCATACTTATATGGTTTGTTAATTTTATAGAGAAAACTGTTTGTTGGATTATTCCTCAAAAGGAGCAGGAAGAAGAATATCGTTTGCAGTTCATTTCCGGAGGTATGTTATCCACAGCCGAATTGTCTATTCTTCAGGCTAGAAAAGAAATCAATCTTTTTGCAGAACGTATTCAGCGTATGTTCGGTATGGTACGCGACTTGTTGCATGTCAAAAATGAATCGGAATTCAACAAACTGTTCAGCCGAATAGAGAAATACGAAAATATCAGCGATAATATGGAGCTGGAGATTGCAAAATATCTTAATCAGGTATCCGAAGGAAGATTGAGTTCCGAAAGTAAGGTGCAGATAATGGGTATGCTCCGTGAAGTTACGGAAATAGAAAGTATTGGTGACAGCTGTTACAATATTGCACGTACCATTAACCGCAAAAATCGTGGCAATGATGACTTTACCGGTGCACAGTATGACCATATACATCAGATGATGAATCTTACTGATCAGGCTTTGTCGCAGATGATAAAACTGGTTGAAGATACACACCACACAGTGGATGTTAATTGCTCATTCAATCTGGAAAATGAGATAAACAATTATAGAAACAGATTGAAGGGTCAGAATGTGGTTGACGTTAATAATAAAGAGTATGATTATCAGATGGGTGTTCATTACATGGATATTATAGCCGAGTGTGAAAAGCTGGGTGACTATGTTGTGAATGTTGTTGAGGCACACACTGACATCAAGGAAAAGAAAGCATGATGTTGCTTGAGATATGATATAAAAAAATCCGGTAGATAAATTCTACCGGATTTTTTTATGCTATTGATTGATGATTATTTCTCAATGCTGATAAGTTCAACTTCGAAAATCAAAGTAGAGAAAGGTTTGATTTTACCAGCTTCACGAGAACCGTAACCGAGTTCCTGTGGAATATAAAGTTCCCATTTAGAACCTACAGGCATCATGGTAAGAGCTTCTGTCCAACCCTTGATAACCTGGTCAGCACGGAATGTAGTAGGCTCTTTACGTTCGTATGAGCTGTCGAATTCTGTACCGTCGATCATTGTACCTTTGTAGTGAACTTTCACGCGAGAAGTTTTAGTAGGGATTTCACCTTTACCTTCTTTTATGATTCTGTACTGAAGTCCGCTTTCAGTAACCTTGATACCATCTTTGCTCTTGTTGTTGGCAAGGAATTCTTCGTTTTCCTTCTTGTATTCGCCATATTTAGCTTCAAGAGCTTTAGTCTTGATTTCTTCTGATTTTGTACGTACATACATAGAAGCTGAGTCAGGAGCAACAAGGCTGTTTTCTTCTACAGCAGCAATGAAACCTGCCAGGAAGTTTTCTTTGCTCATTGTTGTAGTAGAATCGCCTGCAAACAGCTGGTTGTTGATTGCTTCGTACATATCACCACTTACCTGCTGGCCAATCTGCATACCTGCCATATATGCTTTTTCTTTGTCAGAAGTATTTTTCATACCTTCTTTGATACCTTTGATGAAGTCTGCCATATATGTAGTATCAACACCAAGACGACCAACTACATAATCTTTTAAACCTTGAGAATTGCTTACTCCCACCATGTATGAAAGTGTGTCGATGTCACTTTTCATGTTTGCTTTAGGAGTACCGCTTTGACCGCATGAAGCAAGTCCGGCTGCAGCAGCCAATACCATTAAAGCTGTACTTTTTTTCATTTTGACTTTTTAATTTTTTAGATATTAATATTCTGTTGTTTTTTTAC
Organism: Bacteroides sp. ET336; assembly: GCF_024733815.1. Lineage (NCBI taxonomy): Bacteria > Pseudomonadati > Bacteroidota > Bacteroidia > Bacteroidales > Bacteroidaceae > Bacteroides > Bacteroides sp. ET336. Next base: position 304,293 of record NZ_JANRHK010000002.1, read on the forward strand.
CCGTTAAAGAACTTCAAGAAGTTCTACTTCGAAAATCAGTGTACTGTGTGGAGGAATCATTTCGCCTGCACCGTGTGCACCGTAACCCAGTTCTGATGGAATGTAAAGTTTCCATTTTGAACCTTCTGACATAAGCTGCAATGCTTCTACCCATCCTTGAATAACCTGATTTACACCGAATACAGCCGGCTCACCGCGCTTGATAGAACTGTCGAACAGTGTACCGTCGATAAGTGTACCTTCGTAATGGCAACGTACTCTATCAGTAGCTTTTGGCTTTTTGCCGTTTCCTTCTTTGATTACTTCGTACTGTAATCCGCTTGGCAATGTAACGATGTTTTCTTTCTTCTTGTTTTCTTCAAGGAAGGCCTTGCCTTTTTCTATATTTTCAGAATTTACTTTTTCTTCAAGTTCAGTGAAAAACTTGTTTACTATTTCGCGGGCTTCATCGTGAGTAATAGCTGTTTTGTTCCCCTCGAGCACGTCTTTTATTGCCTGTGCGAAATCTTCTACCTGAATGTTGCGGGCACCCATGCTCCACAAGTTTTGGCCTATCCCCAGACCAATGGCATAACTGAATTTATCCATGAATTTTGTTATATATTATTATAATAATTTATTCGGATGGCAAAGGTATCTTTTTTCTTTGAAACAGAGGAACTTTGAGTGATAATTTTTCTTATTTTTGTGGTGACAACATATAAAAAGTACAGATAAACATGAAAAAAATAGTTGTATTGACAGGCGCGGGTATGAGTGCCGAGAGTGGAATAAGTACTTTCAGAGATTCTGGTGGACTATGGGAAAAGTATCCGGTAGAGCAAGTGGCTACTCCTGAAGGATATGCCGCAAATCCTAAACTGGTAATAGATTTTTATAATGACAGACGCAAGCAGTTGTTGGAAGTGGAACCTAATTTAGGACATAAAATTCTGGCTGAGTTGGAAAAAGATTTTGACATAACTGTTGTAACTCAAAACGTTGACAATCTGCATGAACGTGCAGGAAGCACAAACGTCATTCATTTGCACGGAGAACTTACAAAAGTAACATCAAGCCGTGAGCCAAACAATCCTAAATATATAAAGGAACTTGCTCCTGAAAACTTCGAAGTTAAAATCGGTGATTTGGCCGATGACGGTTCTCAGTTACGACCGTTCATTGTATGGTTCGGCGAGTCTGTCCCTATGATAGAAACAGCTATAGACTATGTGGAAAAAGCGGATATTTTTGTCATAATAGGAACATCGATGAATGTATATCCGGCTGCCGGATTGCTCAATTATGTAAATCCTTCCGTTCCTGTTTGTCTGATAGATCCTAATCCGGTGAATATAACATCGGGGCGTAAGATACACGTAATATCTAAAGGTGCTTCTGCCGGAATGGAAGAATTAAGAAAAATATTGCTAAATAAATTATGACGTGAACATTTTTATAATTACATTTGTTTTGTAATTAGTATTGAAACAATAGACTAACATTTATTTTAAATTAGAAAGCGTTATGAAAAAGTACATTTGCACAGTTTGTGATTGGGTTTATGATCCTGAAACAGGTGATCCAGATAACGGAATAGCTCCAGGTACAGCATTTGAGGATATTCCAGAAGATTGGGTTTGTCCTGTATGCGGTGTTGGTAAAGAAGATTTTCAGGTAGTAGAAGATTAAAACTTATAATCCAACAAAATATTTATCTCCATTCCGGAACTTTTCCGTTATGGAGATTTTTTTTGTTAACTTCCAATCTTTTCTTAACTTTACAGCCGTAAAATAATAACTATATTGAAGAAGTTTATAAATATATTGTTTCTTTTCTTATGGGGAAGTTTTTTCTTCATAACTACTTCTTGTACTCCTGCTGTTGATAATAGCCGGCATGAATCTGAAAATATAGCAGAAGAGGAATGCAGGGAGTATTATAATATTCATAAATTTCTTCTGTCTGATTATAACAGCAGACATACGGAAATGCTGGCGGCTGATGTAAGTCAGTTAGGAAGTCTGGCAGTCAACATCCGCGTTATGGTCAAGTTGACGGCAAGGCAGATATACAATACTTCAGTATATTGGGCAAAATACGCGGTCCGGATGATAGCTGAGTATATTCAGCATCAGAGTGTTATAACCGAAAATCTTAACTCTAGCCAATTTCGTATTGGCATGACTGGTAGTCACATCATGTATTTATACCAGCTGTGTCATATTCTTATTTAGTCCTATTTTTGTCTCTTTATTCATTGTTATGGGATGGTTTGTATCATCCTAAAGGAAGGTTTGTGCCTTACCGAAATTCATTTTATGTATAATTAATTCATTAGAAAATCAGACAAATAAATTTTATGGACTCAAATTCATTGTTTTCAAATGTACACGATCATGTTTCACGTCGTACAGACATACGTTCAATCATATTTTCAGTTATTTTGATTTTGATAGGTGGAGCAGCTTTTTATGTATCCATTATGGAAGGAAATGAATCATCTTCAATAAGCATGCTTGTTATGACAATAGGTGCCGCATTATTGTTAGTAGGTGTTTTTCGTCTTTTCTGGAAAAGTCATAGCTGGTTTTATACACCCACACAAAGTCGTATAGCCGTAAAAAGTGAATTTTACGAAGCGGCAGATTTCCGTAGTCTGAAGTCTGTATTGGAAAGTAATAACTTTTCTGGAGAAAAAACAGTAAGGAGTGGAAATACTGGAGGAATCAGAATGGATTACATGTATTCAAAAGACCGTAAATTTGCAGCTGTACAGCTGTTTCAATTCTCATCCTATATTTATCAGCCTGTGACAGACGTTTTTTATTATAAGGATATGACTGCTGATGAGTTTATCTGCTGTGCTGAGAAGAAAATGTTCTGATACTTTTCTTAATATCTAAACTTCTTGATTATTATATAGAACTTCCTAAGCGACACAATTGACTGTATCGTCTTGGAAGTTCTTTTATTTTTATGATAATTTATTTTACCTTTTCCATAGCCTGCTCAAGGTCGGCTATAATATCATTTACATTTTCTATACCGACAGAAAGACGTATCAGGTCAGGAGCCACACCGGCTTCAATCAGTTGTTCATCGCTTAACTGACGGTGTGTATGACTTGCCGGATGAAGCACACAAGTACGTGCATCTGCCACGTGTGTTACGATACAGATCATCTTCAGGTTGTCCATGAATTCTATAGCTTCCTCACGGCTGCCGTTCAGTCCGAAAGCAATCACTCCACATGAACCGTTAGGCATATATTTCTGACCCAATTCATAATATTTGCTACTCTTCAGTCCGCAATAGTTAACCCATTTTACCTTAGGGTTGGCTTCAAGCCATTCAGCTATTTTCTGAGCGTTCTCGCAGTGGCGAGGCATACGCAGATGCAGAGTCTCCAATCCCAAATTAAGCAGGAATGCATTTTCCGGTGATTGTATTGAACCCAGGTCACGCATCAGCTGGACTGTAGCCTTTGTGATATATGCCATTTTACCGAATGCTTTTGTATAAACAAGTCCATGGTAAGATTCGTCTGGTTTTGTAAGTCCAGGGAATTTTTCGGCGTTTGCTTCCCAATCGAAGTTACCGCTATCCACTACGGCACCTCCTACACAAGTAGCGTGTCCGTCCATGTATTTTGTTGTAGAGTGAGTGACGATATCAGCTCCCCATTCGAATGGGCGGCAGTTGATAGGAGTAGCAAAAGTATTATCTACAATCAAAGGAACACCATGGCTGTGAGCTATACGTGCAAATTTTTCAATATCCAGAACATTGATACTTGGGTTAGAAATAGTTTCTCCAAACAGACATTTTGTGTTAGGACGGAAAGCCTTTGATATTTCCTCTTCACTGGCGTCAGCATCAACGAAAGTACATTCTATACCGAGTTTTTTCATTGTAACGGCAAAGAGGTTGAATGTTCCACCGTAGATAGTAGAAGAGCATACAAAGTGATCTCCTGCTTCACAGATATTGAATACGGCGTAGAAATTGGCAGCCTGTCCTGAAGAAGTAAGCATAGCACCTACACCACCTTCCAGAGCTGCTATTTTTGAAGCTACAGCATCGTTTGTAGGATTCTGAAGTCTAGTATAGAAATAACCGGACTCTTCCAAATCGAATAAACGTGCCATCTGTTCGCTTGTTTCATATTTGAAAGTTGTTGACTGATATATAGGCAATACTCTCGGTTCACCTTTTTTAGGTTGCCATCCGGCCTGTACGCATAGAGTTTCTCTACTAAGTTTATTTTCCATAATGTTTTATTTTTTATTGAATATTTATTTTATTGACGGCAAAATTACTAATATTTCCGTCAATTAGTGGACGAATGACAAAAAAAAGAATTATATTTGAACATTATAACCTAATAAGAATATTTGTATGGAAGATGAAATCTATTTTAAGCATGTAATACCGGCTCAAATCCGGTTCAGTGATGTTGACCAGTTCGGACACATGAACAATTCTGTGTATTTCTCTTTATATGACCTTGCAAAAACTACCTATTTCAAGGATGTGTTTGGCGATTTGCATGACTGGAATAAATTTGCGGTTGTTGTGGCAAATATAAATGCAGACTTCATGGCTCCGGTGTTTTTTTCCGATGAACTTATTATTGAAACCACAGTAGTTCATTTGGGTAATAAAAGTTTGACATTGCTTCAGCGTGCGGTAAACAAGTCAAGCGGTGTGTTGAAATGTCAATGTCGGACAGTGCTTGTCGGTTATGATGTGACTTCCAAGGAACCTGTTCCAATTCCTATGATTTATAAGAAAGCGATATGTGATTATGAAGGAAAAACTCTTGAGGAGTTGTCAAAGAAATAAAAAAACAAACCGTTATAGTCTGAAGATTATAGCGGTTTGTTTTTTTAATTTCATTTCTTAACCTTCACCTCATACAAATCGTTTCGTCTGTCTTTCAGATTTCTTACACTACCGTAGGTGTGTAGCTCATTCAATAGGTCAAGATCTACATCAGATACGAGAATCATTTCTGTGTTCGGAGTAGCCTCGGCACGTTTGCCGTCGGTAGGGAATGTGAAGTCGCAAGGAGTGAATACCCCTGATTGTGCATACTGTATGTCCATGTTATGTACACGTGGCAGGTTACCTACACTTCCCGCTATTACGACGAAACACTCGTTTTCTATGGCTCTGGCATGAGCGCATACTTTAACTCGGCTATATGCGTTCTGTGTGTCGGTCATGAAAGGAACGAATAGAATCTGCATACCCTGATCTGCCATAATACGCGATAGTTCAGGGAATTCCACATCGTAACATATCAGTACACCGATTTTCGCACAGTCGGTTTCAAATGTCTTGATGGAACGTCCTCCGGTAAGTCCCCAGCTCTTTGTCTCATCCGGAGTGACGTGGATTTTTTCGTACATTTCTGTCGTACCGTCACGTCGGCACAGAAAACCTACATTATACAGTCGTCCGTCCTCTTTTATCTGAGGCATACTTCCTGTGATGATATTGATATTATAGCTGATAGCCAGTTTTATAAAGCGTTCGCGTATTTCGTCGGTATAGGCGGCAAGACCACGTATTGCTTCCGATTCCGCTTCATTGTTGAAATGTGCCATCAATGGGGCGTTGAAGTATTCAGGGAAAAGAATGAAGTCACTCTTGTAGTCGGATACAGCGTCAACAAAGAATTCTACCTGTTCGAACAAATCGTCAAGTGTGTTGTATGAACGCATCTGCCATTGCACCAGTCCTACACGCACTGAAGTCTTTGGACTGATATATTCCTGTGTAGGCGGCTGATAATAGATATTGTCCCATTGCAGCAGACATGCATAGTGTCTTGATTCCTCATCGTTTGGAAGATAGTTACGCATAACCTTGCGTACGTGGAAATCGTTTGATAACTGGAATGTCAGTACAGGGTCATAGATTTCTTTTTGTCTTACCTTGTCTATGTATTCCTTAGGACGCATCTTGTCGGCATATTTGTGATAGTTCGGTATTCTGCCGCCAAACATGATGGCTTTCAGGTTCAGTTCCTCGCACAATTCCTTGCGATATTCGTACATACGTCGTGCCAGTCGCAGTCCTCTGTATTGCGGATGAATGAACACCTCGATACCGTAAAGAATGTTTCCTTTCGGATTGTGAGTGTTGAATGTTTCCTTACCTGTCACCTGAGCGTAAGTGTGGTCGTTCTTTACGTCGTCATAGTTTACTATTATTGACAGGGCGCATCCCACAATCTTTTCATCTACCACTGTAACTATCTGTCCTTCCGGGAAAATCTTTATAAGTTTTTCTATTTGTTTGTGTGTCCAGAAAACGTCGCTTCCGTCGGAGTAAACACGTGTGAACGATTGTGCCAGCTGGTCATAATCTTCGATTTGTAGATTTCTGATCTGTACTTTGTTGATTTTTAGTGAGTCCATTGTTTTATGTTATGATATATCTTTTCCTCAATAATGAAAATATCTCCAATCCCATAATCGGTATTGGAGATATTGTGAAAGTTTTTTTTATTTGTACGATTTCTTATATATTTCCAGAACTTCCTCGTCTGTAAGTGGGCGGACATCGAAGCGGTAGAATCCTCCGGCTATGTCTCTTGCGTTGGTAACCATGTCAGGCAGATCTTCCGGTTTCATGCCCCAGTCGCTAAGCTTCAGGTTGTCCATTCCGCATTCTTTTTTCATCAGAGCAAGTGCTTCTAGGAAGTCGCTCGGTCTGTTACTCTTTTTCTGAGTCATTACTTCCGCCATTTTCATATAGCGTTTCATGCAGTCATTCTTGAATGTCTCGAAATAAGCATCACTCAGTGCGATAAGTCCTGCACCGTGTGGAAGTTCAGGATATTTTGCACTCATGGCATGTTCCAATGCATGTTGCGATACACATCTTGATGTAGCTTCCACCAGTCCTGCTAGAGTGCTACCCCAAGCCACTTTGGCTCTTGCTTTTAGATTGCGTCCGTCTTTTACTGCAACAGGCAGATATTTATAGAGAAGTCTCACGGCTTCCAGTGCATAAAGGTCGCTGATAGGTGTAGCGCAGTTTGCAATAAATCCTTCCGAAGCATGGAAGAAAGCGTCGAATCCCTGATAAGCAGTCAGCTGTGGTGGAACAGAAAGCATCATTTCAGGATCCACTATTGACAGTTTAGGGAAAGTGCATTGACATCCGAAACCTATTTTCTCTGTTTTTTCTGTATTTGTTATTACAGTCCACGGGTCAACCTCTGTACCTGTACCTGCTGTTGTAGGTATGGCAATGACAGGCAATGCACCTTTTACAGGACGTCCTTTACCCGAACCGCTCTGGATGTAATCCCAATAATCGCCATCGTTGCATGCCATTACTGCTATGGCTTTGGCAGAATCAATGGAACTTCCGCCTCCAAGTCCGATAAGCATGTCACATTTCATTTCGCGGCATATGGCTGCCCCTTCCATTACATGGTCTTTTATAGGGTTAGGAAGTATCTTGTCATATACTATTGAATCCACATCGTTTTCTTTAAGCAGTTCTATAACCTTGTCCAAATAACCGTATTTGCGCATTGATGAACCTGCTGAGATAACAATCATGGCTTTCTTTCCTGGAAGTTGCTCAGTGGCAAGATTCTTTATTTCGCCACATCCGAACATCAGTTTGGTAGGAATGTTCAGACTGAAAACTGGATTAGTATTCATAATGTCTATAGTTTTAAAGTTCGTATTTTCAAAATTAAGCAATTCCGTTGATAATAGGTCATGCTAATAGTTAAAAAATACTATTCATTTCATGACTCAGTCTGTCTTTCTGATAATGTCTTTAAAAATCAATACCTTTGCATCCGTATAAAAAATGATAGAAACAATGAAAACCGTAAAAAAGAGTTTTCCTGTAGTTGGAATGAGTTGTGCAGGATGTTCGGCCCGTGTTGACAAGACATTGAACAAGCAACCCGGAATAATAAGCGCATCTGTTAATCTTGCGGCTGCAATGGCTACTGTGGAGTACAATCCTGACGAATGTACTCCGGAACAATTGAAGGAAGCTGTCCGTAAAATAGGCTTCGACCTTATTATTGAAGAAAAGAAAGAGGTGCAGAAAGAAGCGGAGGAAGCACGCAAAAATCATTACAAGATATTGAAGATAAAGACTCTTCTAGCCATACTCCTTGCTCTTCCTGTATCGGTGATAGCAATGTTCTTTCACGATATGCCATATGCCTCACATATAATGGCAGTACTTTCTGCTGTAGTTGTTTTCGGACTGGGAAACGGATTTTTCGTCAATGCCTTCAAACTTCTCACGAAAGGTGGCGCAAATATGGATACACTCGTAGCATTGAGCACCGGTATATCCTTTCTTTTCAGTCTGTTCAATATGTTCTTCCCGGACTATCTTCTACGTCATGGAATAACCCCTCATGTATATTTCGAAGCGGCATCTATGATAGTAGCCTTTATCCTTTTGGGACGTACATTGGAGGATAGGGCAAAGGGAAATACAGCCGAAGCGATAAAGAAACTTATGGGACTCCAGCCTAAAAAGGTGACAGTGATGCGGAACGGTACGGAGATGGAGACAGATATTGACATGCTTATGGTTGGTGATACAGTAGTGGTGAAGCCAGGTGAGCGTATAGCAGTAGATGGTACTGTAGTTTTCGGTTCGTCATACGTTGACGAAAGTATGCTGAGCGGAGAACCTGTTGCCGTACTGAAAGAGAAAGGCTCAAAGGTTTATGCCGGAACTATCAACCAGAAGGGAAGTTTCAGATTTTTGGCTGAGAAAGTCGGTAGTGAGACTGTTCTGGCTCAAATTATCAAAATGGTTCAGGATGCTCAGGGAAGCAAGGCGCCCGTCCAGAAACTTGTAGATAAAGTGGCAGGAATATTCGTCCCTATTATCATATCAATAGCTTTACTTTCATTCGTTCTTTGGGTATCTCTGGATTCTGAAAGTGGACTTACCCATGGTTTTCTAGCTGCTGTTACAGTGCTGGTTGTAGCCTGTCCGTGTGCTTTGGGACTTGCCACACCAACAGCCATTATGGTCGGTATAGGTAAAGGAGCCGAGATGGGAATACTGATTAAGGATGCCGACAGTCTGGAGATAGCCCGCAATGTTGATACTGTAGTTCTTGACAAAACAGGAACTATCACCGAAGGCAAACCGGTGGTTACAGACTGGATGTGGGTAAACGGGACAGATGATGCCAAAAGTATATTGTGCGGACTGGAGAAACACTCAGAACACCCGTTGGCTATGGCTGTTGTTCAAAGTATAGGAACAGAGCCGGCTGAAATTACAGGTTTTGAAAGCATAACAGGTCAGGGAGTAAAAGGTATTAGCGACGGGAAAACATATATTGCAGGAAACAGACGTTTGATTTCATCCTGCGGAATTGTTATACCTTCTGATATGGAAGAAAAAGCATCAACACTTGCCGCGCAGGGTAAGACAGTGATATGGTTTGCCGATAATGAAAAGGTATTGTGCCTGTGTGCCATAACTGACAAGATGAAAGAATCGTCCGCTGCGGCAATATCCAGACTGAAGAGTATGGGTATAAAAGTAGTAATGCTTACCGGAGATGCCGATGCTCCTGCACGTTATATGGCAGGATTGTCGGGAGTGGACGACTATAAGTCGGAAGTCACTCCACAGCAGAAGGCTGAGTTTATCATGACACTCCGTTCTCAGGGAAGTGTAGTGGCAATGGCAGGCGACGGTATAAACGACAGTGCCGCCCTTGCTGAGGCTGATTTGAGTATTGCCATGGGTAAAGGTAGCGATATCGCCATGGATGTTGCAAAGGTGACTATCATTTCATCTAATCTGGAGAAGATTGCAGACACTATAAGCCTTTCGCGTCATACTGTGCGTACTATCCGCCAGAACCTGTTCTGGGCGTTTATATATAATTTAATAGGTGTCCCTGTAGCGGCAGGTGTCCTATATCCTATAAACGGTTTTCTTTTAAATCCGATGATAGCCAGTGCTGCCATGGCGATGAGCAGTGTAAGTGTTGTTACTAACAGTTTGCGATTGAAAAAAGCTGAATTATAACCATTTTTGACCATTAAAAAAACGTGCGCAAGTTTCAGGTAAAACGTGCGTCCATTTCAGGTCGAACGTGCGTCCGTTTTGAATCGAATGTGCGCACGTTTTTTTTGAGGCTTGATTGCATTGATTTTTAGTGTATATTAAATTCCCATCTGACAGTTTCGTTTTAAAGGGAAAATATGAACAGTCAAAGCGAAAATATCGTAGCGATTATCTGAGCGTAACATCCTAACTTTGCGCCGGATAAACAAGAAAAACGATATGAAAAGACTATTACTCAATTTTGCTTTTGCCTGTTCGCTTTTTCCTCTTGGAGCGCAGCAGGTGTTGACGCTGGAAGAATGTCTGCAGATAGGTATTGAGAATAACCTCACACTGCAGTCCAAGCGCAACGAAATTATCAAAGGAAAGCACAGCATTTCGGAGAACCGTTCCAAGCTTCTACCACAAATCAATGCTGTGGCATCATTCAACGACAATTTTAACCCTCCCGTTTCAGTTACCGACGGCTCGGCATACGGTAATCCTTACAACGTGACAAAGACGTTGCAGTATAACGCATCGGCAGGACTGCAACTTCAGATGCCTCTCTACAACCAGACCATCTATACAGCCATGTCGGTTACCAAGATGATGGACGAAATAAACACCCTATCTTACGACAAGGCACGCGAGGATCTGATAATGCAAATCACAAAGATGTATTATCTGGGACAGAGTACAGCCGAGCAGATTTCCATAGTGAAAGAAAACATCACCCGTCTGGAAGAACTGAGGGATATTACCACAGCTTTCTTCGACAATGGTATGGCAATGGAAGTGGATGTGAAGCGTGTAAATATCAATCTTGAAAACCTTCAGGTGCAGTATGATAATGCCGTGGCAATGCTCACACAACAAATCAACATGCTGAAATATGTGATAGACTATCCTGCTGAAACAGACATCACACTCACTCCGGTGGATACTGAAAGCATCATTCCTGTAGAAATGAGCGGTCTGTACGAAGGTCAGCCGGAACTGGAATTGCTTAAGAAACAAAGTACGCTGGCTGAGAAACAGAAGAAAATGATTTCGCAGGGATATATTCCTTCGTTGTCGCTTACCGGAAGTTTCATGTATTCTGCATTCACCGATAAGGCGAAGAACTGGTTTCATGACGGACCGTCAAGCAAATGGTATAACTCATCAGGTATAGGCCTGACATTGAGAGTGCCGATATTCGACGGACTTGACAAACGTTCGAAGATAAGAAAGGCGAAACTTGACATTGAAAATGCAAAACTGTCGTATGACAATGCCTTGAAAAGTTTCAGAACACAGTATTTGAACGCCACTAATGATCTTATGAACAGCCGCCGCAATTTCACCAAGCAGAAAGACAACTACCTGTTGGCAGAGGATGTTTACGAAGTGACTTCCGACCGCTATCGTGAAGGAGTGGCGTCAATGACAGAAGTACTTCAGGACGAAATGCGTATGAGTGAGGCACAGAACAATTATGTGACAGCACATTACAACTACCGCGTGAATAATCTTACGATGCTGAAACTTACAGGAAAACTTGAGACATTATTAAAATAATAGTAAACAAGGTTTCAGTTACAAGTTGTTAGAAGGTTCTCTCCTTGTTAACTTGTCAACTCGTTAACTTGTCACCTATATAAATAACTTCAAATAAAAAACGATATGGAAACAAAAGAACTTGATATAAAGAAAAATACACTTGAGCAACAAGCTGCAAAACTCAGAAAACAACGCCGCCGCCAGATGCTGGCAAGTACATTCGGAATTATAATCCTCCTGATAGGGCTTTATCAGATTGGAGTAATGTTCTTCAGCTACAAGTTGAACGAAACAAGCAATGACGCACAGATAGAACAATACATCTCGCCGGTAAACCTCCGTGCTTCGGGATATATAAAGAAGGTGTATTTCACAGAACATCAGACTGTGAAGAAAGGCGACACACTGATGGTTCTCGACGACCGTGAATACCGTATCCGTGTGATGGAAGCGGAGGCTGCACTGAAAGATGCCATGGCAGGAGCATCAGTTATAGGTCAGACGCTCCAGACCACAAAGGCTTCCGCTTCGGTTTATGAGGCTTCAATCTCCGAAGTGGAAATCCGTCTGGCTAAACTGGACAAAGATCGCAAACGTTACGAAAACCTTCTTCAGAGAAATGCTGCCACACCTATCCAGCTCGAGCAGATAGAGACAGAATATGAGGCGACTAAGAAAAAACTCGTGGCATTGAAACGCCAGCAGGAAGCAGCAATGTCTGGAGTGAACGAAGTATCAACCCGTCGTCAGAACATGGAAGCTGCCATACAGCGCGCACAGGCTGCACTTGAAATGGCAAAACTTAATCTTTCATATACAGTGGTTACAGCACCATGCGACGGACAGTTGGGACGCCGTGCCATAGAGGAAGGACAGTTCATTTCTGCCGGACAGACCATAACCTATATATTGCCTGATACACAGAAATGGGTGATAGCCAACTATAAGGAAACACAGGTGGAAAACCTTCATATAGGTCAGGAGGTTACACTTACGGTAGATGCTATCAGCGACAAGGAATTCAAAGGAAAGATTACAGCCATATCCGGTGCCACAGGTTCAAAATACTCACTCGTTCCAACCGACAATTCAGCCGGAAACTTTGTGAAGATACGTCAGCGTGTTCCTGTAAGAATAGATTTCGAAGGGCTGAGCAAGGAAGACAATGAACGTCTTGCTGCCGGAATGATGGTTATTGTGAAAGCAAAATTATGATTTTAGTTAACAAGGCTTTAGTTACAAGTTGTTAGAAGGTTCTCCATCCGGACGGAACCGACGGTCAGTAAAGCTAAACCTTGTCAACTCGTCAACTTGTCAACTCGTCTCCTAAAAACTATATATATGCAAAGAAATTATCCATTCTATAATTGGGTTCCCAAACCTGTAGGTATCATCCTGCTGATACTGCTTTTCATCCCGATACTGACTGTGGGCGGAGTATATACTGCCAACAGCGGTGAGATGACAAGTGGACTGGGAATCCAGTCGGAACATATCCAGTTCGTAGGGTTCGTCACCTCAATAGGTATGGCAGCTTTCGCTCCATTCTTCTATCAGCTGGTATGTATCCGCCGTGAGAAGATAATGTGCGTGGTGGGTTTCTCACTCTTGTACATCCTCAGTTATGTGTGTGCTGTCACCGACAGTATCTTCCTTCTTGCATTGTGCAGCCTTATCATGGGTTTCCTCCGTATGGTGCTCATGATGGTGAATCTCTTTACCCTGATAAAATACGCTTTCGGAATGGAAGCTACAAGGAATATCACTCCCGGAATGGAACCGACCACGGAAGAAGGTTGGGATGCCCTTGATGCAGAAAAAAGCAAAAGTATGCCTATTATCTACCTCTTCTTCATGATACTCGGGCAGATAGGAACATCGCTCACTGCATGGCTGGCATACGAATATCAGTGGCAGGACGTGTATTACTATATGATGGGAATGACACTTGCAGCCATACTTATTATAATGGTGACAATGCCTTATCATAGCTATAACAGCCGACGTTTCCCTATCAATTTCCGCAAGTTCGGAAGTGTAGCAGTTTTCAGCGCTATGATGACCTGTATAGTCTATGTACTGGTTTACGGTAAGACTCTCGACTGGTATTCCGATCCTACAATAGTCCGTTCCACAGTGCTTGCCGTGGTGTTCGGTGCAGCCTTCTTCTATATGGAATCTTCCGGACGTTCGCCGTATTTCATGATGGAAGTGTTCCGTTTGCGTACCATCAATATGGGTATTGTACTCTTTCTTCTGCTGATGATATTCAACACCAGTTCAATGTTTGTAAATGTCTTCACCGGAGTAGGCATGAAGATTGACAACTGGCAGAACGCCGCCCTAGGCAACTGGAGTATATTGGGATATTTCATAGGAGCGGTGATAGCCATAGTATTGGGTTCAAAAGGAGTGAAATTGAAATACCTTTTCGGAATGGGATTTCTTCTGATAGGAATGTCGGCACTGTTCATGTATTTCGAAGTACAGACAGCAGGACTATATGAGAGGATGAAATATCCGGTGATAATCCGTTCCACAGGGATGATGCTGTTATATTCTCTTGCCGCTGTACATGCCAATCAGCGTATGCCATACAAATATATGTCCACTTGGATTTGTATAATGCTTTCTGTACGTATGATTTTAGGACCATGTATTGGTACTTCACTTTATACCAACGTGCTTCAGCATCGCCAGCAACATTACATCACACGTTTCGCACATGACGTAGATAGGGTAGAAGCACAGAATGCCGCTTCGTACGACCAGACAGTACGAGGAATGCGTTATCAGGGTAAGAGTGAAACCGAAGCAGAGAACATGGCAGCCATATCCACAAAGGGTAAGGTACAGGTTCAGGCTACACTCTCGGCTGTGAAGGAAATGTCCGGCTGGACATTCTACGGATGTATGATTTCAATGCTTTTCGTTCTTGTTTATCCATATCGCAAGAGGAAATTATCGGCTTAGCGTGAATTTTTTCCGCTAAGTCCTGTAATTTTACTAACTTAGCCGTTGTTTAGATACAAGGCTTCAGTTGACAAGTTAATACAAAGGTTTTTATATATGAAAGGAAACCTTGTCAACTCGTAACTGATACCTTGTCAACTAATAAAAGGCTTATGATAAACAGTTCTGAAAGATTAATAAAGCTGGAAGAAAAAATATCCGGTCAGTCTGATGTATGTTCATCGGGCGGACCGGTTTTTGATTTTCCGGAAAGTATGAAAAAGGGATTCGTCAATTTCGGTATAGGTCTGATTGTATGCCATACCGGTAAGTTTGATTTCAATCTTTCCGGTAAATGTTATGCGGCACAAACGGGTGAGACCGTTTTCATCCATGAAGGTTCTTTTTTTCGAATAACCGGTCAGTCTGAAAATCTGGAAATAAGTATCATTATATATAAGGTGTCGCCAATACGTGATGTTCTCGGGAATATGGTTTATTCCGTGCACCTCTACTCCCAGATGTCGCCGGAAACACATTGTGTATGGAATACCGGCGATGAAGATGATGTGGCAGGATATATATCACTCATCGGAACAGAACAGCCGGAACAGGATGACTTTTTCCCTGTTTACGAAAAGCGCCTTCTTTTATTGTCTCTTACATATCGTCTTTGTTCCGTATTTCAGAAGAGATTCCTTTCCGGAAATTCTGTAGGAGCAAGACGTACGGAAATATTTCTCCGTCTCATCCAACTTATCGACCGTTATTTCATGTCAGAACGCGGAGTTGAGTTCTATGCCGACAAACTGTTTCTTTCTCCGAAGTATCTTTCCGGACTTTCGAAAGCCGTCTGTGGATATACAGTTCAGGAATTGGTATTCAAAGCTATAATCCGTAAATCGATGGCAATGCTTGACAGTACGAACAAAACAGTGCAGGAAATATCCGATGAGTTTAATTTCCCTAATCCTTCCAGTTTCGGAACATTCTTCAAGAAGCAGGTAGGGATGTCTCCTCAGAAGTATAGGGAGAGAGGAGGGTAAACTCTTGTTATAATTTTAAATTTTTCATTCATTAAAATATAATACTATGGGATTTCTAAAAAATAATCTAGTTGCAGCTTTAATACTTCAGGCTGTCGTTTCAGGTAATAATCTGTATGCCGATGTTTATCGACAGAATATTAATGAAGGCTGGAAATTCAGACAGGCAAGACTGAATAACTGGTACGATGCCACTGTGCCAGGAGTTGTTCATACCGATTTGATGGACAATGCAATAATAGACGATCCTTTTTTCAGATTGAATGAAAGGGCTGTCCAATGGGTGGATAAGGAAGACTGGATATACGAAACTGTTATTATCGGAGAAGATAAGGTCTTGAACTCATCAAATCAGTGTCTTGTGTTTAAAGGCCTTGACACATACGCCGATGTATATCTAAACGACTCATTGATTCTTAAAGCCGACAATATGTTCAGGGAATGGAGCGTCGATGTAAAAGGAATACTGAAGAAAGGCGACAATAAATTAAGAGTCTATTTCCATTCACCTATAAAAATAGATATGCCAAAATGGGAAGCTCTTCCTTATCAGTTGGAGTCCGGAAATGACCAGTCTGAAAACGGAGGCCTGCTGGACAGAAAAATCGGTATCTTTGCCCGTAAGGCAGGCTATCATTACGGTTGGGACTGGGGGCCACGATTGGTTACTTCTGGTATATGGAGACCTGTTTATCTTGAAGCATGGAATGATGTAAGGATAGAAAACGTACAACTTATCCAGAATAAAGTAAATTCAGTTTCAGCCAGTCTCTCGTCAGTAGTAGAAATTATTTCCGATGATGATGCTTCCGGAGCTGTTGTATCTGTAAAAGCCGACGGGAAGGTGGTATCCCAGAAAAAGGTTGACCTTGTAAAGGGTATGAATAAGGTCACTTTGGATTACACCATAAAGAATCCAAAACTTTGGTGGACAAACGGATTGGGTGATCCGTACTTGTATGATTTTACCACTACAGTGGCAATGAGTGACGGAACTAAGGATTCGGTTGATGATAGAATAGGTATCAGATCATTGAGAGTGGTGGAAGATAAAGATGAGGCCGGAACAACTCTATACTTTGAGCTAAATGGAAAGCCGGTCTTTATGAAAGGTGCTAATTATATTCCTAGTGATAACTTCCTTCCAAGAGTGACTGATGAAAAGTACGAACGTACAATATTGGATGCCAAGAATGCTAATATGAACATGCTTCGTATTTGGGGAGGAGGTATCTATGAAAATGATATCTTCTATGATTTATGCGACGAACACGGTATTCTGGTTTGGCAGGACTTTATGTTTGCCTGCTCGCTATATCCTGGTGATGACGCTTTTATGGAAAATGTACGTCAGGAGGCTATAGATAACGTTCGTCGTTTGAGAAATCATCCATGTATTGCCCTGTGGTGCGGTAACAATGAAAATCTGGATGCATGGTTCGGATGGGGTTGGAAGCGTAAATACGAGGCTATGGGCAATGGATATGCCGACAGGTTATGGAACGATTTCTACAAACTTTATTTTAAGCTTCTTCCTGAAGTTGTAGAAGAGTATGGAAGCGGAACTGGATATAGAGGCTCATCGCCAATGGCTTATCCTGAAGGTAAATCGGACGGAGTGAACGGTGATTCTCATTACTGGGGGGTATGGCATGGAAATCATCCTATATCACAATATAATACAGAGCGCAGCCGTTTCTTTTCTGAATACGGATTCCAGTCGTTCCCTGAATATGAATCAGTGAAGCTTTATGCTCCGGAAAAGAGAGACCATGATATTAATTCGGAAGTAATGATGTCGCATCAGCGCGGCGGTTCATTTGCCAACAACCGTATAAAGGAATATATGCTCAAGAGCTATAATGAACCAAAGGATTTTGAACACTTCCTGTATGTAGGTATGATTCTTCAGGGCGATGCCATAAAGACAGCAATGGAAGCACACCGTAGGGATATGCCTTACTGCATGGGCTCTTTGTTCTGGCAGCACAATGACTGTTGGCCTGTAGCTTCATGGGCAAGCCGTGACTATTATGGACGCTGGAAAGCCCAGCATTATTTTGCAAAGAAAGCATATGATATGATTCTTGTATCTCCTGTAGTTTTAGATGATAAACTTACCGTTCATATCGTATCAGATTATCTGAAAGCAGTAAACGGAACCTTCTCACTTAAGGTGATGGATATGAAAGGCAATGTGGTTTATGATAAGTCAATGTCATTGAAAACTCCTGTAAACGGTTCGGAACTTGTGTTTGAATCTGCAATAAATGATGTATTGGGAGGCAAGTCAAAGAACGATGTGATAATTTATACAGAATTCAAGACTAAAGATAAAACTTATACCAATGTAGCTTATGCAGCCGAACAGAAAGATATGAATTATGAGAAAGCTGATATTTCTTGGAATGCAAAGAAGGCAGAAGGCGGATATGATGTTACTTTGAAATCAGATGTCTTTGCCCGTGGAGTATTCATGTCACTGTCCGGAATAGACAATTTCTTCGAAGATAACTATTTTGACTTGCTACCAGGAAAAGAAGTAACTGTTAATGTTAAGACAGATTTGTCTCTGTCTGTATTCAAGGATCAGTTAAAGGTTATTTCTTTGGTAGACAGTTATAATTAATTCAAAAAACATATAGATATATATTGATTTTAAAATTAGGATGTGCTATTTGTGCATATCCTAATTTTTTTATATTTTTTTCTTTTGATGGTTAATGGTAAAACATTTTTTGTACATTTGTCTGATTAAAAATTTTTAATATTATGGAAGAACTGATTTTGGAAAGACTTAGACAAGGAGATGAAAAGGCGTTCAAACATATATTTGACCGCTATTATACACTCCTATGTCGCTTTGCAAATCAGATATTAAATGATACTTCTTTGGCCGAAGAGATAGTGGATGATGCCATTTTCTATCTTTGGGAACACCGTGCGGATATTGAAATCACACATACTATCCGCGCATATTTGATGAGATCTGTACGCAACCGTTGTCTTAACGAACTGAATTCATTGTCACACCGTACAGAACACAGCTTTTCCACCTATCTCTCTGATGATAATCTGGAATTTCTCGATACACTTTTTGCCGATGAAAATCATCCTTTGGGAACCCTGATAGAACAGGAATTGGAAGAAGAGTTGATGCATTGTATCAATTCATTGCCAGATGAATGTCGTAAAGTTTTCAAGAAAAGCCGTTTTGAACAAAAAAAATATGAAGAAATCGCTAAAGAATTGAATATCTCTGTCAATACGGTTAAATATCACATTAAGAACGCATTAGCATATCTTAATACTCATCTTGCGGAATATCTGAAACTTATTCTGATATATATTTTTATAGAAAAATGAAAAAAAGTTCATTTTTCCACTACCCTATAAATCTATTATTTTGTCTAACCTATAAAGCCACCAATAAAATATATGGAAAGAAAAGAAATACATAAAGAAGAAATAGATAATCTGATATCTATGTATCTTACAGGAAATATAGATACTCAGTCTTTGAAGACTCTTGTTGCCTGGAGTAAGGAGTCGTCAGAGAACAGTCTTTATGTAAGAAACAAGATAGAAATATGGTTTTCATCAGGAGTGGCAGGCGGTATGACTTCTTTCGATAAGGAAAAAGCTTTCGAAAGATTTAAGAACCGCATTGAAAAAGCTACTATAGCAGAAGAACAGAAGCAACGCTTTACAAAATCGCGCAGCTTGAAGATCTTCTATCGTGTGGCAGCAGCAATACTTATTATATTACTTCCACTTGCCGGTTATTGGGGCGGTATGGAAACTGTTAAGAGCGGATTTTCTGATATAGTGGTAGAAGCGCCAATGGGGGCACGTACCAAACTTTACCTTCCTGACGGTACATTGGTTTGGCTTAACGCCGGTTCAAAAATTACCTACTCACAGGGGTTTGGTGTTGATAATAGAGATCTGACTCTTGAAGGAGAAGGTTATTTTGAGGTTAAGAGGAATGAGGAGGTACCATTTGAAATAAGTACAAAAGAATTGGATTTGACAGTTTTGGGTACTAAATTTAATTTCAGAAATTATGAAGATGATGAAGAAGTCGTAGTAAACCTTCTTGAAGGAAAGGTGAAGTTGAGAAATGAGTTGGTTGCTTCTGCAGATGTATATATGTCGCCTAATGAGAAAGTAATTCTTTCTAAAGAAACAGGCCGTATGGTAAAAACCAAGATAAATACATCCAATTCCAATTTATGGACAAAAGATGAGTTGTATTTTGATGAACTATTATTGGAAGATATAGCCAAACAGTTGTCCAGAAGTTTTAATGTAAAAATAGAAGTTGCCGATTCGTTGAAAAATCAACGTTTTTATGGCAGTTTCAGGATTGTAGGCAATTCAATTGAGAAAATATTGGAAACAATATCATCAACTAACAGAATGAAATATAAATACGAAAACAATAGGTATGTAGTATATTGATATTTGGAGAATTATTAACTTTATGTATAACCTAAAAATATTATAGCCTATGACGACATCTACCAGTTAATAAATTTGGGTGTCTGTAAAAAATAAAGGAGAATGCGGCCACATCCTCCTCAATAAAATCAGATACCTTATGAAAGACACCATCAATTATAGATTGCAAATCTAGTAATTCTATACCATTCAGAAAAATAAATTATAAAAGTTTAAATCTAAAACCATTTAATTATGAGATATTTCAGTAAGGCTATGTTAGTAGCCTCGGCAGCGCTTTGCCTAAATTTATCTGCATATTCTCAAGATATTTCACTGAAAATCAATAATGTAACAGTGAAAGAGGCAATGGAGCGCGTAAAGAAGGACACAGGATATTCATTTGTATTTTCATCGAAAGATGTAAATACCAGTAAGCGTATATCGGTATCAGTCAGTGATGCATCAATAGAGGAAGTAATTAAACAGATATTAAAGGGACAACAAGGTCTAGACTATGAAATTCAGGGTAAAAAGATTGTTTTAAGGAAAGCACAGCCGGTGGTTAAACAGGTAAAAAGTGAGGATAATAAAGTAATTGGAAAAATAACCGATAATAACGGAGAACCAATTATTGGAGCAACTATATTAGAGAAAGGAACTACCAATGGTACGGTAAGTGATTTTGATGGAAATTTCTCTTTGAATGTATCACGTAATGGGGAACTTGAAATTTCGTATGTTGGTTACCAGACACAAACCATTAAGGCTACTTCTGGTAAGCTTTTATCTGTTAAAATGAAAGAAGATTCAGAATTACTTGAGGAAGTTGTTGTAGTTGGATACGGTGTACAAAAGAAAGTAAATCTTACTGGTGCAGTATCGTCTATAGATTATGCCTCACAAGTAGATAAGCGACCTATTATTAATGTTGGTACATCACTAGCAGGTATGTCTGCTGGCCTTCAGGTTACTCAAGGATCAGGACGACCGGGTGATGATAATGCTACTATTCGTGTACGCGGTAATACGTCATTGAATTCCAACGCTCCTTTGGTTATTGTTGATGGTATGGAATGTGATTTAGGCTCTTTAAATCCTAATGATATAGCTTCTATTTCTGTATTAAAAGATGCAGGATCAACAGCTATTTATGGATCTCGTGCAGCTAATGGTGTAATACTTGTAACAACAAAAAATGGTTCAGAGGAAAAAACTACGGTAAATTATAGCTTTTCAGGTATAGTTCAGAAGGCATATACTAATATTGAAACTGTAAATGATTATTCAAGATATATGTCACTTGTAAATGAGGCTTGTGATAATATAGGAACAAATAGAATATTTTCTGATTATAATATAGAAAAATGGGCTGAAGCAGCGCAAAATCCTTATGGATTAGCGGATAATGGATTACCGAATTATATGGTGTACCCTAACACCAATTGGTTTGATGAATTATTTTCTACTGGATTCTCACAAGAGCATAATTTGTCTATTTCTGGAGGAAGTAAAAAAGTAAGATATTTAGTGTCTGCTGGATATTTAGATAATAGAGGAGTGATTTCTGCTTATGGTGTTAATTCAGGAATTAAAAAAATGAATTTTCGCGCAAATGTTGAGGCTGATCCTTTCAATTGGCTAAAAGTGGGAACACGTATTTTTGGACAATATAAGGATAAAGGAATGGCTAATATTGACAATGCTTTTAAATATTTATATATTACAACTCCTGGAATATTTGTTGGAGAACCTGATAAATGGGGGATGATAGCTAATGAAGCTGAAGAGTCTATTGGTGCCAATAATATTATGCGTTCTATGTATGGTTCTGATGGTTATGATAAGAATTATAATATAAATGGAACATTTTATGGCGCTATAACTCCATTTAAGGGATTGTCAATTGAAGCTAAAGCAAATATGGTAGCTGGTTTTGGTTATAAATCTAGTTATGGTCGTCCTAATGGTGATTGGAACTATAATACAAATGAGGCTCATTCTACTACTTCTTTGGAAAATGCTAAAATTACAAATTCTACTAATAAATCATTAACAGTAAATACTGAACTGTTGGCTAGATATAATACTGATTTTAATAATTCAGATCATGATTTAGGAATTTTGTTTGGATATACAACAACTCATTATGAGTCAAGTAATTTTAATGTGCAGAAACAAGGAGCAACAGATTGGACTCTTAATGAATTGTCAACTTATGAGTTGTTGATAAATTCTGGAAGCGGTTTTGGTGAGTGGGCTTTACGTTCTTATTTTGGTCGTGCTAATTATGTATTTAAGGACCGTTATTTATTTGAGGCAAATTTGAGAATAGATGGTTCTTCTAGGTTTGCAAAAGAAAGCAGATATGGTTATTTCCCATCATTATCTGCTGGTTGGAGAATTTCTGAAGAGAAATTTATGAAAAAGTTTAGTAATTTGTCCAATTTAAAGATTCGTGCTTCGTGGGGACAAATGGGTAATAATGCTTCTGGAAATTATGATTGGCAGGCTCTTTATTCTCCTGTGAATGTTGTAATTGGAGGTAATCCAGTTAAAGGTATAGCACAAACAACGTTGTCGAATTCATTGCTTCAATGGGAAAGAACAACTACTACAAATTTAGGTATAGATTTTGGATTATGGGGAAATAAATTATCTGGATCATTAGATGTTTATAATAAATATACTGATGGTATTTTGTATAAGCCTTCTTTATATTTAACTATGGGTACTATTGGAGCATCTACTCAGAATTTAGCAGAGATAAGAAATAGAGGAATTGAGTTTAGTTTAACATATAATGATAAAATTGGTGAAGATTTTTCTTTCTCTGTTACAACTAATTGGGGTTTCAATAAAAATAAGGTAATGAAATTTAAGGGAAAATTAGAGGAATATTGGACATATGATAAAGATGGTAATAAGGATCAATATTTTACAAATAAAGGTGAAGTAACACAGGGGGGATTTGGTGGTCTTATTTGTGAAGGCCATGAATTAGGAGAGACTTCAATGAGATTTCCGTACAATGGTACAGGTGCAGGATATTCAGGAGAAGGAACTGTTGATCCTAATGCTGGTCCAAAGGATGGAATGATAAGAACTGAAGCTGATATGGAATGGGTTAAAGCAATGATGGATGCTGGTTATAAATTTAATGGCAAGAATTCAGTTGGTAAAGATAAACTATGGTATGGAGATTTAATTTACCAAGATATAAACGGTGATGGTAATTATGGAGATGGAAATGATTTTGCTTTTACTGGTCATTCAAATATTCCTGCTGTAAATGCTGGACTGAATGCTTCATTTGAATGGAAAGGTATAGACTTTTCTATGTTATGGGTTGCTGCATTAGGTTTTCATTTAAATTGGAATAATGTATGGAACAGATCTATAGCTTCACATGGTCAGGCTTTGGCACTTCATGTAGCCGATGATCATTATTTCTATGATCCAGATAAACCAGATGATCCTAGAACGAATATTAATGGTAAATATCCAAGATATACTTTTGGTACGGGTTATGATAATACAATTACAAGTACCTGGTATGAGTATCGTGGAGATTATTTAAAATTGAAAAATATTCAATTGGGTTATTCATTACCTAAAAGGTATATAAATAAAATTCTTTTGAGTAAACTTCGTTTGTTCGTTTCAATGGATAATATTCTTACAATAACAAATTATCCAGGACAAGATCCTGAAGCTGGTGTTGATATTAAATATCCTTTGATGACTCAAGTTACTTTTGGCCTGCAGGCGTCATTTTAATTAAACTAGGAGGTTATATATGAAAAAATATTTATTAATGGCTACAATTTATTGTAGTGTGTTTAGTTCGTGTGTAGATTTGGACTTAAATCCTCATAATCAAATTTCTAGTGGAACGATGTGGACTTCACCTGATTTAGCCCAAAGAGGTATGAATGGTTTGATGGATGAATTCTATTGTAGGGATTTAGGCAATACGCAGCTTGGGCGTCAAGAATCTGGCTTAAATAGACAAGGGATAGAATCTTTGAGCTTTCAAACAGCTTATTATTCAAATAGTAGTCCTTCAACTTTGTTGACTAATGCAACTAAGGGTGCTAATGATTTTCAAATTAAAAGGGAATGGCAGTTCTGCTATACCATAATTCATGCATGTAATGATGCTATAGCAAATCTTCATAAAGCAGGTTTAGACAAGAATACGCTTGAAAGGTATTATTGTGAGGCTCGTTTTTTGAGAGCATGGTCATATCATCGTCTAAATATGTTGTATCAAGGAGTTCCAGTTTATTTAGAGCCTATATCTAATGCAGAGTGTACAAAAGGACAATCTTCAGCAGAAGAGGTGTGGAACTATGTCTTAGATGATCTGAAGTTTTGTATTGAAAATGAGAATTTCCCAGATAATACATTAAAAGAAAATTATGGTCATCCGTCAAAAGGTGCTGCTTATGCTTTAAGAGGAATGGTTTATATGTGGAAAAAAATGTATTCCGAAGCAGTTAAAGACTTTAATAAAGTGAAAGATTGTGGTTATAGTTTATATCAAGGAAAGTATATAGATCTTTTCACGAAAAAAAATGAAAAAAATCCAGAAATGATCTTTACCGTTCAGTTTGATGCTGAGACTGGATTTTGTGATAATATTGTACATATGGTAGGTGCTCGTGATAATTATGATAGTTGGACTGAGATAAAACCTTCTGTTGATTTTGTTGACTATTATCAAAATAGTGATGGTAGTAAATTTAATTGGGAGGAAGTTCCAGGGTTAGAAGATTGGAATAAACTAACAGTAAAACAGAGGGAGGTTTTCTTCTGTAGAAATGGGCTGGAAACTTTGGATCCTAAATGGAAAAAAGCAGTAATAAATAGAATTGGACAGGATGTATATGATAAGTATTATTTGAATGATGGTAATGAAGAGCGTATTAAAAAAGCATATGATAATAGAGATCCACGCTTGAAACAGACTATTGCAACTCCTTATGAACCAATAGATTGTTATAGACCTAACTATAATAATAATAATGTTCAGAAAGGTAAAGAGCTAAGATGGCCTGCTATTTCTCAAGGTGGTGATGGAGGTGATTTGTGGCTTGACAAGAGAACATCTGCTTTTTATATGTATAAAAAGTATAATGAGTTTGAAAAGGGAGCAATAGTAGACAGAGATCATTGTGAAACAGATTGGCCTTTAATTAGATATACTGATGTATTATTACAATTGGCAGAGGCATTAACAGAGTTGAATGATATTGATGGCGCTATAAATTTGGTAAATCAAGTTCGTAGTCGTGCTAATATGCCATCTTTGACTAATGGAGGTTCTGGACCTAATGGAGTTAATGGTAAGGATGATATGCTTGAAAGGATACGTTATGAGAAAAGGGTAGAATTTCCTGTTGAGGCTATTAATTTCTTTGATGAAATAAGATGGGGTACGTTAAAAGAATCAAAATTTCAAGGAAAGAATGAGAATGGAGGTAAATCTTGGTGGGGTGATATCGTTCAAGAACGTTGGTATTATGAGGATTATATGTGGCCTTGGTCCGCTCCTTTGACTGAAATTCAAAAGAATCCAAATCTTACAAGAAGAGAAGGGTGGGCTTATTAAATTTTATAATAAAACAAAGGCTATAAATAATTTATTTGTAGCCTTTGTTTTATTATAGGACTTTTTAATTGTTTTTTTTATAGTAATATGTATATGAAGGTTTTTAATTTTTTTCTTTTTTTCTTTATAATTTTAAGTATGTCATGTAATGATGATACGTTTAATAATAATGGTGATAAACAGGATATAGATACAGTTAAAATAGTCTCACATCCAAGAATATTGTTAAAAGAAGGGGAAGAGAAAAATATAAAGCAATTAATAAATAATTCTGAAGAATTTAATAATGTACATCAATATATATTGAATTCATCAGATAAAATATTAGATTTAGAGCCTGTAGAGAGAGTTTTGGAAGGTAAAAGGCTTTTAGCGGTTTCTAGGGAAGCATTGAGACGTATTTATTTTTTGTCATATACGTATAGGATGACAGAAGATAAAAAATATGCCGAACGTGCAAAAAAAGAGTTATTGTCTGTATGTAATTTTAAAGATTGGAATCCTCAACATTTTTTGGATATTGCGGAAATGATAACTGGAGTTGCAATCGGATATGATTGGTTATATGATTATTTACCAGGTGAAATAAGAAAAAAAATTAGAAACGCTATAATAGAAAAAGGTATATTACCAGCAAGAAATACAAAGAATAGTTGGTTTTATAATTCAGAATCAAATTGGAACCAATTTTGTAATTCTGGATTAATAATAGGTGCCTTGGCTATTTATGAGGATCAACCGCAAATGGCCCAGGAAACAATAAATAAAAGTTTGGAATCTATTAATAATTATGGAATGAAAGTCTTTGAACCAGATGGAGCCTATCCTGAAGGATATACTTATTGGGGTGGTGGAACTGGTTTCCAAGTAACTATGATAGAGGCTCTTCTAACTGCTTTATCTAATGACTATGGAATGTGTAATAATATTAATTTTATGCATTCACCCTATTTTATGTTACTTATGATGACTCCTACAGGATTTTGTTATAATTATGGAGATTCTGGAACGGGGGTTAATTTAGAGTCTGCAATGTTTTGGTTTGCTTCCAAATTAAAAGATGAATCATTATTATTTCATGAATATTCTCATTTGCTGAATCTGGACAAATATTTGAAAAATGATGTAGATAGATTATTGCCAAATGTGTTGATTCTTTCAAAAAATATAGATCTAAATAATATGTCTAGTCCTAAACGTAATTATTGGATTAGTGAAGGGGTTAAACCTATTTATATATATAGGGGTGGATGGAATAGTAAAGATGATGTTTATTTGGGAATTGTAGGCGGTGCTGCAAATGTTTCACATGGACATATGGATGCAGGATCATTTTTATTTGAGAAAAATCAGGTTAGGTGGGCTCATGAATTAGGGCTTCAATCATATTCAACTCTAGAGAGCAAAGGTGTTGATTTGTGGAATTATTCACAAACAGGGCAGCGTTGGGATGTATTTCGTTTAGGGAATAGAGGACATTCTACTTTAATAATAAATGATGACAAGCCAAATGTAAATGGAGCTCCCCAAATAATTCAGACATTCGAGACAGCAGAAGAAAAAGGTGCAAAATTAGATTTGTCTTCTCTTTTCTCAAATAACTTAAATAAAGCTATTAGAAAAATAATTTTAAATCGTAATAACGACTTAATTGTTATTGATAGTGTCTTAACAAATAGCAAGCATGCAAAAATAAGATGGCAAATGGTTTCTCAAACAGATGCTAGGATTGATGGAAACGGTATAGTATTGTTTAAAAATGGTCATGAAATGTCTTTAACAGTTAATATCACTCCTAAAGTAGATTATAAGTTAATGATTTGGGGAAATAATAAAACAGATACTAATGAATTGCATGATTATGATCAAGATAATCCTGGAACTTGTAGAGTTGGATTTGAAATAGATGAAGCTGCAATTAATACAAATTATGAATTTAAAGTTTTATTGGAAACTATTAAATAATTATGTTTAGATTTATTTTTTTATTTATTTTCGTTTGTTTTGTGAATAATTTATTTCCAATAGAAAGTCATCCTAGACTTTTATTGAAAAGAGACGAAGAAAACAGAATAAAGATGATGATAATTGAGCATGAACAGATGAAAACAGTTCATGATTATATAATAAAATATTCTGATAAAACTATTGGCGAGTCTCCTGTTAATAGGATAAAGCAGGGTAAACGTTTGTTGGCTGTTTCTAGAATTGCATTACAACGAATATATTTTCTATCATATTCTTATAGAATGACAAAAAATATAAAGTATGCAGAGCGTGCAAAACAAGAGTTGCTAGCTGTGTGTAATTTTCAGGATTGGAATCCTTCTCATTATTTAGATGTTGGTGAAATGGCAATGGCTGTAGCAATAGGCTATGATTGGCTTTACGATTACTTATCTGAAAATGTTAAAATGAAGTTAAGAAAAGCGATAGTTGAGAAAGCTTTTAATACTGCAGAGATAGGAGGTTTCTATGATAGAACAAATAATTGGAATCAAGTTTGTAATGCAGGTTTGGTTTTAGCTGCTTTAGCTATATATGAAGAAGAAAAAGAAAAGTCAGATTATATAATAGATAAAGCTGTTAAGACTGTTCCTTTGGCTATGGAGAGTTATTCTCCTGATGGAATATATCCGGAAGGATTCTCTTATTGGGGATATGGAACAGGATTTCAAGTTACTATGTTGGCTGCAATGGAGAGTGCTTTAGGGACAGACTTTGGATTGTCTGACAATTATGGTTTCTTGAAGTCACCTTATTTTATGTTATATATGACTGCTCCATCTGGATGGTGTTATAATTTTTGTGATTCTGGTAGAAAAATTGATTTGAATCAGGCTATGTATTGGTTTGCATCAAAAAACAAAGATACATCATTGCTATGGTATGAATGTTATTATTTGAAAAGATTGAATAAATATACTGGCAATGATATAGATCGTTTATTGCCAAATATTTTAATTTTTTCTAAAGATATTGATTTAGCTAATTTAAAAGAACCAAAAGGAAAATTTTTTTCAGGAAAAGGCATTAAACCAGTATTTATATATAGAAGTGGTTGGTCTAATAAAACCGATTCTTATTTAGGTGTGGTTGCAGGTTCACCATCAATACCACATGGACATATGGATTCCGGATCTTTTGTATATGAAAAAAAAGGTGAAAGGTGGGCTATAGATCTTGGACTTCAATCATATTATACATTGGAAAAAGAAGGTGTTGATTTATGGAATAGCTCACAAAATGGTCAACGTTGGGATGTATTCCGTTTGGGAAATACAGGTCATACTACAATCACTATAAATGGTAAAAAACATTTGGTAACAGGCAATCCTGAATTTATTGAAACTTACCAAAAATCAGATTATAAAGGCGCTAAAATAGATATGACATCGTTGTATGGTGATGATGTAAATAATGTCTTACGAAGTGTATATCTTGATAGAAATGATGATTTAAATATTATTGATGAAATTCAAACAAATGACAATAATGCAGAAATAATGTGGACAATGGTTACATCTGCTCAGGCTAAAATAATAAAGGATAATATAATAGAATTATCTAAAAATGGAAAAAAGATGAGATTTCACGTTGAAGCGCCTATAGATATTAATCTGAAAATATGGGATAATAAACCTGTCCATCATTATGATCAGGATAACCCAGGAACTGTAAGAGTTGGTTTTACGGCTGATTTGTCATCAAATGATATATTTAAATTTAAAGTTACTGTAAAAGAATGATTGTTTAACTATTATATGATATGAATATGCTTTTACAAAGATTATTACTGACAATTATTACTATAGTATCATCTGTTAATGTTTTTTCTCAAGATAATATAGCTTCTCATCCGCGTTTACTATTAAAGGCAGATGAAGAAAAAAAAATAGAAAAAATGATTAATGAGGATGTTAATATGGCTTTAGTACATAATGCGATTATAGATTATTGTAATAAGGCTATAAATGAGCCTCCTGTAGAACATGTTTTACAGGGAAAAAGACTGCTGGCTAAATCTAATTTAGCTTTTCAACGTGTTTTTTATCTTTCATATGCTTATAGATTGACAAATAATGAGAGATATTTGAAAAGAGCAGAAAAAGAATTAATAACTGTATGTAAATTCAAAGATTGGAATCCGCAACATTTTTTAGATGTCGCAGATATGTTAATGGCTGTTTCTATAGGTTACGATTGGCTATATGATGCTCTTTCAAAAGAAACTTTGGATTTGATAGAAAAAGCTATTATAGAGAAAGGCTTTACTCATGCCAAAAACGACAGATATAATGGTTTCTATAAAAGGACGAATAACTGGAATCAGGTATGTAATGCTGGTCTGGTAATGGGAGCATTAGCCATTTATGAAAAAAATCCGAAATTGTCACAGAAAATTATAAAATCATCTGTAGAAAGTGTTCCATTGGCTATGGAAGCATATGGTCCTGACGGTGCATATCAGG